>NZ_CP050265.1:609285-913928 GCF_011765465.1 Erythrobacter sp. | reverse complement strand
TGTCGTGGGCGCACTTTCGGCGTTCTACCATGACAGCACCGACATCTCGGATCCGGAACATCGCAAGATTTCGAGCCACCGGTTGATCGCCAAGATGCCGACCATCGCGGCGATGGCGTACAAATACGCGATCGGCCAGCCCTTCATGCAGCCGGACAATTCGCTGTCCTACACCGGCAATTTCCTCCGCATGACCTTCGGCGTTCCGGCCGAGGAATACGAAGTCGTGCCCGAGGTCGAACGGGCAATGGACCGGATCTTCATCCTCCATGCCGACCACGAACAGAACGCCTCGACCTCGACCGTGCGACTGGCCGGATCGTCGGGCGCCAACCCGTTCGCCTGCATTGCGGCGGGCATCGCCTGCCTGTGGGGTCCGGCGCATGGCGGCGCGAACGAAGCGGCGCTCAATATGCTGCGCGAAATCGGCACGCCGGATAAGATCCCGCACTATATCGAGCGCGCCAAGGACAAGAACGACCCGTTCCGCCTGATGGGCTTCGGCCACCGCGTCTACAAGAACTACGACCCGCGCGCGACCGTCATGCAGAAGACCGTGCGCGAGGTGTTCGACGCGCTCAAGGTTCAGGACCCAGTGTTCGAAACCGCGCTGCGGCTTGAGGAGATCGCGCTCAATGACGATTACTTCAAGGAAAAGAAGCTCTTCCCGAACGTGGACTTCTACTCCGGCATCATCCTGTCGGCGATCGGTTTCCCGACCACCATGTTCACCGCGCTCTTCGCCCTCGCCCGCACCGTGGGCTGGGTCGCGCAGTGGAACGAGATGATCTCCGACCCCGCCCAGGTCATCGGTCGTCCGCGCCAGCTCTACACCGGCCCGACCGAGCGGGATTACGTGCCGATCGACAAGCGATAAGGCTTGGCAGGAACCAGGTCGATGGGGCGGTCCTTGCTTGTGCTTGCAGTGCAGGTGTCAGGGGCCGCCCTTGTCTTTTCGGGAATATTGTGGGCGCTGCAGGGGCTCGGCATCGTGATGTGGCCGCCCGGCAGCTTCATGCTGGCCCAGCGCGAATGGGCCCTTTACGGAGGGATCACCGCTGCAATAGGCGCCCTGCTGGTCTGGGCGAGCGCGCGGATCGCGCGGCGCTAGGCCGTCTGGTCCGTCCCATGGGCGGGCAGATCGAGCCGGAACACCGCCCCGCCGCTCTCGCCGCTCGATACGGTAAGGTCGCCGCCCATCGCGCGGGCGAGGCGCCGGGAGATGTAGAGGCCCAGCCCCGACCCCCCGTCATTGTCGCGCCCGAGCCGTTCGAACTTATCGAAGATGCGTTCGGCCTGTTCTTCGGTCACTCCCGGCCCCTCGTCGGCGACACTGACCGCCACCCGCCCCTCGTGCACGTCATGGACGCGCACCTCGATCCGGCTCTCCGCGGGGGAATAGGCAATCGCGTTTCCGACGAGGTTGATCAGGATCTGCAGGACGCGGCGGAACTCGGCCGTCGCGAGACAGGTCGTGCCCTCGCCCGGCAACTCGAGCGCGATGTCGCGCGCTTGCGCCCGCACGCCCAGGATACCCGCCGCCCGGCGCGCCGCATCGACGAGGTCGACTTTCTCGCGCGCAGTGCGAAAGCCCGGGGCCTCTACCACTTCGAGATCGGCAAGGTCATCGAGCATCACTGAAAGGTGCTGTCCGGCCGCCGCGATCGTCCCGGCGTATTCGGTGTATTCCTCGCGCAGCGGCCCGGCGAGCCGCGCGCGGATCGTCTCGGCATTGGCGATAATCCGCGCGATCGGCTGGCGCAGGATGGGGGTGAGCGCATTGCCGATCATGCGGCTCTGCCCGGCGATCCCCTCCGCGTCATCCGCATCGGGCTGCTCGCCGACATCGGCCAGCGGCTCATCGGGGACGAGCAGCCATTCAAACCCGGCCGGCGCGGTGCTGACCGTGCCGACCGGCAGCAGCCTGACGCGCCAGCGGCGCTCGGATCCGGGGATGCGGCAACAGACTCCGTCGAGCAGACGCCAGTGCATCGGCTGGCGATGGGCGAGATCCTCGAGCGTGACGTAGTCGGTCCACACCCTCCCCGGCTCCGTCGCCACCGCCTGTTCGAGCGCCCGGGCATCGGGAGCGCCCGCGCTCACGAACTGCACCCGCTGGCGCGGATCGAGCCGCCCGCTCGCCTCGGCGCTGGCGCGATCGATCGCGTCGAATTGTTCTGCGAATTCGCCCGCCGCGGCCAGAGCACCGGGGTGGCGCTGCCAGTTTTCGACCAGCACTTCGCAGCCTCCGCCTTCGCTTTCGGGCACGGGATGAATGCGAGCAAACCCGGTTATCATCTCCTCCCCATCATGGGCGGAGAATTCCCTCGCGAGGCGCAGACCCATAGTGCGCGCCTGCCGCACGAGATCGAGCAGTTCCGGAACCGCCAGCACACCCGGCACGCTTCCCCCGCAGGCATACTGGAGCTCGGCAAGCGCTTCGTCCGCCGTCACGAGACGGTCGCGCGCATCGGTCAGCCCGCGCGCCGCAAGCAGGGTGTCGCCGCGCTCGATCATCGCTCGCTATCCACCACCCCCGCCTCGGAACGCGCGAGGATCGCCTGCGCGCGGTCGGGCGCAATATCGCCGATAACCTCGGGCACGCTGATCCCCGGTTCGAGCAGCAGGAACTGGCGCTCGATCGCAGCCGCATCGAGGCCCGCAGCGCGAAAGGCCAGAGCAAGCCGTGCGGCCTGGCTTTGGTGGCAGGCGATCACGGCGTTGTCGCGCGGCTGCCGGGAGAGCGAGGCGAGCGCGCTGGCGAACAGAGCGAGGCCGGCGTGTTCGAGTTCGAGCGCGGCGAGCGCCCCATTGCCCATCGCCGAAACGAGCCGCGCGAGCAGCCCCGCCCGGCTCGCACCCTCATCGTATGAGCGCTTCAGACGATCGAGAGCTCCTCTTGGCAAACCGCCGCGCTCACGCTCCCGCGCTGCGCTTTCCCAACACTCGAGTACGCCGAGAAAGAGCTCCGCCGGAAGCTCGGCGAGCGGCATATCCATGCGGCGCTGGCTCTGGATGAAACGCGATTGCGCGGCCAGCGTCGCCATGGCGAGTTCGGCAATCGCGGGCTTTTCCGAAGCGATGAGTTCCTGCAGCAGCGGACTCAGCACGGGATCGAGCGAGGCGCGCCGCTCGAGCCGTTCGGCAAGATGGCTTTCCATCGCAAGGACGTAGGAATGGCCGAGCACGACATGATTCGCCGCAAGCCTTTCGGCAAGCGCATCGACAACATCCGCAGGTTCGGCAGGTCCACCCGCCGCCGTGCCGAGCACTTCGGCCCGCTCCGCAGCGAGCAATTGCCGCGCAAGATGGTCGAGCATTCCGCGCACCCGCGCGACGACCGCATCGCTGACCAGCGTGTGCCCCGAGCTTGCCAGCATATGCGCAAGCACGGGCGCGACACCGCGCAGCGAGCGATCGCCACTGGCGAGTTCCTCCCTCAGGAGGCTCTCGACACTCGTGAAATCCCCGGACGTGCTCGTTGCAGTCTGCGCCATATTGTGCCGGTTACAGGGTTATAGTTAAGTCTGCGTTAGCTCAAACGCGGCCCTGGCGCAGCAGCAATCGCACCAGCGCGACGAGCCCGAAAAGCGCCAGCACCGGGGCGAGCACGCCCAGCCCGGCCGCCGATGCGAAGACCGCAAGGTGCACCGTACGGTCCTCCCAGAAGGCGCGCTCTAGCGGGGGGCGCTCGCGGGCCGCCAGCCTTGCGAGGCCGATCGCGAAAGGTCCCAGGGCCGCCTCGGCAATATCGGGCTCGGTCACTTCGGAACCGAAAAGGAGCGCGCACACCAGCACTGCCGCTGCGAGCGCGTCGAGGGCGGCTCCCATCGCACGCAACGGGATCCGCCTGCGCGATCCGCCCAGGAGCCCGCGCGCAAGGCTGGCGGCGGCCTCCATCCAGGCTCCCGCAAAGGCTCCCAGCACCGCAAGAAGAAGACCGGTCGTGCCGAAACCGAAACCGGCAAGGACAGCGCCGAGCACGAGAAGCACGAGCGCCGCCCCCGACCCCAGCAAGGGCCCCGCTGAGAGCCCGCGTGGAGCAAGCCGGCGGGCGATCTCCTGCGCCAGTGCCCGCCCCGGGCCGGTCCACGGCGCTTCGACCAGCGCGCTGTCCACCATGGCCTGCTCGCGCGCAGCGAGCCCTGCGTGCGAGGTAGCGAACAGCCAGTCGCCTTCGCCCAGAGCCTGGGTATCAAGCGCGCGACACGGCGTCCCCGCCTGCAGGGCGAGCCGGAGAAGCAGCGGGATCGTCGCGGAGTCGCCGGGCAGGTCGGCAAGCTGCTGCACCGGCGCCGCGCGCATCACGAACACTCCGGCCCAGCTGCGATCGCGGTCGATCCGCTCGAATGCGTGCGGGTGGGCCTGCGCGAGCGGGTGGCTCGCAGGGAGAGTGACGATGCCCCGCACCAACTCCCCTTCCGCGCAGACCACCGCCTCAACGGCATCGCGCTGCGGCACGAGCCCGTCGAGCATCACCACCAGTTCGTCCTCGGCTCGCACTATGCCGGGCAATTGCAGGCCGGAGCGCAGCGCGTGGAATTCGCCGCCATCGGCCTCGACCATGCGCTGCAGGGCAAGGATTTCCTCCCCGAAACGCTCGGTCAGGCAGATCACCCGCTCGCAGCCGAGCGCGCGCACCACCTCCCCCTGCCGGGCCAGCACGCTGCGCCCGCCCAGCATCAGCGCGGCGCGCAAGGCTCCGTCGTCACCATGGTCGAGAGCCGCCAGAAGGGCTGTACGCAAAGTCCTGTCCCCAGGCCGTGGAGCCCGCTTGCTACGCCCCTGCCCTGCCCCCCTTCAACCGGCAGGCAGTCATTTCGTCGCGATTTTGCGCAGTTCAGGCTTGCGGTCGGCCGGAGAACCGGGCGAGCACGCGCTCGATCTCACGAATGGCCGCCGGTTCACCGGGAGCCGAGGCGAGCGCGTTTTCCGCGGCGAGCAGCAATTCCTCGGCATGGAAACTCGCCGCGAGTCCCTTCAGCCGCAGGGCGGCTACGTTCCAATTGCCATCGCAGCGCGAGCGCCGCAGGAGATCGAGCTGTCTCGCCGCGCTTTCGAGGAAGGCGTTGCGCAACTCGCCCATCAGCGCCGGGTCGTCTCCCGCAGCCGCCGCGATCGTTGCATCGAGGGCACCGCTTTCATGAGCCATGTCGGACACATATCCGGGATGGAGTTAAAGCGGGGTTTATCATGTCCCGGTGTGTGGTATTGATCGGCCATGTCGGGTGGACACCATATCAGGTCAATTGGCCGCGGCGATAAGCCTCGGGATACAGGGGACGAATCCGTCTCCGCCGAAACAGACGGCGAGGAGGGTGAGGCGATCCTGCTCGAGGACGAAGCTCCGGACGAGGATTGGAGCGAGGCAGAAGCGGCAAGCGATCCGGCCGACCCTGGGGTTTCGCGCTTCGGCTGGGTGGCGCCCGCGCTGGCGCTTCTGGCGATCGTGGGCTGGACGGGTTTCTATCTCTGGGCGCTGCGCGGCGAGCTTTCCGCGGGCCTTGCCCCAGCGCCTTCGCAATGGGCTGACTGGATCATCGACTGGTCAGCTCCCGTACTGCTGGTCGGCGTCGCCTATCTCGTCGCCGTGCGCAATTCGCGCGCCGAGGCAAAGCGTTTCGCCGCGTCCGCCGCCTTGCTCAGCCGCGAAAGCGCCGAGCTTGAAGGGAGGCTCGCTGTGGTCAACCGGGAACTCAGTCTCGCGCGCGAATTCCTTGCCTCCCAATCGCGCGAACTCGAATCGCTCGGCCGCATCGCGAGCGAGCGTATCTCGACCCATGCGGGCGAATTGCAGCGCCTGATCGTCGATAACGGCGCGCAGGTGGACGCGATCGGATCGGCCAGCGAAACCGCACTCGCCAACATGAACCGGCTGCGCGATGACCTGCCCGTGATCGCCAATTCGGCGCGCGACGTCACCAACCAGATCGGCAATGCCGGGCGCACGGCGCAGGGCCAGCTCGGTGAACTGATCGCAGGGTTCGAGCGGCTCAACGAGTTCGGCTCGGCGACCACGAACCAGGTTTCCGGGCTTGGCAGGAAAGTGGCCGAGACTCTGGCCGATTTCGAAAGCCAGCTTGCCGCGATCGAGCAGGTCGCCGCGGGCCGCTTCAAAGCGCTCGGCGAGGAAGCGGAGACCTATCGGGCGTCGCTCGATGAAGCCGAGCGGGAGGCGCTTTCCGCCCTGCGTGAGCGGGTGGCGGCCCTGCGCGAGGAGAGTATTGCGGCAGCGAAGGAGCTGCGAGAAGGCGAAGACGCGGCGCTCGCCCGGCTCCGGGAAGCGAAGGCACAGGTACACGATGAAATCGCCGAGACCATTGCAACGCTCGAGGGGCTCGATCGGCAGGCAATGGACGCCGCGCGCAAACGGCTCGCCGAACTGCACGAGGAAGCGAGACGTTTCGATGACCGGCTCGAGGCGCGCGACCGCCGTTTCATGGAGGAAATGCGCCGCCGCCAGGACGAATTCGAAACGCGCGAATCACAAGCGAGCGAAGTCCTCGCACAGCGGCTCGCCGACCTCGACGAAGCAATGGCGCAGCGGCGCGAAGCACAGGCCGAGGAAACCGAGAAACTCGTCGCGCACGGTCGCGATGTCGGCGAACAGGTCGAACGGCTCGGCGCCCTGATCGGCGAGATCGCGCAGGCATCGGATAGGACGCGCGAACAGCTCGGGAGCGGGCTTGACGAACTGGGACAGCAGTTGGCGGAGCGGCGACGCGAACTGGCCGAGACCGAAAGCCAGCTGGCAGAACTGACCGAGGCGGGGGTTCGGCTGCTCGAGATCATCCAGTCCGGCGCGCGCCACGCCCGCGAAGACCTGCCCCGCGCCATCGAAGGCGCAACCGGTGGCCTTTCGAGTGTCGAGCAGCGCACACAGGCAGTCAGTGCCCTGATGCTCGCAGCGAAGGAGAACGGCGGCGAGCTTTCGAACTATCTCATCAGGACCAAGGACGAGATCGAAGCGACCGACGCGTCGATCCGGCAGCTGGCCGAGCGGCTCGAGGAGCGTTCGCAGGAGACGCTTGCCCGGCTCGGGGGCCTGCGCGGCGGGTTCGAGCGACTGGTCGAGGAAAGCGAACGGCTCGGCGGGGAAACGCAGGACCGCGTGCGCGCGGGTCTAGAGGAATTGCGCGCTGCGACCGAGGCGGCTTTTCGCACTCTCGACGAAGGCGCGCGCGAACGGCTTGCCCGGCTCGGCGAAGGAATGGGCGCAGAGGCGGTCGAAGCGCTCGATCGCGCCTTGCGCAGCGAAAGTGCCGAGGCGATCGGCAGGATCGAACAGGCCGCGGCCCATGCCTCGGGCGTCGGACGTGAGGCGGCTGCGCAGCTGCGCGACCAGCTCGCCAAGGTCAACGAACTCGCCGGCAATCTCGAGCAACGCATCGCGCGCGCGCGCGAGTTGGCCGAGGAGAAAGTGAACAACGACTTCGCCCGGCGCATGGCGCTGATCACGGACAGCCTGAACTCGGCCTCGATCGACATTGCCTCCGCGCTCTCGAGCGAAGTGGCGGACACGGCGTGGGACGCCTACCTAAAAGGTGATCGCGGCATCTTCACCCGGCGTGCTGTCCGTCTGGTCGACAGCGGCGATGCGAAACGGATCGCTGAACTTTACCAGTCGGACGAGGATTTCAAGCAGGCGGTCGCTCGCTATATCCACGATTTCGAGGCGATGCTGCGCGCGATGCTCTCGACCCGCGACGGCAACGCGCTGGGCGTGACGGTGCTCGGGTCGGATGCCGGCAAGCTCTACGTCGTGCTCGCCCAAGCGATCGAACGCTTCCGCGACTAGCGCTGCAGATCGGCAGGCGGCTCGGGCATGAGGTCGATGTCCTTCGCCGTGATCCAGCCCTGTTCGTAATTGAGCACGTAGGCTCCCGTCAGCACCGCGGCTACAGCGGTCGCGCGCAGGGCGAGCCGGCCCGGCCTGAAATTGACCGGCGCGCTTTCGGCCTGGCCGGGGACGGTCTCGACCCCCTCCTCGTCCGCT
Source organism: Erythrobacter sp. (assembly GCF_011765465.1). Lineage (NCBI taxonomy): Bacteria > Pseudomonadati > Pseudomonadota > Alphaproteobacteria > Sphingomonadales > Erythrobacteraceae > Erythrobacter > Erythrobacter sp. The sequence continues at coordinate 905,932 of NZ_CP050265.1, read as the reverse complement.
GTGCGAACCCCGAAAGGCAGCATGACGAAAGCTGTAGCAATCCAGACGAGGAAGTAGATCGCAAGGATCGAGGTCCAGGCCATCACCCTAGGCTCCCGGCATGAGGACGCGGACCTGTGGACGCTTGCCCGACCAGCGCTGGGCCGCCCGGCGCGCCGCGAGACGCGCCGCCTCGTGAATCGCAGCCGCGTCGCGCGCGTCCTTGCCCTTGAGCTTGCCGACCGCGGCGAGGATGTCCTCCTGCGCCTCGGAGATGAAATCCGCCATGTCCTCGTCGAGCGGCAGGCCGATGGCCTCGATCAGCGGGCGCTCTCCGGGTATCAGCACGACGATCACGACGCCCTCGTGCGCGATCCGGCGGCGCATGACGACGGCCTCCCCATCGGACGGCGCGATGATGTCGCCGTCGAGTACGAGGCGACCATGACGCACCTGCGCGAGCCGCCCCGGCTCGCCCGGCGCAAGGCGCACGATGTCACCGTTCGATTGCACCACGGCGCGCGGGATCTGGCACTCCCGTCCGAGCCGCGCCTGTTCGGTCATGTGCTTCATCTCGCCGTGCACGGGCACGAGCACCTGCGGGCGCAGCCATGAATAGAGCGCTTCGAGTTCCGGGCGACCGGGGTGACCGGAGACGTGGATCAGGCTCTGGCGGTCCGTCACCATCGTGATGCCGCGCGCGGCGAGCTGGTTCTGGACCTTGCCGATGGCGATCTCGTTGCCGGGGATCTGACGCGAGGAGAACAGCACGACATCACCGCTCACCAGTTCGAGCGGGTGGTTCCCTTCCGCGATCCGGGCCAGCGCAGCGCGCGGTTCGCCTTGGCCCCCGGTGGCGAGGATCAGAACCTCGCCCCGCGGCAGGCCCATTGCGGTGTCGAAATCGACCGTCTCGGGGAAGTCCTCGAGATAGCCGTTGTCCTGCGCGACCTCGATGATCCGGTCGAGCGAGCGCCCCGCGACGCAGACGCGCCGCCCGGTCTCGCGCGCGACTTCGCCCAGCGTTTGGAGCCGCGCGACATTGCTGGCGAAGGTCGTGACGAGCACCCGCTTGCCCTTGTGCCGGGCGACCTCCTCCATCAGCGCCTTGTGCACTGCGCCTTCGGAGCCCGAGGGGTTCGGATTGAAAACATTGGTTGAATCGCACACGAGCGCCAACACGCCTTCGTCCCCGATCGCGCGCAGTTCCTCCTCGGTGGTCGGCTCTCCGATGATCGGGTCTTCGTCGAGCTTCCAGTCGCCGGTGTGAAAGACGCGGCCGTAAGGCGTATCGATCAGCAGAGCGTTGCCCTCCGCGATCGAATGCGCGAGCGGGACATAAGTCACGGCGAAGGGGCCCAATTCGATCCGCCCGTGATCCTCCTCGATGATGTTGAGTTCAACCTCACCGAGCAGCCCCGCCTCCTCCAGCTTTCGCGCCACGAGATCGGCGGTGAAGGGCGTCGCATAAAGCGGCACGCCCAGCTCCCCCGCGAAATAGGGGACCGCGCCGATGTGGTCTTCGTGCGCGTGGGTAAGAACGATGCCGAGCAGGTCGCGGCGGCGGTCCTCGATGAATTCGATATCGGCGAAGACGAGGTCCACCCCCGGATATTCTCCGCCCGAAAAGGTCATGCCGAGATCGACCATCAACCACTTGCCCTCGCAGCCGTAGAGGTTGACGTTCATCCCGATCTCGCCCGACCCGCCGAGCGCGAGGAAAAGCAGTTCGTTCTGGGGCTTGTAATTCTTGTCCACTGTATCTCTTTTTTCGTCAGTCGTGCGCCGCCTGCCCGGCAAGGATGCCGAGCCCCTCGATCGTAAGGTCGGCATCGACGTGGTCGAAGATTTCTGTCGCCTCGTCGAACAGGATGGCGAGGCCGCCGGTAGCGACGACCTTGGCCGGGCGGCCGATCTCCGAGCGCATCCGTTCGATGATGCCCTCCATCATCGCGACATAGCCCCAGAACACGCCGATCAGCATCTGATCCTCGGTGTTGCGACCGATGACGCTCTTCGATGAGGGCGCACGGATCGCGATGCGCGGCAGCTTTGCGGTCTTGCCGACCAAGGCATCGAGCGAGAGGTTGATCCCCGGCGCGATCGAGCCACCCTTGTACGTGCCGTTAAAATCGATCGCCTCGAATTTGGTCGCGGTGCCGAAATCGACCACGATGAGGTCGCCGCCGTATTTGTGATGCGCGGCGAGGATGTTCAAGGCCCGGTCGGCTCCGAGCGAAGACGGCTGGTCGACATCGATTTCGAACCGCCAGCGCGCTGAGCCGTGCCCTGCGAAAAGCGGCGTGATGCCGAAATATTTCTGCGACAGCACAGTGAGGTTGTGGTCGGCGCGCGGCACGACCGAGGCGAAGATGATCTGCGTGATGTCGGAGCGTTCGATCCCCTCGATCTTGAGCAGCTGGAGCAGCCAGACGGCGTACTCGTCGCCCGTCCGGCGCGGGTCGGTCGCAATGCGCCAGCGGGCGCGGACGGTGCGCGCCTCGCCCTCCCCCTCGAACAGGGCGAAGACGACATTGGTGTTCCCGACATCGGCGGCGAGCAGCATGATGTGCGTGACCTCTTCCTATTCCACGTCGCCGGCGCGAATGACACGTTCGGAGCCATCCGCCAAGCGCAGACGCAGCGCCCCGTCGCTCGTTTCCAGCCCGGCGAAGCGGCCCTCGATGGGCGCGCCCTCCCCGTCATGCACCCGAAGCGGCGCACCGGGGGCGTGGATCGATTGCGCGAGAAAACGCTGGAGCGTGATCGAAAGACCCTCCGCACGCCATTCGGCGAGACGAGCGCCGAAGGCATCGGCAAGGCTGCGCGCGAAGCTTTCCACATCCGGTGCAGCGCCGTGATCGGCCAGCGCGGCGGTTTTCCGGTCGGGCAGGTCGGGGGCGCGGGCGATATTCACTCCAATCCCGACGACAATGTGGTGCCCGACCATTTCGAGCAGGATGCCCGACAGCTTGCCGCCGCCGAGCAGGACGTCATTGGGCCATTTCAGGGCGAGGTTCGCTGTTTCGCCCAACGCCTGCATCGCCGCATCGTGAACAGCAAGCGCGGCGACGAAGCTGAGCGACGAAGGTGTCGGGTCGCCGTCGAGGCGCAGGACGAGGCTGGACCCCATGAAATTGCCCAAGCCGTCGAACCATTGCCGACCCTGCCTCCCGCGCCCGGCAGTCTGGCGGCGCGCGACGAGCCATTCGCCTTCGCCTGGCGCCCTTCCCTCGCGCACCAGCATGGCGAGATCGGCATTGGTCGATCCCGTCTCCTCGACCATCCGAAGGGAAGGCGCGTCGTTCAAACCGTCAGAAACAGCGAAGATGCGGCCTTGTCGGCAAGGTCGGTCAGCGACGGGGTGATCAGGTAGCCCAGCGGCGAAAGCAGCGCAGCGGTCAGGAACAGCAGCGCCCAGTGTCCGCCTCCGCTCTTGCCGGTGACAAGGCCGACCGGCTCGTCGAAGAACATCACCTTGACGAACTTGATGTAGTAGAACGCCCCGATTACGCTTGCCGCGATGGCGACCGCGCCGAAAGCGATGAGGCCCGCATCGACGGTCGCCTGGAACACGACGAACTTGCTGTAGAAGCCGAGCAGCGGCGGGATGCCGGCAAGGCTGAACATGAAGATAAGCAGGCACCAAGCGATCGCCGGCTGCGTCACCGAAAGCCCGCGAATGTCGCCGAAGGTTTCGTAGAGCCCGCCGTCCTCGCTCCTCAGCATCAGCAGCGCGACGAAGCTGCCGAGGCTCATCGCGACATAGATGAAGAGGTAGACCAGCATGGCGGACGCCCCTGCCTCGCTGGCGACCGCGAGACCGAGCAGGATGAATCCGACATTGTTGATCGAGGAATAGGCCAGCAGGCGTTTGAGGTTCTCCTGCCCGATCGCCCCCAGTGCGCCGAAAACGATCGACGCGAGCGCGGCGAACATGACGATCTGTTGCCAGGCGAGCACCTGCGCGCCGAACACCTCGTAGACGACGCGCGCGGTCAGCCCGATCGCGGCTACCTTGGGCGCAGTCGAGAAGAACGCGGTGACCGGTGTCGGCGCGCCCTCGTAGACATCGGGGGTCCACATATGGAACGGCACGGCGGAGATCTTGAAGGCCAGCCCCGCCAGCACGAAGGTCAGGCCGAACAGCGGGCCATAGGCGAGTTCTCCCGTCAGCCCCGCGCGCACCGTGTCGAAACTGGTCCCGCCGGTGAAGCCGTAGAGCAGGCTCATCCCATAGAGCAGGATGCCCGAAGCAAGCGCACCGAGCACGAAATACTTCAGTCCCGCCTCGCCCGAATGAGCATTGCGCTTGAGGATGGCGGCGAGGACGTAAGCGGACAGGCTGTTCAGCTCGAGCCCGAGATAGAGCGACATGAAATCATTGGCCGAGACCATGATGCTCATGCCGAGCACGGCGAAGACCACCAGCACCGGGTATTCGGCGCGCGTGCCGCGATCGAGCCCCGCCGCTTCGCTGTCGAAGAAGCGCGGCGCGACCATCAGGCAGGCGATCGCGGCAAGATAGATCAGCGCCTTGGCGAAAAGCGCGAAGCTGTCAATCTTGAGAAGCCCCCCGAAAGCGAGCGTGCCGGGGCCGTCCATGCCGGTATGGAGGCCGGGCACGAGCAGGAAGCCGGCGGCAAACAGGCCGGTCGCAGCGAGGATGGCGATGGGGCGCGCAGCCTTGTCGCCCGCCCATGCAGCGACCAGCAGCAGGACGAGGCCGGTGCCGGTCAGGACCAATTCGGGCGCGATCAGCGCGAAGCTTGCGGGAAAGTCCATCAGTGCTCTCCCCCTTCACCGTGCTCTTCATGCGGCAAGGCATTGGCCGCCTCCGCTCGCGGCGGGCCGGCGGCAAGCCGACTGTCGCTTTCCGGTGCGGCCGACGCGATGCGCGCGTCGAGCGCGGCGATGTCCGAACGCATCGGGGCGATGAAGCTTTCGGGATAGACACCCATCCACAGCACCACCGCGACGATCGGGACCATCATCGCCCATTCGCGCCCCGACAGGTCGCCCATGCGCGCGGCGTCCTCGTTTGCCTGAACGCCGAAAGCAACGCGACGATAGAGGTAGAGCATATAGGCAGCGCCGAGGATGATGCCGGTGGTGCAGATCAGCGCGGCCCAGGTCGAGACCTGGTAGATCCCCGCCAGCGAGAGGAATTCGCCGACGAAGCCGCTCGTCCCCGGCAGGCCGATCGAGGCCATGGTAAAGAACAGGAAGAACATCGCGTAATAGGGCATATTTATGGAAAGGCCGCCATAGCGGTCGATCTCGCGAGTGTGCAGGCGGTCGTAAATCACGCCGACGCACAAGAACAGCGCGCCCGAGACGAGGCCGTGCGACAGCATCAGCACCATCGCCCCTTCGAGCCCCTGCACATTGAAGGCAAAGAGGCCGACCATGACGATCGCCATGTGCGCCACGGACGAGTAGGCGATCAGCTTCTTCATGTCGTGCTGCACCAGCGCGACGAGCGAGGTGTAGACCACCGCCACCATGGCAAGCGCGAAGACGAACCAGGCAAGATCTGCCGAGGCTTCGGGGAACATCGGCAGGCTGAACCGGATGAAGCCGTATCCGCCCAGTTTCAGCAGCACGCCCGCGAGAATCACGGAACCCGCCGTCGGCGCCTGCACGTGCGCATCCGGCAGCCAGGTGTGGAACGGCCACATCGGCACCTTGACCGCAAAGCTCGCGAAGAAGGCAAGCCAGAGCCACGTCTGCGCCCCGACCGGGAAATCGTAAGCCATCAGCGTCGGAATGTCGGAGGTGCCCGCTTCGGCCACCATCCAGAACATCGCGATCAGCATCAGGACCGAGCCGAGCAGGGTGTAGAGGAAGAACTTGTAGCTCGCGTAGATGCGGTTGTCCCCGCCCCACACGCCGATGATGAGGTACATCGGAATAAGGCTCGCCTCGAAGAAGATGTAGAACAGGAACAGGTCCTGCGCGGCGAACACGCCGATCATCAGGACCTCCATCAGCAGGAAGGCGCTCATGTATTCGCCAACGCGCTTCTGGATCGAATCCCAGCTTGCAAGGATGCAGATCGGCATCAGGAAAACGCTCAGCATGATGAGCATCAGCGCGATGCCGTCGATGCCGAGCGCATAGCTGAAGCCCGCGAAAAGCTCGGCTTTTTCGACGAACTGCCACTGCGCGCCGCCGACTTCGAAATTCGCCCACAGCACCGCGCCCAGCGCCAGCGTCACGATCGTTACCGCGAGCGCGATGCCGCGCGCCGCGCCGGCGCTGGTGAACAGACAGAGGATCGCGCCCACGAGCGGCACGAGCATCATGGTCGTAAGAATGGGAAAGCCTTCCATTACAGTGTCGGCCCCTAGAGAAGAACGTAGGTCATGGCGGCGACAAGGCCCAGCAGCATGACGAGTGCGTAGGTGTAGAGATAGCCGGACTGGATCGACTTGGCCGCGACTGACCCGCGCTGCACCGCCCAGGCAATGCCGTTCGGGCCGAAGCGGTCGATCCCGCCTATGTCGCCGATCCTCCAGAACTGGCGGCCGAACCAGAAAGCCGGCTTCACGAAGATGCGGTCGTAGAGCTCGTCGAAATACCACTTGCGATAGACGAAGTTGTGGAGCGCCGAGAAGCGCGCGACGAAGGCTCCGGGGATGCCGGGCTTCAGGACATAGGCAAGGATCGCTCCGCCAAGCCCGACCAGCATCGCGGCGGTCGCCGTCAGCTTGACCCAAAGCGGCACGGCGTGGAGCGCGTGGATCAGGTTCTCGTTGAAATAGATCGAGCCGCCCCAAAAGCCATTGGGATCGACCATTTCGGAAGAGCCGTCGATGAAGGGATATTTGAACAGGTAGCCCGCGAATATCGCGCCCAGCGTCAGCACGCCGAGCGGGACCAGCATCGAAAGCGGGCTTTCGTGCGGGTGGTAACCGGCTGTGCCGTCATGCTCCTCGGTCGAGGGAACATCGTGCGGACCCTTCTGCGCGGCGTCTTCGTGCGGCGCGGGGTGGGCGTGGTCCGAGCTGTGCTCGCCGTGGTGGACGGCGTGCTGGATGTGCTCGCTTTCGGCCCAGCGCGGCTTGCCCCAGAAGGTGAGGAACATGAGGCGCCAGGAATAGAAGCTCGTCAGCAGCGCCGCGATCGCGCCAGCCCAGAAGGCGAAATGCGCGGTGCCGGTGCCGCGCGCCCAGGCCGCCTCGAGGATCGCGTCCTTCGAATAGAAGCCCGCGAAACCGAAGACATAGAGCACGCCGACTCCGGTGATCGCGAGCGTCCCCGCCATCATGGCCCAGAAGGTAACCGGGATCGCTTTGCGAAGACCGCCGTAATAGCGCATATCCTGTTCGTGATGCATGGCGTGGATGACGCTACCCGCGCCGAGGAACAGCAGCGCCTTGAAAAAGGCGTGGGTGAACAGGTGGAACATGGCAACGCCGTAAGCGCCGACACCGGCGGCGAAGAACATATAGCCCAGCTGTGAGCAGGTCGAATAGGCGATCACCCGCTTGATGTCCCACTGGGTTGTCCCGATGGTCGCGGCGAAGAAGCAGGTCGCAGCCCCGACCACCGTTACGATGGCAAGCGCGGTCGGCGCAGTCTCGAACATCGGCGAAAGGCGGCAAACCATGAACACGCCCGCCGTCACCATGGTCGCTGCGTGGATCAGCGCGGAGACCGGCGTCGGCCCTTCCATCGCGTCGGGCAGCCAGGTGTGCAGGCCCAGCTGCGCGGACTTCCCCATCGCCCCGATGAACAGCAGGACGCACAGGATATCCATCGTGTAGAAACGAAAGCCCAAGAAGCCGATGGTCGACCCGCTCATGGCAGGCGCCGCGGCGAGGATCTCGGGGATCGAGGTCGTACCAAACACGAGGAACGTCCCGAAGATGCCGAGCATGAAGCCGAGGTCACCGACGCGGTTGACCACGAAAGCCTTGATCGCCGCCGCACCCGCGCTCGGCTTCCTGAAATAGAACCCGATGAGGAGGTAGCTCGCAAGGCCCACCCCTTCCCATCCGAAGAACATCTGGACGAGGTTGTCGGCCGTCACCAGCATCAGCATCGCGAAGGTGAAGAGCGAGAGGTAGGCGAAGAAGCGCGGCTGGCTGTCGTCCTCCTCCATGTAGCCCCACGAATAGAGATGGACGAGAGCCGAAACCGAATTGATGACGACCAGCATAACTGCGGTCAGAGCATCGACGCGCAGCGCCCAGTCGAAGGTCATGTCCCCCGACTGCACCCACTTCAATACAGGGACGACGCGCTCGACTTCGGTCCCGCCCAGGAACCCGAGGAAGATCGGCCAGCTAAGTGCGGCCGAAACGAACAGCGCGCCAGTCGTCACGGTCTTCGCGGCGACATTGCCGATCATGCGATTGCCGAGCCCTGCGACGATCGCAGCAAGCAGCGGCAGGAAAACGATCAATAGGATATTCACAGGCGGCCACCTGTCGGGAGAGTGAAAAGATGGGAGTCGACACACATAGAAATGACCGGACTAGCGGGAGCAACGCTGATGGCTTGCATCAATCGCCCCTCCGAAAGCGGTAGATCCGTGGTTCGTAGGAGTCGAGCGTATCGGTGAAGCCCGACGCGGGGCGGGCGGGCGCCCCATTCTCGGGAAGCTGAACGACGTTACCGCTCTCATATCCCGGCAGGGCGATCGACACATCCGCCGGGTTCGAATTTTCGTTGACCAACACCAGATAAGCGTCGTCCTCGAAGCGCCGCGCCAGCGCAGAGACCGCATGCGTGCTGCTGACGGTGGGTTCGATTTCGTCGCCCGAGTTTAGGATCGGGGCGAATTGCGAGATTTCGGCAGTCAGGGCCTTGAGCCCCTCGACCACGGCCGGATCTGCAAGAGCCGCATCATCGCGGATCCGCTCGCCCTTCTCGCCGACGTGCCAGGGGAAGAAGATCAAACCTTTCGCTCCATTCGCGATGTGCATCCAGGCCATGCTGCGGATCTGAGCAGGCGTGGGTTTGGCCCCGCCCCTGATCGCAGAGATCTCGATGATACCCCACTGGACCTGTTTACCGCCGCCAAGTTCGATGTAGGAACGCAGTCGGCGCGCGCCTTGCGCTACGCCTTCAAGCGGTTCGCCGCGAAACACGGGATAATAATCGAAAGAAACGATATCGGCGGATGCGATTGCAGCCGGGTAATAACCGTCGGTCTCGCCTGCACACGAACCGCGTCCGATCCACTCGGGGTGAACCATGCCCATCCCGAAATTTCGAAGGACCGGACGCCCCCCTCCGATCCGACGCAATTCGGCACTCTCATCGGCCAGTTCGGCTGCAGTCAGGCAAGGCCCCCATGAACCGTCCTCGCGGGCCTGCGCATTGTCCGGCTCGTCCCTGGCCACGAAGAAGGCGAGCGTTTCGCCGCTTTCGGACAGCGGCAAGCGATCATTCGCCTTGCCGCCGACGACCATGCCCAGCGATCGGAGATGAGCGATGTCTTCCAGCGTCAGGTATCCATTGGCAGGCACGATCATGTTCATCCCGAGATCGGCCCATTGTCTGGCCTTGTGCGGCGACTGGAGAAATACGCCCAAAGGAAAGAACTCAGGACGGCCCGAAAACGGATCGACGGCATCCCGCTCCTGCGAAGCACCCGGAGCAGCAGCTTCATGACTGCAGGCTGTGAGCGACAGCGTCCCCACGGCAAATGCCACCAGGCAGAAAAAGGTCCGCGGAAAAGACACTATCAGCCCTTCATCCGGTTGACGTCGTCGACCGCGATCGTGCCGTGGCCGCGGAAGTAGATGAAAAGGATCGCGAGCCCGATCGCCGCTTCGGCCGCCGCGACGGTCAGCACCAGCATGGCGAAAACCTGCCCGACGAGATCGCCCATGAAGGCGCTGAAGGCGACGAGGTTGATGTTGACCGCAAGCAGGATCAGCTCGATCGCCATCAGGATCACGATCACGTTCTTGCGATTGAGGAAGATTCCCAGCACGCCGAGCACGAACAGGATCGCGCCCACCGTGAGATAATGTTCGATGCCGATCACAGCTCGACCCCTTTCCCATATTCCGGGTTCTTCATAACGGTTGCCTCTTCCGGCCGGCGCGCGATCTGCTTGCCAACGTTCTGGCGACCGCGCGCACCGGGCTTCGGCGGTTGGAAGGTGAGGACGATCGCCCCGATCATCGCGACGAGGAGGATGATCCCGGCGATCTCGAACAGCAGGATGTAGTCGCTGTAGAGAAGCGCGCCCAGGGCTTCGATATTGCTGAGGCCGAGCGGCGCCGCGCCGGCGCCGTCCGGCGTGCCGATGTCGATCCCGCCCGCGCCGTAGGCACCTACCACCAGCAGCAGTTCGGCGAGCAGGATCACCGCGACCGCGACGCCCAGCGGCAGGTTGCGGATGAACCCTGCGCGCATTTCCGCGAAATCGATGTCGAGCATCATCACGACGAACAGGAACAGGACCGCGACCGCGCCGACATAGACGATGACGAGCAGCATCGCGATGAACTCCGCGCCCACCAGCACCATCAGACCCGCCGCGTTGAAGAAGGCGAGGATCAGCCACAGCACGCTGTGAACCGGGTTGCGCGACAGGATCACGAACACCGCGCTCGCGATCACAACGGCAGCGAAGAGATAGAAGGCGAGGACCTGTATCATGATGCTTGTGGCCGGCCATGGCCCGCCGCTGGCGAGCCCGGATACCGGCGATCCGATCCCTTGTTAGTGGCCCAATCCCGAGGCGGGAAAAGGGCGGATGGAGACTCGCGAAAGCCCCCTTGTGGTGTCTTGCGGGAAGCCCCTAGCGATAGGGTGCGTCCGCTTCAAGATTGGCCGCGATGGCCCTCTCCCATTTGTCACCGTTCGCAAGCAGCTTGGCCTTGTCGTAGAGCAGCTCCTCGCGGGTTTCGGTCGAATATTCGAAGTTCGGACCCTCGACGATGGCATCGACCGGGCAGGCTTCCTGGCAGAAGCCGCAATAGATGCACTTGGTCATGTCGATGTCGTAGCGGGTGGTCCGCCTGCTGCCGTCCTCGCGCGGTTCGCTCTCGATCGTGATCGCCTGCGCGGGGCAGACCGCCTCGCACAGCTTGCACGCGATGCAGCGCTCCTCGCCATTGGGATAGCGCCTGAGCGCGTGTTCGCCGCGAAAACGCGGGGAGAGCGGCGACTTTTCAAAGGGGTAGTTGATCGTCACCTTGGGCTTGAAGAAATACTTCAAGGTCAGCGCGTGCGCCTTGAGGAATTCCCACAGGGTGAACGATTTGATGAACTGGGTTGCGGTGGTCATGACTGGCCTCTCACAGCGTCAGGCTGCGCGGGGGTGTTGTTGGCGATTTCGGTGGGCGCGACGGCGGGGGGTCCTTCGCTCAGGATCGAGTTCCGCTCGAAATGCCCCGTCGCCATCAGGTAGCCGCTGATCACCGCGACGAAGAGCAGGCTCATCGGCAGGAACACCTTCCACCCGAGCCGCATCAGCTGGTCGTAGCGGTAACGCGGCACGGTTCCCCAGATCCAGCTGAACAGGAAAAAGAAGAAGAAGGTCTTGAGCAAGAACCACACGATCCCCGGCACCCAGTAGAGCGGCGCCCAGTCGATCGGCGGCAGCCAACCGCCGAAGAACAGCAGGGTGTTGAGCGCGCACATGAGGAGGATGTTCGCATATTCGCCGAGCCAGAACAGCGCGAAGGCCATGCTCGAATATTCGGTCTGGTAGCCCGCGACGAGCTCGCTCTCCGCCTCGGTCAGGTCGAAGGGCGCGCGCGCCGTTTCCGCGAGCGAGGAGATGAAGAACACCACCCACATCGGAAACAGCAGCGGATGCACAACATAGCCGTTGATGATGCCCAGCCCGAAGCCCTTCTGCTCCATCACGATCGCGCTCATGTTGAACGTGCCCGCGAACAACACGACGCATACGAGGATGAAGCCGATCGAGACCTCGTAGGAGATCATCTGCGCCGCCGCGCGCATGGCGGAGAAGAACGGATACTTAGAGTTCGAGGCCCACCCGCTCATCACCACGCCGTAAACGCCGAGCGACGAGATCGCCAGGATGTAGAGCAGCCCGACATTGATGTCCGCGACCACGCCGCCTTCCCAGAAGGGAACGACCGCCCACGCCGCCAGCGCGACGGTGAAAGTGACGATAGGCGCGAGCAGGAAGATGCCCTTGTTCGCAGCGCTCGGAATGATGGTTTCCTGCAGGAACACCTTGAGCCCGTCGGCGAAAGTCTGGAGCAGGCCGAACGGACCCACAACGTTGGGTCCCCTGCGCATCATGATCGCACCCAGGACCTTGCGGTCGATCAGGATGACGATCGCAACCGACAGCATGATCGCAAGCGAGATGACCACGATCGCGGTCAGCGTGCCGATGGTCCAGGCCCATCCGTAAGGAAGGCCGAGCGATTGGAAGAAATCGGTCACTCCGCTGCCTCCTTCACTTCCTCGGCGTGCAGCAGTTCGGCCGAGCAGCGCTGCATCACCGCGCTTGCGCGGGCGATCGGGTTGGTGAGGTAGAAATCCTTGATCGGGTAGGCCTCGATCACGCCTTCGGCCTTGGCGCTGGCATCGGCCTTGGGAAGCTCGCCGTAATCCGCGAGCCCCTCTTCGCCCAGCGCAGGCACTTCGCGCATCATCGCCATTTGCAATTCGCCGAAGCTGTCGAAGCTAACCGAAACGCCCAGAGCATCGGCGAGCGCGCGCAGGATCGTCCAGTCCTCGCGCGCGTCACCCGGCGCGAAGACGGCCTTTTCGGCGAACTGCACGCGGCCTTCCGTGTTGACGTAGGTCCCGTCCTTCTCGGCATAGCTCGCCGCAGGCAGGATAATGTCCGCCGCGTGCGCGCCGCGGTCGCCGTGATGGCCGATATAGACCTTCAGGCTGTCGGCGAAGGGTTCGTAATCCATCTCGTCAGCGCCAAGGCTGAGCAGCACTTTCGGCTTGGCCGCAGCGAGGTCAGCCATGCCGCCCTCCTGCGCAAAGCCGAGCATCAGCGAGCCCATCCGCGCCGCCGCCATGTGCAGCACGTTGAAGCCGTTCCAGGCGGACCCGTCCTCGAGCACGCGCACCAGCTTGAACTTGTCGACCAGCTTGAGCGCCGCGCCGAGCGCACCCTTGGCCAGAGCCGCGCCGCCGAGGATGACCGCCGGGCGCTTCGCCGCCTTCATGGCGTCACCCAGAGCCTTGGGCACGCGGTTCAGCACCTTGAGGTCGCTGCCGAGCCATTCGGCTTCGAAGGTCGTGTCCCATTCCGGCCCGACGAGGAACACCTTCGCCCCCGCCTTCACCGCCTTGCGCAGGCGCGGGTGGACCAGCGCCGCTTCCCAGCGGATGTGGCTGCCGACGATCAGGATGCAGTCGGCGCTCTCGATGCCGGAAAAGCCGGTGTTGAAATTGACCGCAGCGAGGTTCGAGACGTCATAGGTCATGCCGGTCTGCCGCGCCTCGACGAGGGTGGAGCCGCACGCCTTGAGCAGCGCCTTGGCCGCGAACATCGTCTCGCAATCAACCATGTCGCCCGCGACCGCAGCAATGCTCGCCTTGTCGCTGCCGAGATGGCCCACGATCGCCTCGAACGCCTCGGCCCAGCCCGCCGGCTGAAGCTTACCGCCCTTCCGCATCCACACCCGGTCGAGCCGGCGCTTCACGAGGCCGTCGACCATGTAGCGGCCCTTGTCCGACAGCCATTCCTCGTTGACGTCGTCGTTGATCCGGGGAAGCGCGCGCATCACTTCGCGGCCCTTGGAGTGCAGCGAGATGTTCGCACCGACCGCGTCCGACACGTCGATGGAGAGCGTGCGCTTCAGCTCCCACGGCCGCGCCTCGAAGGCGTAGGGCCGCGAGGTCAGCGCGCCGACCGGGCAAAGGTCGATCACGTTCGCCGACAATTCGTGCGCCGCGGCTTTCTCGAGATAGGTCGTGATCTGCATGTCCTCGCCGCGATAGAGCGCGCCGATCTCGTCGACGCCCGCGATCTCCTCGGAGAAGCGCACGCAGCGGGTGCAGTGGATGCAGCGGGTCATGATCGTCTTGATCAGCGGCCCCATGTATTTCTCGGTCACGGCACGCTTGTTCTCGCGCGTGTAGCGCGAGCCGCCGCGGCCATAGGCCATCGCCTGGTCCTGCAGGTCGCACTCGCCGCCCTGGTCGCAGATCGGGCAGTCGAGCGGATGGTTGATGAGCAGGAACTCCATCACCCCCTCGCGCGCCTTCTTGACCATCGGCGTGTCGGTGCGGATTTCCTGGTTCTCGGCAGCCGGCAGCGCGCAGGATGCCTGCGGCTTGGGCGGACCGGGCTTCACCTCGACGAGGCACATACGGCAATTGCCGGCGATGCTCAGGCGCTCGTGGTAGCAGAAGCGCGGGATTTCCTTGCCCGCAAGCTCGCAGGCCTGGAGGACCGTCGCGCCCGCCGGGACTTCGATTTCCTGACCGTCTACGGTAACCTTGGGCATTACTCGGCTGCCTCTTGGAATTGTGCGTTGTGCTCTTCGATCCGCCGCTCGAGCTCGGGGCGGAAATGGCGGATGAGGCCCTGGATCGGCCACGCCGCCGCGTCGCCCAGCGCGCAGATCGTGTGGCCTTCGACCTGCTTGGTGACGTCGTGCAGCATATCGATTTCCTCGATTGCCGCATCGCCCGTGCGCAGGCGCTCCATCACGCGCCACATCCAGCCCGTGCCTTCGCGACAGGGGGTGCACTGGCCGCAGCTCTCGTGCTTGTAGAAATAGCTGATCCGGCTGATCGCGCGCACGATGTCGGTAGACTTGTCCATGACGATAACCGCCGCGGTGCCGAGGCCCGAACCGAGCTCCTTGAGCCCGTCGAAATCCATCGGCGCGTCCATGATCTGCTCGGCAGGAACCAGCGGAACCGAAGAACCACCCGGAATCACAGCGAGAAGGTTGTCCCACCCGCCTCTGATGCCGCCGCAATGCTTTTCGATCAGCTCGCGGAAGGGGATGCTCATCGCCTCCTCGACCACGCAGGGCTTTTCGACATGGCCGGAGATCTGGAAGAGCTTGGTCCCGGCGTTGTTCTCGCGCCCGAAGGAGCTGAACCAGGAGGCCCCGCGCCGCAGGATCGTCGGGACGACCGCGATGCTCTCGACATTGTTCACCGTCGTCGGGCAGCCATAAAGGCCCGCGCCCGCCGGGAACGGGGGCTTGAGCCGCGGCTGGCCCTTCTTGCCTTCGAGGCTCTCGATCATCGCGGTTTCTTCGCCGCAGATGTAGGCGCCTGCGCCGCGGTGCATGAAGACGTCGAAATCGTAGCCCGATCCGGACGCGTTCTTGCCGATAAGCCCCGCGTCATAGGCCTCGTCGATCGCGGCCTGCAGCACCTCGGCTTCGCGGATGTATTCGCCGCGGATGTAGATGTACGCCGCCCGCGCCCGCATGGCGAAACCGGCGACGAGCGCGCCTTCAACCAGCTTGTGCGGGTCGTGGCGGATGATCTCGCGGTCCTTGCAACTGCCGGGCTCGGATTCGTCGGCATTGATGACGAGGAAGCTCGGCCGGCCGTCCTTCGATTCCTTCGGCATGAACGACCACTTGAGCCCGGTCGGGAACCCCGCCCCGCCCCGGCCTCGCAGGCCCGATGCCTTGATCTCCTCGATGATCGAATCCTGCCCGCGCGCGAGCAGCGACTTGGTGTCGTCCCAGTCGCCGCGCGCCTGCGCCGCCTTCAGCCCCCAGTCCTGGAAGCCGTAGACATTGGTGAAGATGCGATCCTTATCGGCCAGCATTGCCGCCATCCCTTTCACTGGCCGCGCTTGCAGCCCGTTTCTTCTCGGCCTTGATCCGCGCGAGCGAGGTCACCTGGAAGAATAGCCCTACGCCCATGAAGACAATGCCGAGGTTTAATTGGTCGGTCGCCGACAGGTAGGCGCCGATGAAAAAGCAGATGATCCCGCCCAGCGCGAATGCCAGAGTGCCGCCGTTCATTCCTCGCCCTCCCCTTTCTTGCCCATGAAGACGAACCCGAGCACCATGAAAGGCAGCCCGATGCCGATGAAGGCCGGACCGAACAGCAGGCCAAACGTGATTGTCATCCCCGCACCAATGGTGAAGAACGCGATCCCCATGCCGCTGTTGGTGTCAGCCTTCTCGCCCATCACCATTCGCCCCGATAATCGTGGTTTTCGCTGACCATCTCCTTGAGCGTCGTCGGCCCGCCAGCGGGTTCGGAGGTATGGCGGCCCGGCTCCTGCGTGCCGGTCTTCGGCTGCTCGCCCGCCGCGAGCGCATCGAGCACGGCGTCGAGGCGTTCGGGGGTCAGATCCTCATAATTGTCGTCGTTGATCTGGACCATCGGCGCAGTCGCGCAATTGCCCATGCATTCGACTTCTGTGAGGGTCCACAGGCCATCCTCGGACACTCCGCCCTTCACCATCCCGCGTTTCTTGCAGGCGGCGATGATGTCGTCGCTCCCGCGTAGCATACAGGGCGTCGTGCCGCAGACCTGTACATGGAATTTGCCGACGGGTTTGAGGTTGTACATGAAATAGAAGGTCGCGACCTCGAGCACGCGGATCACCGGCATGTCGAGATACTTCGCGACATATTCGATTACAGGCAGCGGGAGCCAGCCCTGCGTATCGGTCTCCTCGCCGACCTGCCGCTGGGCGAGATCAAGCAGCGGCATGACCGCCGATTTCTGACGGCCTTCGGGATACTTGGCGATGTGCCAGTCGGCCTTCTTGCGGTTCGCGGGCGTCCATTCGAACGAGCCCCAGCGCGCGCGCAGTTCGGGAGTGTCGGGTGCGGGGGTGCGGTCAGCCATTCGCTTGACCTTTCAATCCAAGATAGCCTTGCCAAGCGGCAAAAACTGCGGCCGCAGCAACTGCGCCAACAAGCAAACCTTGTCCGACGATCATTGGCGTCACAGGTATAACGATTGCCGCGCCGAATACATACCAAGCCGCCAACGCAATGGCCTCGGCCACTCCGAGTTTCGCTGCAAACGCGCGATGGGTGTGTGCGCGACGCGACATTGCATACGGCATGACCATCAAGCCGAAGACCATTGCTACCGTCCCAGCTTGAATGACAATGATGCCTAAGTTGTCATCCATCACCGGTCGCACTCCCCAAACACCACGTCGATCGCGCCGAGGATCGCGGTCGCGTCGGGCAGCATGTGGCCCTTGCTCATCATGTCCATCGCCTGGAGGTGGCTGAACGCGGTCGGACGGATCTTGCAGCGGTACGGCTTGTTGGTGCCGTCGCTGACGAGATAGACGCCGAATTCGCCCTTGGGGCTTTCGGTCGCGACATAGACCTCGCCCGCGGGCACGTGGAAGCCTTCGGTGTAGAGCTTGAAGTGGTGGATGAGGCTTTCCATCGACTGCTTCATCTCGCCGCGCTTGGGCGGGACCACCTTGCTGTTTTCCGCCGCGATCGGCCCGCCGGGCATCTGCGCGAGGCACTGCCTGATGATCCTGGCGCTCTCGCGCACTTCCTTCACCCGAACCATGAAGCGATCGTAGCAGTCCGAGTTCGTGCCGACCGGGATTTCAAAATCCATGCGGTCATAGACGTCGTAGGGCTGGCTCTTGCGCAAGTCCCACGGAATGCCCGCCGCTCGGATCATGGGCCCGCTAAAGCCCCACGCCACCGCGTCCTCGCGGCTGACCACGGCGATGTCGACATTGCGCTGCTTGAAGATGCGGTTGTCGAGCACGAGGCTCATCGCGTCGTCGAACAGCTGGAAGAAGCGGTTGTCGAGCCAGTCGCCGATATCGACCAGCAGCTTCTCCGGAACGTCCTGATGAACACCGCCGGGGCGGAAGTATGCGCTGTGCATCCGCGCGCCCGACGCCCGCTCGAAGAAGTTCATGCAGTCTTCGCGCAAGTCCATGATCCACAGGTTCGGCGTGAACGCGCCCACGTCGAGCACGTGCGCGCCCATGTTGAGCATATGGTTGGAAATGCGCGTCAGTTCCGCGAAGAGGACGCGAAGATATTGCGCGCGCTCGGGCACTTCGAGATTGAGCAGCTTCTCGATCGCTAGGACGTAGGAGTGCTCCATGCACAGCGGCGAGCAGTAGTCGAGCCGGTCGAAATAGGGCAGCGCCTGGAGATAGGTCTTGTGCTCGATCAGCTTTTCGGTGCCGCGGTGGAGCAGGCCCACGTGCGGATCGATCCGTTCGATCACCTCGCCGTCCAGCTCCATGACCATGCGCAAGACGCCGTGCGCGGCCGGGTGCTGGGGGCCGAAATTGATCGTGTAATTGGTGATGACGTCGCCTTCGGTGGTCGGCGACTTTTCGATCTCGATGCTCATTCGTCACCGCCTTCAGGCTTGGTCGCACCCTTGGTGTCTCGCACGTTGCTCTTGGCCGGGGCGCGGTCGGGGCTGTCCTCGGTCGCATCCGGAGCTCCGGGCGCGCCGTTGCCGTCTTTGAGCTTGGGCGGATTCGCCGCCGTGCCTTCGGCGGCTTTCTTTTCCGCCTTCGGTCCCGCACCGGTATCGGCGGGCTTTTCCGTGACCTTGGGATCCTTCACCGGCGGCTTCTTCTCGTCGGCAAGCGGTGGCTGCTGGGCCTTCTCGTCGCCCGGAAGCTGGTATTCCGCGCCCTCCCACGGGGAAAGGAAGTCGAAGGTCCGCATATCCTGTGCAAGATCGACCGGCTCATACACCACCCGCTTCTCGTCTTCCGAATACCGCAGCTCGGTATAGCCGGTCATCGGGAAGTCCTTGCGGAAGGGATGCCCTTCGAAACCGTAGTCGGTGAGGATGCGGCGCAGGTCCGGGTTGCCCGCGAAGGTCACGCCGAACATATCGAACACCTCGCGCTCGAGCCAGCCCGCGTTCGGCCACAGCGTCGTGACGGTCGGAACGGGCGTATCCTCGTCGGTCGAGCACTTGACGATGATGCGGTGGTTCTTCGTCAGCGAAAGCAGCATATAGACGACTTCGAACCGCTCGGGCCGCTGCGGATAGTCCGCGCCCGCGATCTCCATCAGCTGCTGGTAGGCATGGTCGTCGCGCAGCACGCGCAGGACGCGCTCGATATCCTCGCGGCGAACCCTGAAGATGAGCTCGCCATGCGCCTCGCGCGCGTCAAGCAGCCAGACGCTGATCGTCTCGGAGATCGCGTCGATCACGCCTTCATGCGAGGCAATCTTCGGGGCGGAATGAAGCACGGCCATCAGCGTTCAATCGTCCCTGAGCGGCGGATCTTGCGCTGCAATTGCATCACGCCATAGAGCAGCGCCTCGGCGGTCGGCGGACAGCCCGGGACGTAGATGTCGACCGGCACGATGCGGTCGCAGCCGCGCACCACCGAATAGCTGTAATGGTAATAGCCGCCACCATTGGCGCACGACCCCATGCTGATGACATACTTGGGGTCCGACATCTGGTCGTAGACCTTGCGCAGCGCCGGGGCCATCTTGTTGCACAGCGTGCCGGCGACGATCATCAGGTCGGACTGGCGCGGCGAGGCGCGCGGTGCGGCGCCGAAACGCTCCATGTCATAACGCGGCATATTGACGTGGATCATCTCGACCGCGCAGCAGGCGAGGCCGAAAGTCATCCACCACAGCGAGCCGGTGCGGGCCCACTGGAACACGTCCTCGGTCGAGGTGACGAGGAAGCCCTTGTCGTTGACCTCGGTCTGGAGCGCGTTGAAATAATCCTGGTCGGGCTGGCGCACCTCACCGCCCTTCGCGGTCGCCAGGCCGGAGGTGTCCGGAAGGCTGCGCGGCGGGGTGACGACAGTGCTCTCGGAAGGCTTGCTCATTCCCAGTCCAGAGCTCCTTTCTTCCATTCGTATGCGAGGCCGACGGCGAGGATGAAGAGGAAGGTCATCATGCCGATCCAGCCCACCCAGCCCGTCTCGCCAAGGCTGACGGCCCACGGGAACAGGAAAGCGGCTTCGAGGTCGAAGATGATGAAGCTGATTGCGACGAGGTAGAAGCGCACGTCGAACTGGCTGCGCGCGTCCTCGAACGCCGGAAAGCCGCATTCGTATTCCGAAAGCTTCTCCGCATCCGGGTTGTGTGCGCCGGTCAGGCGCGACACGCCCATCGGCAGGAACACGAAAAGCACCGAAAGCCCGAGGGCCACGAAGATGAATAACAGTATCGGCAGATACTGGCTGAGGTCGATCACGGCGATGTCCAAGCTTGTGTTATCCCGCGTGCCACCTAGGCCCGTCGCACCCGCCGCGCAAGGGCGCGACTCGGGCAAAACGACGCATCCCGGTTGCAGGAAATCGAACACTTGATGCGATGCGCGCCTCGCACGCACCATTGCGTCGCGCGCGTGTTATTTCATCCCCGTCTTACTTCATCCTCTTACTTCATCATCGTCTGCGCGGCCTTCATCGTGCCCTTGCCATAGGGCGGCTTGAATCCGCCAAGCTTGGCGATGTCGATCTTGGGCTGGTGGTAGACGCTCCGGGCGTGGCTGAATTCGCGGAAGCCCTCGATCGCGTGATAGCTGCCGATCCCCGAAGGCCCCACCCCGCCGAAGGGCAAATCCTCCATAGAGACGTGGAAAATCACGTCGTTGGTCGTCACCCCGCCCGAGATCGTGCGGCTTAGGACGCGTTCCTGCTCGGCCTTGTCCTCGCCAAAATAATAAAGGCCGAGCGGGCGGTCATGCTCGTTGACGTAGTCGATCGCCTCGTCGACGGCGCGGTAGGTCTTGACCGGCAGGACGGGTCCGAAGATTTCCTCCTGCATCGCGGTCATGTCGTCGTTCACGTTCTTGAGGATGGTGAGCGGCATCTTGCGCTGGTTCGACGAGCCGAAATCCTCTCCTCCCGGATTGACCTCGATCACCTCTGCGCCCTTGTCGCGTGCATCCTCGACCAAGCCCTTCAGGCGGTCGTAATGGCGATCGGAGACGATCGAGCAGTAATCGTCGTTCTCGAGCAGGGTCGGGTACATCGCCGAGACGCCATTGGAGACGCCGGCAACCGCCTCGTCGGCCTTGTCCTCGGGCACGTACAAATAATCGGGCGCGAGGCAGATTTGGCCTGCATTCATCATCTTGCCGAGCGCGATGCGCTCGCCCGCCTTGGCGAAATCGGCGCTGCGGCCCATGATGACGGGCGACTTACCACCCAGTTCGAGGGTGACGGGCACGAGGTTCTTCGCCGCCGACTGCATGACGAGCCGCCCCGTCGCGGTCGATCCGGTGAAGACGAGGTGGTCGAAAGGCAGCGAGGAGAACGCCGCTGCGACTTCCGGCCCGCCGGTGACGACAGCGACCTCGTCGCGCGCGAAGTATTTCTCGGTCAGTTCCGCCATCAGCTCGCTGGTGCGCTCGGTGAATTCGGACGGCTTGATCATCGCCCTATTGCCCGCGGCGAGCACCTGCATCAGCGGGGCGAAGGCGAGGTTCACCGGGAAGTTCCAAGGCGAAAGGATGCCGATCACGCCCTTGGGCTCGTAGCGGACCTCGGCCTTGGCGCCGAGCAGGTTCAGTGGGAACTGGACCTTGCGCTTGTCGGTCTTCGCCCAGCTGTCCATGTGCTTGAGCGCATCCTTGCCGAGCCCGACCGTCCCGGCGATGTCGGTGATCATCGACTGCTCGATCGCGCGATTGCCGAAATCGGCGCTCATCGCGCGGCACAACTCCTCGCCGTTCTCCTTCAGCAACGCCATCGCGCGCCTGATCCGGTCCTTGCGCAGGCTCATCGCCTCGGGCCGCGAAGCGGTGAAGGCGTCGCGCTGGTGCTTCAGCAGTTCCTCAAGTTCATCGCGCCGGTCGTCTGCCATTTCTCTCTCCTGATCCCGTGTCCTGTCGGCATCCGTTGCGGATTGCCACTCACCTGCGACACTTGCCGAAAGCGCAGGCGATGACAAGGTAACATGAATGGGCGCGCCCGGCAGCGATTGCCATTATTGCGGTGCAGCACTAGACCCCGCGCCCGAAACACACCGAACAGAAGGACGCACACGAAATGCCCCAGTTCTCGGCCGAAGACCCGATCGTCATTCTTTCTTACGCCCGCACGCCGATGGGCGGGATGCAGGGCGCGCTGGCGGACGTATCGGCGACCGATCTCGGCGCGGTCGCGGTCAAGGCCGCGGTCGAGCGTTCGGGCGCGAGCGGCGAGGACTTCGACCGCGCCTACATGGGCTGCGTCCTGCCCGCCGGGCTCGGCCAGGCGCCCGCGCGCCAGGCGATGGTGAAGGCGGGCCTGCCGCTTTCGGTCGAGGCGACGACGGTCAACAAGGTCTGCGGCAGCGGCATGCAGACCGTCATCATGGGCGCCGAAGCGCTTGCCAGCGGAACGATCGACATGGTCGTCGCGGGCGGCATGGAGAGCATGACGAACGCGCCCTATCTCCTCAAGAAGCACCGCTCGGGCGCCCGGCTCGGCCACGACACGGCCTATGACCATATGTTCCTCGACGGGCTCGAGGACGCCTATGAGGAAGGCCGCGCGATGGGAACCTTCGCGCAGGAAACCGCCAACGAATACCAGATGACCCGCGAGGAGATGGACGCCTATTCGATCGAATCGCTCTCCCGCGCGAACAAGGCGATCGAAAGCGGCGCGTTCGACGGCGAGGTGGTCCCGGTGACCGTCTCGACCCGCAAGGGCGATGTCGTGGTCGAACATGACGAGCAGCCCGGCAAGGGCCGCCCCGACAAGATCCCGACCCTGCGCCCGGCCTTCGCCAAGGACGGGACGATCACCGCGGCGACCTCGAGCTCGATCTCGGACGGCGCGGCGGCGCTGGTCCTCACCCGCGAGAGCGTGGCGAAGGAAAAGGGCCTGACACCTGTGGCGAAGATCGTCGCCACCGCCGCCCATGCGCATGAGCCCGCGAAGTTCACCACCGCCCCGATCCCCGCGATCCGCAAGGTGCTCGAGCGCGCCGGGTGGAGCGTCGAGGATGTCGACCTGTTCGAGGTCAACGAAGCCTTCGCCTGCGTCGCGATGTTCGCGATGCGCGATCTCGACATTCCGCACGACAAGATCAACGTCAACGGAGGGGGTACGGCCTTGGGCCACCCGATCGGAGCGAGCGGCGCACGGATCATCGTGACCCTGCTGAATGCGCTCAAGAAACGGGGCAAGAGGCGCGGGGTCGCCTCGCTGTGCATCGGCGGCGGCGAAGCGACCGCGGTCGCGGTGGAGATGGCCTGATGCGCGCGCTCCTTGCCGCGTCCGCCCTTCCCGCGCTCGCGCTGGCGGCGTGCGACCAGCCCCCGCAGGATCCCGAACCGCTCGATCCCGCCCCGCTGCCCGCAGAGCCCGCACCCGCCGCCTCGGTGATGAAACCGGGCCTCTACGGCATGGGCGATGCGGGACAGATCTACGCCAAGACCCGGGTCAATGCCGACGGAACCTATGTCGACATGGACGGCGAAGGAACCGAGGTCGGCGGCGGCACCTGGGAAGTGCGCGGAGAGCTCACCTGCTTCGATCCGGAAGGCGACGGGGAGAACCAGCAGGAGCGCTGCTGGACCAATGAAGAGCCGGAAGAGGACGGCAGCTTCATCACCACCAGAGACGACGGATCGCGGAGCTACAGGGTCACTCCCCTGGACGAATAATGAGATGCGCGGCGGGGCGCTAGCCGCCCGAAAGCTCTTCGTCGCCCCATAGCCGCTCGGCGCGCACCCATCCGGTGCGGCCCGCGATGTCGATCTCGCACCAGTTCTCCCGGCAGCGCAGCAGCCTGCCGACCACGCCCGGCTCGGCCCGCCAGCGCAGGGCCGAAGCCGCGTCGGGTTCCTCGCGCATGGCGGCGGGTTCGCTGCCGATCACGATAGCGCCGCGATTGCGGGACAGCTGGCTGGCGGAAACCCAGCCCTGCGTCCCGTCCGAATCGCGCACCAGCCACCAGCCCTCGCGCACCCGCACGACCTGCACCGGCAGCCCCTTGCGCTGGTAGACCCAATCGATCCGGTATTCCCGGCTCGGCCCGACACGCATCCGCACCTTATCGTAGCGCAGGCTCGCCCAATAGGGCGGCTCGCGGTCCTGCGCGCGTGCCGGTGCGGCGACGAGCGAGGCGGCGGCGACGAGGGCGAGAACGATCACGGCGGCAAGGCGAAGGGCGCTCATGCGCTCACTGATAACGCGGTGGCGCGGGGCTGCAAGCGGGCCGTGTGGAAGGTGGACGCGCGTAGCGCTTGACCGCCAAGCCCCTCACCCATTAGCGCGATTTTCCATGGCACAGACAAGCGCACCGCACTTCCCGTCAGGCAAGCCCCGCGTGGTCGTGACCCGCCACCTCATGCCGAGCGTCGAAGCACGGATGCGGGAGCTTTACGATGCCGTGCTCAACGAGAGCGACACGCCGATGAACCGCGAGCAGCTGTGCGCGGCGATGAAGGACTGCGACGTGCTGGTCCCGACCGTGACCGACCGGATCGACGCGGAGATGATCGCCCAGTGTGGCGAGAGACTTGGCCTCATCGCCAATTTCGGCGCGGGGACCGAGCATATCGACCTCAAGGCCGCGGCCGAGCGCAAGATCATCGTCACCAACACGCCCGGCGTCTTCACCGACGATACGGCCGATATCGCTATGGCGATGATCCTCGGCGTGCCGCGCCGCATCCGCGAGGGCACGCAGCTGGTGCGGCGCGGCGAATGGACCGGCTGGGCTCCCTCGGGCCTTCTCGGTCGCAAGATCGGTGGCAAGGTGCTGGGCATTGTCGGCATGGGCCGGATCGGCCAGGCGGTCGCGCACAGGGCCAGGGCCTTCGGGCTCGACATCGCCTATTATGCACGCAAGCCGCTTCCCGAAGCGGCCGAGCGTATGTTCGCCGCTCGCTTCGTCGGCGATCTGGACACACTCGTGGCGGAGGCCGACATCCTCACCCTGCACTGCCCGCTGACCGAGGAAACGCGCGGCATGATCGACGCGCGCCGAATCGGCCTGATGAAGCAGGGCGCTAGCCTCATCAACACCGCGCGCGGCGAACTGATCGACCACGAGGCGCTGATCGAGGCGCTCCATTCGGGCAGGCTCGCGGGCGCGGGGCTCGACGTCTATCCGGACGAGCCGAATGTCGACCAGCGCCTGCTGGGTCACCCCAATGTCATGACCCTGCCCCACATCGGCAGCGCCACAGCCGAGGGGCGAGAAGCCTCGGGCGAGAAGGTGATCGCGAACATCCGCTTCTGGGCCGACGGGCACCGTCCGCCGGACCAGGTGTTGACGGGGCTTATCTGACCCCTCAATCCCCCGTCAAAATCCGCTCGACCAGCTCGCCCACAGTGGGCGTGTAGCCGTTCGAATAGAACGGGTCGGTCTTGAAGCGGTAGGCCGAGTGTCCCGCGAAGGCGAGGTTGTCGGCCGGGTCGTCGCCGTGGGCGATTTCCTGCAGGGTTTTCTGGATGCAGAAGCTGCGCGGGTCTGCGAGCCGCCCGGTGGTGTGGTCGTCGTGGTCTTTCCAGCTGGAAAACTGGCAGTGCGACAGGCAGCCCATGCAGTCCTGCTGGTCCTTGCGGATTTCGTCGCGCTTGTCGGGCGTCACGAAGACGATGGTGTTCTCCGGCGTCTTGAGCGGTTCCGTGTGCCCCTCACGCATCCACACTTCGGCGCGGCGCTTGTCCTCGGGGGTGACCCAGAAGCTCCTCGCCTTGCCGGTGTCGCCGAGTTGCACCGTGCCCTCGACTTCGCCGCGCTTGTGGAAGGGGATCTGCCGCTGCGAACGGTGCATGAGGTCGTAGAGGAAGGGCGTCTTGACCGCGCTCGAATAAAAGCCCGTGGGCGAGAACTTGTGCAGCAGCACGTCGCCCTTCTCCACGGTGCGCAGCATATCCTTCCAGACCTGCGGGATCGGACTTTCCTTGGTCAGCAGCGGCCGCGTGCCGAACTGGAAGGCGATTTTCCCCAGCTCGGGATTGTCTATCCAGTCGTTCCATTCGCGCAGGTACCACACCCCGCCCGCCATCACGATCGGCACGTCTTCCGACACGCCTTCCTTGCGCATGGTGGCGCGCAGTTCCTTGACACGCGGGTACGGGTCCTGCGGCTGGCGCGGGTCCTCGGCGTTGGAAAGGCCATTGTGCCCGCCCGCGAGCCAGGGGTCTTCGTACACGACCGCGGCCATCAGCTCGGACACCTTGTGATAGGACCGCTTCCACAACGCGCGGAAGGCGCGCGCGGAGCTCACGATCGGCAGGTAATTGACGTTGAAGCGAGCCGCGATCTCGGCCAGCTTGTAGGGCATCCCCGCGCCGCAGGTGACGCCCGCGACCATGCCGCGGGTGCGTTCGAGCACGCCTTCGAGCACGGCCTGCGCCCCGCCCATTTCCCACAGCACGTTGATGTTGATGGCACCGCGACCGCCAGCGATCTCGTGCGCGCGCTGGACCTGCGCGGTCGCGCCGTCGATGGCGTAGCGGATCAGCTCCTGGTGACGCTCCTCGCGGGTGCGGCCGTGATAGACCTGCGGGATGACATCGCCGTTTTCGTCATAGCTGTCGGCATTGACCGCGCTGACGGTCCCGATCCCGCCCGCCGCCGCCCATGCGCCCGAGCTCGCGTGGTTGGTCGCCGACACGCCCTTCCCGCCTTCGATCAGCGGCCAAACTTCCCGGCCGCCATAGACGATCGGGCTCAATCCCTTGAACAATACTTCACTCCCGTTCGCAGGGCGCCTTGTGCCCCACTGAAATCATGGCGTCACATAAGGAAGCAGCTTCGCTGCGGCAATGACCTATTGCGGGCCTGTCATGGCCTTCCGCGCGAGGCTCATACGGCGCTGCAAGGCTCGATCGCCTCCGGTTCGGTGCGCGCCTCGCCCTTGCCGAAGCGCGCGAAATATCCCTTGATGTCCGGCCGCTCGATATATTCGATGAGGGTGTAGCCCACAGCCTCGAACTCGCAAAACAGCAGGGCGTGGGGCAGGCCGTGGCTTCCGACGGGCCGGTCGGTCTCGACCACGATGATCTCGCCCTCGGCCGTCAGCGCAGGCCACATCCGCCAGAGGAAGGCATAGGGCTCGGTCACTTCGTGATACATATGGACGAGGAAGATGCGGTCGAAACTGTCGGGCGGCAGTTGCGGGTCGTCTTCGCGCCCTGGCTTGATCGATATGTTCTCAAGCCGCTCGCGCTCGACCCGCTGGCCGAGGCGTTCGAGCGCCTCCCAGTCGATGTCCTGCGCCAGCACCCGGCCTTCCTCACCCACCCTTTCGGCGAGGCGGACGGTGTAATATCCGCCACCCGCCCCGATGTCGGCGACGGTCATGCCGGGCTTGATATCGGCGAGGTCCATCACGATCCGCGCCTCCTCGCGCTCGTCGCGGGCGTCCTCGTCGGCGAACTGGTTGGAGACGACGCGCGCCACGGGCCGGTCGGGCTCGGGAAAGTCGAGCGCGGTCGCGGGCCGATCGGACGGGGCGAGCAGCGCGTCGCAACCGCCAAGCGGAAGCGCGAGCAGGAGCAGCGTCAATCCTGTGAACAGTCTGGAGCGCATCAGGCAAAGCGCTTAATGCGGTGAAGTGGCCTTGGCAAAAGCCAATTTGGCATTCTCTCAAGGCAAGGCAAACGAACCATGAAGCAATTGCGGACCTTCCTGTCGTTGCTCGCTGCGCTGGCGCTGTCCGGCTGCTGGCTCTCGACCGATCCGCTGTTCGGCCCCGCCGACAACGCTGCGGTCGATCTCGAAGGCCCCTATCGCTACACCGTCTACCGCGGCGAGATGGCGGAGATCGAAAGCATGGTTTTCGAACCGCAGCCCGATGGCAGCGTGAGGCAGACCGTCACCTACGCCAAGGACGAGGCTGTGGCGGCGCTCATCGAAGAGCCGCTTGTAGCGGTCAGCACGCTCAATTTCGTCGCCATCCCGCAAGCGCCGGAAGGCTGGCATCTTCTTCACGGCTCGGGCGAGGACGGTGAACGGGAAAAGCTCTACATGATCGCTTCGCTGGACGAGGAACGCATCTTGAGAATCTACGCGCCCGACTGCCGGGGAACGCCCGCCCGAACGGGGCTCGAGATCAGCGCGGACCCGGCGAGTGGCGTGACGATCTGTAATTTCACCTCGAAGCCCGCGCTGCTGGCAGCCGCGCGCGAAGCGGCCGAACTGCTCGCCCGGCCCAGCATCGTCGCGATCGGGCCATGGGCCGAGCTCTCACCGGTCTACGAGTGGGAAAGCGCCATCGAGGACGCAATCTCCGAATAGCGCCCCGCCCTATTCGACGTCCTCGATCTCGACCGTCTCGCCTGTCACCCGCTGCGCGAGCGCGGCGGAGATGAACGGGTCGATCTCCCCGTCGAGCACGTTGTCGGGCGAGGTCGAGGTGACCCCGGTGCGCAGGTCCTTCACCATCTGATACGGCTGGAGGACGTAGGAGCGGATCTGGTGGCCCCACCCGATCTCGCTCTTTTCCTGGTACTCGCCCGAGGCCGCCGCCTCGCGCTCGGCCATTTCGCGTTCGAACAGGCGCGCTTTCAACATATTCATCGCGGTCGCGCGGTTCTTGTGCTGCGAACGGTCGCTCTGGCTCGCCACCACGATCCCGGTCGGCTGGTGGGTGATCCGCACCGCGCTGTCGGTCGTGTTGACGTGCTGCCCGCCCGCGCCGGACGCGCGATAAGTGTCGATCTTGAGGTCGGCGGGATTGATCTCGATGTCGATGTCGTCGTCGATCACCGGATAGACCCAGACGCTGGAGAAGCTCGTGTGGCGCCGCGCGGAGCTGTCATAGGGGCTGATGCGGACGAGCCGGTGGACCCCGCTTTCGGTCTTGGCGTAGCCGTAGGCGTTCTCGCCTTTCAAAAGCAGCGTCGCCGACTTGATCCCCGCGGCCTCGCCCGCCTGGTATTCGACCGTCTCGACCTTGAACCCGCGCCGCTCGGCCCAGCGCGAATACATCCGGAAGAGCATTTCGGCCCAGTCCTGGCTTTCCGTCCCGCCCGCGCCCGCATGGATTTCGAGATAGGTGTCGTTACCGTCCGCTTCGCCCGAAAGCAGCGCCTGGACCTTGTCCGCATCGGCGCGTTCGGCGAGGCGTTCGAGGCTTTTCAGGCCGTCGTTCACGACGCTTTCCTCGCCCTCGGCCTCGCCCATTTCGATGAATTCGATCGCGTCGGCCATCTCGCTCGAGATCTCGCGCACGGTGTTCACCGCCGTCTCGAGCGTCTTCTGCTCGCGGCTGATCGCCTGGGCTTCCTTGGGGTCGTCCCACAGCGTCGGATCCTGCACCCGCGCGTTGAGTTCATCGAGGCGGCGCAGCGCGCGCTCCCAGTCGAGCGACTGGCGTACCAGCGCGAGTGCGGCTTCGATCCGGTCGATATGGGCCTGGGCTTCTGCCCGCATTGGTGTTCCTTCGCACGCTCGGTTCGGTCCCGCCGACACCGGCGGGAGGCTTCACCTAGCGAGCATCATGCGATTGTAAAGATCACCGCGCCCGGCTCACTTGGACAGCGCGCGCACCGCGGCGAGCGTTTCGGTGACGTGCCCGCGATAATCGCTGTCCGAATGTACCGCGACGATCCGCCCGTCCGGCGCGATGACATAGGAGGTGCGGCTCGCGAGCCCGGTCGTGCCCAGCTTCACGTCGTAGTCGGCGATCACCTTGGCGCTGGCGACGCCGACCGGGAAGGCATCGCGGCATTCCTCGCGGCTGAAGCGCTTCAAGGTGGCGATGTCGTCGTTCGACATACCGATCACGCTCGCGCCGGCCTTTTCAAACTCGGGCATGGTTTCGGCGAAAGCATTGGCCTCGAGCGTGCAGCCCTGCGTGAACGCCTTGGGGTAGAAATAGAGCACGACCGGGCCTTTCTTCAGCGCCTCCTTCAACGAAAAGCCGAATTCCTTGCCCGCAAGCGCGGCCTGAGTGGAGAAGGCGGGCGCGGATTTGCCCACCGGCAATTCGGCCAGCGCAGGCGCGGCGGGCAGAACCGCGGCGAGAGCAGCGGCTAGAAACGCGGAAAAACGGATCATGACAGTCTCCTCGTGAGAGCGAAAGCTACGCAGCAGCAGGGTCAATAGATGCCGCCCTGCTCCTCGACGAAATCGCTCGGCTGGCCGAAGGCGTTTTCCTGCTGGCTCGGGACCGCGCCGAGACGGCCGGTTCGGATGAGTTCGAGGATCTCCTCGCGCCGCGCGGCGATCGCGTCCTGCCGGGTGAAACGCTCGGGCTCGGTGTCGGGCTTGAAGGCTTCCCAGATGATGCCGGAGAGCGGGTCGTCGGTCGGCCAGCCCTCGAACACACGCTTGCCCGTGCGGCGGTCGATGCGGACCATGCGGACGCCTTCGGGCGCGACCGGGGGAAGGTCGGACCAACGCGGCTTCGTCTTCTGGATGAGGCTTTTGACGATCGGCGCGGCGATCGTCCCGCCATAGGCATAGCCGCCCATGTTGCGCGGGGTGTCGAAACCCACGTAAGCGCCCGCGATCAGCTGCTGCGTGCCGCCGATGAACCACACGTCCTTGGGCCCGCTGGTGGTCCCGGTCTTGCCGAACAGCGGCAAGCCGAGATCGCGCAGGTTCGTCGCCGTCCCGCGCTGCACCACGCCTTCGAGCATATGCATCACCTGAAACGCGGTGCGCGGGTCGAGCGCCTGCTCGCCCTTCAATCCGAAGCGCGGCATCGGCTGGCCGTCCCATTCGGCCATGTTGCAGCCCCGGCAGGGCCGCTCGTCGGCGCGCCAGATGACCTTGCCGTGGCGGTCCTGCACGTAATCGATCACGGTCGGTTCGTTCAAACGCCCGTGATTGGCAAGAGCGGCATAGGCGGCGACCATTTTCGACACCGTCGTCTCGCCCGCACCCAGCGCGGTCGAGGGATAGGGCTGCGCGTCCTCGCTGATGTCGAGGCGTTCGATCGTGTCGACCACGTTGTCGAAGCCCACGGTCGAGCCGATCTGCACGGTCATGATGTTCTGCGACTGCTCGAGGCCGTAACGCATCGGAAATTGCCCCGCACGCCCGCCGCGAATGCATTTCTCGCCGAGGTTGGCGCCCTGATAATAACAATAGCGGGTGTTATCGACCTGGGTCGACGGGGTCATTCCGTTGTCGAGCCCGGTGGCATAGACGAAGGGCTTGATCGTCGAGCCCGGCTGGCGGTTGGCCTGCGTCGCGCGGTTGAAGTCCGACAGGCGGAAATCGAACCCGCCCTGCATCGCCAGCACGCGCCCGTATTGCGCGTCCTGAACGACCAGAGCGCCCTGCGCTTCGGGCACGGTGGCGACCGCGTAGCCATTGCCGGACGGTCTGCCTACGATCACGTCCCCCGCCTTGAGCGAATTGGGAAGGCCCGTCAGCGGCGCTTCGGACCCATCGGAAAAGCCGATCCGCGCCGATGAACCCTCGCGGACCGTCACCACGCCGAGCCGCCAGTCCTTGTAACGGATGCCGAGCGGCGAGCTTTGCAGCTGGCGCGCCCAGTTGCCTTCGGACACGTCGATCGTCGCGATCGCCCCGCCCCATCCGCGATTGCCGTGATAGCGCATCAGCCCCTCGCGCAGGGCCTCGCGCGCGGCATCCTGCATTTCCGGATCGAGCGAGGTGCGCACCCAAAGCCCGCCGGCATAGACGCTGTTCGGCCCGTCCTCAGCGCTTTCGCCGAATTCGGCGATCAGCTGGCGGCGGACCTCTTCGAGGAAATAGCCTGCATCGACGCTGCGCTCGCGGCGCTGGGTAACAAGGCCGAGCGGCTTGGCCGAGGCAGCAGCGCGCTCGGCTTCGGTGATGAAGCCGTTCGCCTCCATCTGACGCAGCACGAAATTGCGCCGGCCGAGCGCGGCCTGTTCCTGACCCTTGCGGCCATACCGCTCCGGCGCCTTGGGCAGGATCGCGAGGAAGGCCATTTCGTGCAGTTCGAGATCGGAAACGTCCTTGTCGAAATAGGCCCGCGCCGCCGCCTGCACCCCGAAACTGCGCCGCCCGAGCGGGATTTCGTTGAGATAGAGCTCGAGGATCTCCTGCTTGCTCATGACGTCCTCGATCCGCGTGGCGAGGATCATTTCCTTGAGCTTGCGCGTGACCGAATATTCATCGCCCAGCAGCAGGTTCTTGGCGACCTGCTGGGTGATGGTCGATCCGCCCACCGCGCGCTCGCCCGAACCCATCTTGCTGGCATAGTCGACCACGGCATTGAGCGTGCCGGTGAGGTCGACCCCGGCATGGCTGTAGAAGGTCTTGTCCTCGGCCGAGATATAGGCCTGCTTCAGCCGCTCGGGAAAATCGGGATATTGCAACTGGACGCGCCGCTCGCGGGCATAGGAATGGACGATCTCGCCATCGAGCCCGCGCACCACGGTCGGCAGCGGTGTTTCGTATTCGAGCAGGCTTTCCGCATCCGGCAGGTCGCTCGCCAGCCAGATCCACGCCGCGACCCACACGACGACGAACAGCGCGAGCGCGGCGGCGGCGAGCTTGAACAGGAGGCTCCCGCGCCATTTCGCGCCGAACCAAGCGGCCAGCCCGCCGAGGTCGCGGTTGACGCGGTAGCGGGCATAATCGGCGAAGGAGAGGGCAGCGGGGTCGGTCATGATCGTCGGGGCGATTAGCACGGCTTGCAAGCGCCGCGCCAGCGGCTTCGCGCAGCCTATGCCGCTTTGCCCGCCGCGCCTTTCGTCACGCTGAACGCATCGCCTTCACGACCCGGCGCGGCGGGCGAAATAGACCCGGATCGCGCGCGCGAGCACTTCGGCATAGGCTTCGCGGCCTTCTTCGGTGGTGAGCCGGGCGCGGTCGTCGCGATTGGTGACGAAGCCGCTTTCGAACAGCACGCCGGGAACGTCCGGCG
Source organism: Erythrobacter sp. (assembly GCF_011765465.1). Classification (NCBI taxonomy): domain Bacteria; kingdom Pseudomonadati; phylum Pseudomonadota; class Alphaproteobacteria; order Sphingomonadales; family Erythrobacteraceae; genus Erythrobacter; species Erythrobacter sp. The sequence continues at coordinate 873,286 of NZ_CP050265.1, read as the reverse complement.
CGCGCAGCACGGCGAGCGCGGCGGAGCGGCGGGCCTGCGGATGGAAGGCGATTCGCCCCTCGCCCTCCCGCGCGATCAGGGATGCGAATTCGGTCGCCTCCTCCTGCGTGCGCGACTGCGACAGCTCGACGAGGATCGCGCTGACCGTCTCGCTCTGTCCTTCGATCACGATCCCGTTGACCCGGTCGGCGTCGTTCTCGCGCTCGGCGAAGCGCGCCGCCGCCTCGCTCGATGCCTCGTTCGACAAGGTGTAGATGCTCGCCCCCGCGACATCGCCCCGCTCGCCCGCGCTGTCGGCGTGGATCGACAGGAACAGGTCCGCGCCCAGCTGGCGGGCGATCTCGGGCCGGTCGGCGAGCGGCACGATGCGATCGTCCTCGCGCGTCAGCGCAACGCGGATGCCGCCCGCCTCGAGCAGTTCCTCGCGCAAGGCCCGGGCGATGGCGAGCACGACGTCCTTTTCGCGCACCCCGCCCCCGACCGAGCCGGGATCGCGTCCGCCGTGGCCGGCATCGATCACCACCAGCGGACGGGTCGGATCGTCGGGGCCGGCGATGTCGGGCAGGTCCACCGGACGCGCCTCCTCCCCGCCGAGAGCAAAGCGCAGCACGTAGTCGCGGCCCCAGTGCGGCACCGGAATGGTAAGCCCCAGCGCCATCGCACCGCCGACGACAAGCGCGGGCAGGCCGACGACCAGCAGCAGCAGGGTGCGAAAGCTCATGACCCGCCCGGCTTAGGATGTTGCGCGAGGCAAGCGCAATAGAGTTGCGGGTGGAAACCCACGGTGCTAGCAAGTCGAGGTGGACGTAACTGTTTTCAGGGCACTTGCCGCCGAAAGGGGCCAAACTGCCGGACACTTGCGACGTTCACCCGAAAGAACGGCCGGCCGGTATTCCCCGCGCCGCCCGCACACAGGTTGATGCAGTGACGAGACGCCTTCCCCCGCCAGCCAGCCAAGAGCGCGCCTTCGCCGCTCCGGGCCACGCGGGCCGAGGCGCGGGCCAAATCCGCACTCTCGTCGCAGCAGACACGAACAGCGCGCCGGACTTCGCCAGCGGAGCGGCCGCGAACACCAATAGCGCCGCGGCCCCAAGGCCCGGTGCCTCACCATCCCACAATTTGCGTCCGCCCTGCCGCTTCAAGCGAAAGCGGGCGGGCGCCTGGAGACTACATAATGGCAACGCGCATGCTTATCGATGCGCGCCACTCGGAAGAGACCCGGGTGGCGGTGCTCAAGGGCAACCGGATTGAGGAATTCGATTTCGAATCTGCCGAACACAAGCAGATAAAGGGCAACATCTACCTGGCGAAAGTAACGAGGGTCGAACCCTCGCTGCAGGCCGCCTTCGTCGATTTCGGCGGCAACCGCCACGGCTTTCTCGCTTTCAGCGAAATCCACCCCGATTATTACCAAATCCCCTACGAGGACCGGCAGAAACTGCTCGAGGAAGAGGCCGAAGCGGCCGAGGAAGAGCAGCGCCTGCGCGACGAGGAAGAAAGCGAAGGCATTGCGCCCGGCGACGAATACGACGCTGAGGACGAAAGCGGCGAAAGCCTTGCCGAAGACTTCGCCGAGGACGGGGTCGAGGAAATCGACGACGACAGCACGGACAAGGTCTCCACGATCGAGGACGGCGCATCGGACGACGACGACAGCGACGACGAGGATTCGGACGACGACGACAACGGCGAAAATACCGAAGAGAGCAGTAGCCGCCGGGGCCGCTCGCGTCGGGGCCGCCGCCAGGGCAAGGGCCGTGGTAACGGCAAGAACGGCGGCGGTCGCAGCCGCGCCAAGGAGGTCGATGAAGTCCGCGCCAAGCGCATGGCCCTGCGTCGCCGCTACAAGATCCAGGACGTCATCCAGCGCCGCCAGGTCCTGCTCGTCCAGGTCGTCAAGGAAGAGCGCGGCAACAAGGGCGCGGCGCTGACGACCTATCTCAGCCTCGCCGGGCGTTACACCGTGCTGATGCCGAACAGCAGCCATGGCGGCGGCATCAGCCGCAAGATCAGCTCGACCAGCGACCGCAAGCGGCTGAAGCAAGTCGTCTCCGATCTCAAACTGCCCAAGACCATGGGCCTGATCGTGCGCACCGCCGGGCTTTCCCGCACCAAGACCGAGATCAAGCGCGATTTCGACTATCTCGCCCGCCTGTGGGACGAAATCCGCGAAAAGACCCTCGCCTCGACCGCGCCCAGCCTGATCCATTCGGACAGCGACCTCGTCAAGCGTGCGATCCGCGACATCTACAACCGCGAGATCGAGGAAGTCATCGTCGAGGGCGAGGACGGCTACAAGGCGGCCAAGGGTTTCATGAAGCTGCTGATGCCGAGCCACGCGCGCCGGGTGAAAGCCTATTCGGACCCCGTCCCCCTGTTCCAGCGCTATGGCGCGGAGGACCAGCTGCGCGCGATGTACGATCCGATGGTGCAGCTCAAATCGGGCGGCTACCTCATCATCAACCCGACCGAGGCACTGGTGTCGATCGACATCAACTCCGGCCGCTCGACCAAGGAACACGGGATCGAGCAGACCGCGCTCCACACCAATCTCGAGGCGGCGAAGGAAATCGCCCGCCAGCTGCGCCTGCGCGACATGGCCGGCCTCGTCGTGATCGACTTCATCGACATGGAGCACAATTCCAACGTGCGTAAGGTCGAAAAGGCGATGAAAGAGGCGCTCAAGAACGACCGGGCGCGTATCCAGGTCGGGCGCATCTCCGGCTTCGGCCTGATGGAGATGAGCCGCCAGCGCCTGCGCACCGGCGTGCTCGAAGCGACCACCCGCGAATGCCCGCATTGCGACGGGACGGGCCTTGTCCGCACCGCGTCGAGCGCGGGGCTTTCGGCGCTGCGCCTGATCGAGGACGAGGCGGCCAAGGGCAAGGGCACGATCATCCGCCTTGCCGCCAGCACGGAAGCGGCGATCTACCTGCTCAACGAAAAGCGCGACGACCTCGTCGAGATCGAACAGCGCTATGGCGTGCGTGTCGAAGTCGTGCCCGAAGGCGAGAACGAGGGCGCGAAGATGAACGTCTCGAGCGCCGGGCCCAAGCCCGCTTCGGTCCCCAAGTTCGATCCCATCGTCGATGACGAGGAGGACGAGAAGCTGCCCGAGGAGACGGACGAGGAGGATGACAACACCTCCGACGAGACCTCGTCCGATGACGACGGCGCCCCGCGCAAGAAGAAGCGCCGCCGCCGCCGCGGCGGTCGCGGTCGCAAGAAGCGGCAGGGCGGCGAAGAAAACGGCGAGAACGGCTCGGATGAGGAATCGTCGGATAGCAGCGATGAAAGCTCCGACTCCGGCGCGTCCGGCGATGAGAGCGAAGGCGGCGAGAACGGCGAGAAGCCCAAGAAGCGCCGCCGGCGCGGCGGTCGCGGACGCTCGCGGCGGCAGGACGGCGACGAGGGTTCGGACGATGAACTCGAACAGGGTGCCGACCAGCTCGAGGAGGTCGCCGAGCAGGTCAAGGAGGACATGACCGTCGTCTCCGGCCCAGACGACGCTCCCGAGACCGCCGGGGAAATGGTGCAGGAGGAGGCTCCCGCCGAGGAAAAGCCCAAGCGCCGCCGTGCACCGCGCAAGAAGAAGGCCGACGAAGCGCCCGCCGATACCGGGGCCGAAGCCGACACCGGCAGCGATACGCCTTCCGAAGAGGCTCCCGCCGCGGAGAAGCCCAAGCGCAAGCGCGCCCCGCGCAAGACCAAGGCCGAGAAGGACGCCGAGGCGGCAGCCGCTGCGGGCGAGACCGATGCCGCTCCCGCCGAGGCATCCGTCGAGGCAGAGCCCGAACCCGAGCCCGAGCCCGAGCCCGAGCCCAAGCCCAAGGCTCCGCGCCGCCGCAAGGCGCCCGCGAAAAAGGCCGATGACGCGGGCGAGAGCGCCAGCACGGTTGCGGACGAGCCCGCCACTTCCCCCGCTCCCACCCCGGCCGAAGCGGAAGCCGAGGAAGTCGAAAGCACTGGAAAGAGCGAGGAAAAGCCCGCCCCGAAGAAGCGCGGCTGGTGGCAGCGCACGTTCGGCGAGTGATTTTCAGGCGGCGAGTGATGCTCAGGTGACAGGCCGGGCGGTGGGGCTTGCCCTCACCCGCCCGGCTTGATCGCAGCGCCCCATTCCATCCACCCGGCGAATTTCGGTGCCTGGGGCGTGTAACCCTGCCCGATCGGAGCGACATGGAATCCCGCACCGCGAAACGCGCTTCCGATCGGGCGTGTCAGGTGGCAGCCGCCGGCCATGCGCTTCCACACGGGCTCGATCCGGTCCTGCCATTTCGCCACGCCCGCATCGGGCGCGCGGCCGTGTTCGAGGAACAGCGCCTGCCCGCCGGGGCGGAGGATGCGCCCCAGTTCGGCAAGCACCTGCGCGGGGTCGTCGACCGAACACAGGGTGAAAGTGCACACCACCGTGTCGAAGGAGGCATCGGCAAAGGGGATCGCCTCGCCCCGCCCCTGCCGGATGTCGGCGCTCCAGCCCTTCTCCCGCGCCGCCTCGCGCGCACCGTCAAGCAGCTTCTCATGCGGGTCGATCCCGGCATAGGAGGTGATCGCGGACGCGTCGTAGAACTCGTGATTTATCCCGCCCCCGCAGCCGAGTTCGAACACGTCGCCCTTCGCCAGCGGCACGACGCCCGCCCGGCGCTTCATCACCTGTCCTTGCGAACAGGCGCAGGTGATGAGACGCGGCATCACGTGGCGATCGTACCATTGCCCCAGTCCCATCGCTCCGTCTCCTCTTGCCCCGCTGCCAGTCTTCCCCAATCCGACCCGCCTGCCAAGCGCTTTCGCAACCGCACGCGGCCGACGATTTGTGTGGCGGAGCGGAGCGCGAGACTGTAATCAGCGCCGCCAGTTTTCCCTCTTCCACGGACGTACCGATGACCCAATCCATCGCTCCCTTGCGCATTTCCCCCGAAGACAAGGCGCGCGTGCGCCTGCTCTACATGGCCAAGCACGCCAAGTGGGGCGGCGGGATGCACCCGGAGGACGGGAACCACGCGATTTACCATCACGAGGTGCGCCAGACGCTCGAGGGGCTGGATCTGAACCTGCAGCTGGGCGACAGCTACGACATCCTCTTCACGCGGCCCGAGGTCGATTTCGTGTTCCCGCTGCTCAATCGCGGCGGCTTCGTGAATTCGGAGATGATGGTGCCCCTGCTGTGCAATATGCAGCGCATCCCCTATCTCGGCGCGATGCCCTTCCTGCGCGGGCTGGGCGACGACAAGTCGGTCTCCAAGCTGGTCGCTCGCCATGCGGGCGTGCCGACCGCAGACTGGTTCTGCTACCGCCGGGGCGCCCCGGTGGAAGAGGCGAACCTGCCCGCGAGCCCCGCGGGTCGCTGGGTGATCAAGCCCAACGCCTCTTCGGCAAGCTGGGGCATTTCCGACGCGTTCGACTTCACCGGCGTCGCCAATGCAGTCGCCGATATCCACGGCCAGGGGCACGATGCGATCGTCGAGCCCTATCTCGACGGCTACGACATCCAGTGCGCCTTCATCACGCTCAACGATCAGCCGACGGCCCTGCCGATGCTGTGGTACGAGCGCGAGGACACGCAGCGGTTGTGGACCTATTACGAGAAGCGCGATCTCGTCCAGAACACGGAGAAAGCCGCGCTCAAGGCCTTCGACCATGCCGATTTCGCTGCGAAGATCGAGGAGATGGCCAAGGCTCTCGCGCGCGAATTCGTGCCGTTCGACTATGGCCGGATCGAATTCAGACTCGACCTCGAGACAGGCGACATCAATTTCATCGAGATCAACCTGAACTGCAACCTGTGGTCGGAAAAGGTCATGGCCAAGGCCGCCGCGCACGCAGGTTTCAGCCATGCCGACCTTCTCGAGACGCTGCTCGCCGAAAGCTGGCGCCGCAACGGGCTGATCGCGGGCTGAGCGATCGTCTGCGGGGCGGCACGCCGCGCTGTTCATCGAAGCTAAAGCCAATCGGTGAGAGTAATCCCGCAGGCCGGAAAGGACACGACATGAACGCCGCCTCGATCGGTTCGGCACTCTCCTTGCGCGGGCTGCGCCGCGCCTTTGCCGCGGGAGCGCTCGCGCTTCTCGCAGTGCCGCTTGTTGCGATGCAGTTCACCGGCGAGGTCGACTGGGGACCGGGCGATTTTCTCGTCGCTGCTGCCCTGCTCGCCGCGCTGTGGGCCGGGGTCGAGCTCGCCCTGCGCGCGTTCGCCCGTCCCGCTGGACGGATCGCGGGCATTGCGCTTTCGGCTTTCGGTTTTCTCGCAGTTTGGGCGGAGCTTGCCGTCGTGATATTCGACTAAGCCGGCACTTCGCGCCCGGCATAGTCGAACACCTTGCCGCTGTCCAGCGGCCCCAGCCCGGCGAGCACGCCGAGCAGCTTGCCCGCCGCCTCGCCCGGCGCGGTCAGCTGGCCATCGGGCAGGTTCTTCTGGAACGGCTCGGACAGCGCCGTATCGACCGTGCCGGGGTGGAGGCCGACCACCACGCCCCCGGAATGCGTGCGGCCCATCTCGATCGCGTAGTTCTTCAGCAGCATATTGAGCGCCGCTTTCGAGGCGCGGTAGGAATGCCACCCTCCGATCCCGTTATCCGAAATCGAGCCGACCCGCGCGCTCAATGCAGCGAAGACGAAGGGCTCCCTGCGCGGCATCAGCCGCAGGCAGTGCTTGGCGACAAGCGCGGGGCCGATCGTGTTCACCGCGAAAACTTCGGCCATGCTCGCCGCCTCGACATGGCGGTAGCTGCGCTCCGGCCCGGTCCCGTCCGCCAGCGTCAGCACCCCGCTCGCGACTATGACCCATTCAGGCGGCTCGTCCTTCATCGCCTCGGCGGCGGATGCGATGCTGCCCTCGTCGGTGAGGTCGAAGGCGAAAGGACGGAAGGGTCCGCCCGAAGGCTCATCGCCGCCGCGCGATCCCGCGTAGATCGTCTCGCAGCCGTGTTCGGCGAGCCCCTCGCACAGCGCGCGGCCAATCCCGCCCGAACATCCCCACACCGCCGCGCGGCGCGGCCAATTTCCTACCTCGGTCATGTCAGCTAAAGCGCGGGAAGGCGAGAGCGGTTCCAAGGAGATTGCAACATAAATCAACCCCGCCCCCCTGTCCGTCCGCTCGCCAAATCCATCAGAAAACCCATTCTTTTCAACCGGCTGGGAGGCGAACATAAAAGTGACAGGGTGTAACTTTTGTCCGCCTTATTGAAGCGCGGACAAGCTTCGTGCCAAACGACGCAACACCTGCCGCCTTGCCTCGTCCACTCGAGCCGTTAGATAGGGCGCACGTTCAAACCGGGATCACGACCACCATGGCGACTTTCACCCTTCCGAAGAATTCCAAGATCAAGAAGCAGGGCCGCGTCCACAAGGCTGACGGCGCGAAGCGGGTGAAGAGCTTCAAGGTCTATCGCTACGATCCCGACAGCGGAGAGAACCCGCGCTACGACACGTTCGAGATCGACCTCGACCAGTGCGGGCCGATGGTCCTCGACGCCCTGTTCAAGATCAAGAACGAGATCGACCCGACGCTGACCTTCCGCCGCTCCTGCCGCGAAGGGATCTGCGGATCGTGCTCGATGAACATGAACGGCAAGAACGGCCTCGCCTGCACCACCGCGATCGAGGACCTGAAGGGCGAGATCCGCATCACCCCGCTGCCGCACATGGACGTGATCAAGGACCTCGTGCCCGATTTCACGCATTTCTACGCGCAATACGCCTCGATCAAGCCGTGGCTGCAAACCGTCAGCCCGACGCCTTCGGGCAAGGAGCGGCTGCAGTCGCCCGAACAGCGCGAAAAGCTCGACGGGCTCTACGAGTGCATCCTGTGCGCGTGCTGTTCGACCGCCTGCCCGTCCTACTGGTGGAACTCGGACAAGTTCCTCGGCCCCGCGATCCTGCTGCAGGCATACCGCTGGCTCGCCGACAGCCGCGACGAGATGACGGGCGAGCGGCTCGATGCGCTGGAGGACCCCTTCCGGCTCTATCGCTGCCACACGATCATGAACTGCGCGAATGTCTGCCCCAAGGGTCTTTCGCCGGCCAAGGCGATCGCAGAGACCAAGAAGATGATGGCCGAGCGCGAGCTCTGACCTTCCGCATGGCTGGGAGGGAATTGCCGGGAGGAGACGGGTCGTGAACGATGCCGGTCCCCCGTTCGACTATCGCGCCATCCCACCGGAGGAGGCGGGCGGCGAGGACGGCTGGTACAGCTGGAACCTCGTCGATCGGACGCGCTACAACACCGCGGTGCTGGGCGATATGCACGTGCGCCGCGAAGGCGACCAGTGCCGCCTGCGGATGTTTCCCGAGCGCCGCCACACCAATCTCGGTGACAATATCCACGGCGCGGCGACGCTGGGCCTGATCGACATCGCCCTGTTCGCCACCATGCACCTTGTCGGACACGGCGATGCCGGGCCGTCGGTGACGGTCGAATTGTCAACGCAATTCGTCGGCGCAGGCGATCCCGAAAGGCCGCTCGACGCCGTGACCGAAATCGTGCGCGAGACCGGGCGGATGCTGTTCCTGCGCGGGCAGGCTGTCCAGGGAGACGACGTGGTGGCGAGCTATTCGGGCATCGTGCGCAAGATGAAACCGCGCTGATGGCGGGCCTGCTCGCGCGCTATGAAGATCTGATCGCAAGCGGCGAACTGCGCGCCGACCCGGACCAGCGCGCGGCGGCTGAGCGGCTCGACCGGTTGCAACGCGAACTCGAGCAAGCTCAGCCTTCCCCGGCCTTTTCGGCAAGCTCTTCGCCAAGCAACCGAAGCGTCCCGAAGGCGTATATATGTGGGGCGGTGTCGGGCGCGGCAAGTCGATGCTGATGGACCTCTTCCACCAGACGCTCGGAATAGCGCAGAAGCGCCGCGTGCATTTCCACGCCTTCATGCAGGACGTCCACGAGACGATGCGCGAGGTCCGCCAGCTCCGCGAAGGCGACCCCATCCCGCGCGTTGCCGAGCGCCTGGCGGAAGGGGTGCGCTGTCTCGCTTTCGACGAGATGGTGGTGAACAATTCCGCCGATGCGATGATCATGAGCCGGCTGTTCACCCAGCTCATCCGGGAACGCGGCGTCACCATCGTCACCACCTCGAACCGCCCGCCGACCGATCTCTACAAGGACGGCCTCAACCGCGAGCATTTCCTGCCCTTCATCGACCTCATTGAGGGCGAGCTCGACGTCCTGCCCCTGAACGGGCCGACCGATTACCGGCTCGACCGGATCGGCGGGCTGGCAACCTGGCATACGCCATTGGGCGACGAGGCAACGGAGAAGGTGCGCGAGGCGTTCTTTCGCCTGACCGATTTCGCGCCCGAGGATGCCGCGCACGTGCCGAGCGAGGACCTGCCCGTCGGCGCCAAGCGAACGGTCCACGTGCCCAAGAGCCTCAAGGGTGTCGGGGTGTTCAGTTTCCAGCGGCTGTGCGGAGCGGCGCGGGGCGCGCGCGACTACCTCGCCATCGCGCGCGCTTTCCACACGGTCATCATCGTCGGCATCCCGCGCATGGGCCCCGAGAACCGCAACGAGGCCGCGCGCTTCGTCACGCTGATCGATGCGCTCTACGAAAACCGGGTGAAGCTTTTCGCCACCGCCTCTGCGCTGCCCGAAGACCTCTATCCCTCTGGCGACGGCGCGTTCGAATTCGAGCGCACCGTCAGCCGGCTGAACGAGATGCAGAGCGACGACTACATGGCGCTCGGCCATGGAGAGGAAGGTTAAGCGGCCGCGATCCGTTCCGCGAGGCGCGCTTGCGCCGCGACAAGGCGGTTCATCACCTTGAGATCGGTCTCAGTAAGCTGCAGCGCGGTGTCGGCCCACATCTCGGTGATGCGGTTGAGTTCGGCGACATCGAGCTTCCAGACCTCCTTGATTGCCCGCCGCGAACCCACGAGGCCGGCATGGCGACGGTCCGATTTCTTGAGGAAATCGCGCACCGCGCCCACCCCATCCCCCGGCTCGGCGAGCGCGTGGACGATGCCCATCTCGTACATTTCCTCGGCCGTGTAGGTCCGGTTCGAGACGATGATCCGGTCGGCCATCGCGCTCCCCAGCTTGCGCGCGAGCAAGGCGTGCGCGCCCATGCCGGGATAGAGGCCGAACATGATCTCGGGCAGGCCGAAAGTCGCCTGGCGCTCGGCGATGATGTAGTCGAAGGAAAGGAGCGCCTCGAACCCGCCGCCGAGCGCCGCGCCCTGCACCAGCCCCACGGTCAGCATCGGGATCCCGAGCGTGTTGATGTTCCGGTCGAGGATCGCGCAGCAGCGGTGGCCGTAGCGCACCAGCCCGTCGCGGTCCTGGTCGCGGATGAGCCGCTGGAACAGTTCGAGATCGCCGCCGAAGCAGAACACGTCGCGCGCGCGGCTGCCGAGGATGAGATAGCGCAGCGGCACCTTGCCCGGCCCGAAGCCCTCCCCGATCAGTTCCTGCCAGCTCTCGAAATCGCGCAACATTGCGGGTGTGAAACTGGGGCGCCCCTCCGGGTTCATGAAAGTCCAGAGCGCGGCCGCGCGATCGTCGTAGAGGACGTCGAGTTCGCCCAGTCCGAAAAGCTCCTGCGGGATCGCCGCGTGAAGCGCGCTTTCGGCGAGAAGCTCTTCGTCCTCACCGGTCAAGGGGACCGCGCTGGTGGCACTGCTGTCCATGGTTCCGTTCTCCGACACGCCCCGTCTGTTCCCGGCAGGGTGCCCGCCGGATCGGCTTCACGGCCCTTTGGCTCTGTTGCGCTGAATCTAAGCGAGGCAGGAGTCGCTTGGCAATCAAATATTTACCAAGTCACATTTGCGAGTCCCGAAATGGGGCGGGCGTTGCCCAAAGGACTCACATTCTTGCCGAAGAAACCCGTTCGTTTCAGCCGGAAATGCCGAGTCTTGTCAGCGACTTCTCGAGCATGAGCAATTGCCACAGGAGCCTCGAATTGTCGGCGCGCCCGGCAATATGCGCCTCGGCGAGCCGCGCGAGTGCGCTACCGTCGAAGAAGCCGCTTTCGGCGATCACCGGGCTTGCCGCGATCGCCCGCGCTTCACCGGCGAGCGGCCCGCGCAGCCATTCGGCGATCGGCGTGACGAAGCCCTGCTTGGGCCGATAAAGTATGTCGGAGGGCAGGTAGCGTTCCATGCAGCGCTTGAGCAGGTATTTGCCCGTCCCACGCCGCACGCGCATTCTTTCGGGCAGGCGCGCGGCGAATTCGACGAGCCGGTGATCGAGCAGCGGCTCGCGCGCCTCGAGGCTGACAGCCATGCTGGTGCGGTCGATCTTGGTCAGGATGTCGCCCGGCAGCCAGAAGGCGAGATCGGCGTATTGCGCCCGGTCGAGCCCGCTTCGCGCCGGGGCCGTGCGCATAAGGTCCACGACTTCGTCTTCGGCTCGGAAGCCCGCAAGATCGCGCGCGAGTTCTGGCGAATAAAGCGCAGCGCGCTGCTCCGCCGTGGTCGCCGACAGGCCGCGCGAATAGCCTTCCTCGCCGCTCGCCGCGAGAGCCAGCAGTGTCGCCTTGGCCCGCAGGGGGCGCGGAGCCCAGTCCGCCTTGGGCCAGGCCCGCCCGAGCCCACCGAACAGGGGCGCGCGCAGGCCCGCCGGAAGGAGCGAACGCACGCGCTCCTCTTGGCGGTGAAAGACCTGCCGGCGATAGCCCGCGAACGCCTCGTCCGCCCCGTCGCCAGACAGCGCAACCGTCACCTGCTCGCGCGCAAGGCGGCAGACGTGCCATGTTGGAAGCGCCGAGGCATCGGCGAAAGGCTCGTCAAACATCGCCGCGAGCTCGTCCACCGCCGCAAAATCGCCGTGCCCGACGCGGCGAGCGGTGTGATCGGTCCCGAAGCGCTGCGCCACCACTTCGGCATGGCTCGTTTCATCGAGGCTCTCGACATCGAAGCCGATCGAGCAGGTTCGCACGGGCGCGGCGCTCGCCTCGCTCATCAGCGCCACGACGCTGGAGCTGTCGACCCCGCCCGAGAGGAAGGCGCCGAGCGGGACATCGGCGACCATGCGCGACTGCACCGCCTCCCGCATGAGGTGGAGGAGCTCGGCCGAAAGGTCCGCTTCGCTCCCGTGCGCGCGCTGCGAAAAATCGATGTCCCACCACCGGCGCGGCTCGGGCAGCGGCTTGCCGTGCTCGGCCCACAGGAAATGCCCCGCGGGCAGCTTGCGCGTTCCGGCAAGGATCGCGTGGCTGTCGGGCACGTAGCCCCAGGCAAGGTAGGCATCGAGCGCCTTGGGATCGACCCGCCGCCGCAGCAGCGGATGGGCGAGCAGGCCCTTGAGCTCGGAGGCGAAAGCGAGGCTACCGTCGGAAAGCCGAGCGAGGAAAAGCGGCTTCACCCCGAACCGGTCGCGGGCGAGCAGCAGCGCACGCCTGTCGAGGTCGTAGAGCGCGAAGGCGAACATCCCGTCGAGCCGCTCGAGGCAATCCAACCCCCAGCGCTGATAAGCGGCGAGGATCACCTCGGTATCGCCGGAAGTCCGGAACCGCGCGCCCGCCGCTTCGAGTTCTCGGCGCAATTGCCGGAAATTGTAGATCTCGCCGTTGAACACGATGACGCAGCGCCCGTCGGTCGAATGCATCGGCTGGGGCGAGCCTTCGAGGTCGATCACCGACAGGCGGCGGTGGCCGAGCCCGACGCCCGGCGCGGTCCACACGCCTGCCCCGTCTGGTCCGCGATGGACCAGCGCCTCGCACATCCGCTCGACCCGCGCGGGATCGACCGGTTTGGGCGTTTCGGCATGGAAGATTCCGGCAATCCCGCACATGGGCGCTGGGGCTAGCCCAACGGGGCGAGCGCGACAATCGCGGCGAGGAGCGAGAGGCCGAGAATGGCGGCGAAGACCCCGCGCCGCTGCCCTTCTCCCCTTTCAAAGCGGGTTAGGACCGGCGATCCTTCGAGCTGCGCCAAGCCCCAGCTATGCTCTTCCGGCTCGCGCTCGAAGAACGGCCAGGCGGCGGCAAGCAGGCCGGCGGTGACAAGCGCGAAGAACACCCAGCCATAGACGATGTGATCGAAGCCCTCGGCGGCCTCGATGCCGAAGCTGCGCGCGACCATGATCGTCCCCCACGCCCGCACCCCGTTGGCGAGGATCGGGACGACGATGCAGGCCCCCAGGAGCATCGCGCGCCGCCGCCACGAGGCGAAGCGGGTGAAGCCGACCAGCACGCCGAGAGCGAGGGTGGCGGCGAGGAACTTCACGCCCGAACAGGCTTCTGCGACGATGAAGAGGGCAAAGGGTGTCAGGATATGGAGCCCGTCGAGCTCGGCCGGGATGCCGCTCATGCGGGTGAGCGCAGCGGCGATTTCGGCGGTGACGACCTGAAGCGCGGGAATGAGCTCGTCGCCAAAGGGCACGAGAAACACCGCGAAGCCCAATGGCAGGGCGAGCAGCGCGGCAATCCGCGGGCCGAGCAGTGCGACCGCCGCGCCCTGCAGCGCCCCGACCGCCCCCGCATGGGCGATGAGGTTGATCCCGCTCGCGCGCCCTGTACCCCACAGCGCGAGCGCCGCGCCGACCAGCATCACGCCCGGCCACCACGCACGAGGCTCGACCTCGGCGAGCGCCTCACGCTTCAGTCCGACCAGCCAGGCGAGGATGAAGGGCACGATGAGGATGTGATTATAGGTGTCGATGTTCCACCACTGGTGCAGCATCTCGCCCCATTCGCGCGCGCTCACGCAGGCAAGCGCCGCGGCAGCGAGGCCGAGCCGAGTCAGTGCAGCCCGCCAACCGCCCTCGAGCGTGCGGCGATCGGCGCCTGTGAAGGTGACGGCCTCAGGCGGCATCGCGCGCCTTTCCGGCATATCGACCGACAAGCGCATCCAGCGGTGCGAGCATCGCCTCCCAACCGTGGTGATCGATCACGAAGCGCCGCGCCGCCTGCCCCATCGCCGCCGCGCGGGGGGCATCGGCGATGAGGTCGCAGGCCGCCCCGGCCATGGCCTCGCCGTCGAGCGCGCTCACCAGCCAGTGTTCGCCGGAGCGGGCCGCAATACCGGTCGCAGCCTGGGGCGAAAGCAGGACGGGCCGCGCCATCGCCATCGCTTCGAGCACCTTGTTCTGCACTCCGCGCGCAATTTCGAGCGGGACGATGACGCAGTCGGCGGCGGCAAGGAAGGGACGGATGTCGGGTACCTCGCCCCAAACGCTCACGCCTTCGCATTCGCCCAGCGCCTCCACAGCGCGGGTCGGGCTGCGACCGACGACGTGGAGTTCGGCCTTCGGCAAGGCCCGGCGCAGGCGCGGGAGGAACGCGCGCGCGGCAAAACTCGCGGCCTTTTCGTTGGGCGGGTAATCCATCTGCCCGGTGAAGACGATATGCGGCCCCTCGCGCGCGACGATACCCAGGTGTGCAGCGCAGGCGGCGGGATCGAAGCGGGCAGCGTCAATCCCGTTGCCGATCACCCGAACCTTGTCCGCCACCGGCGCGGGCAGCCGGGCGCGCAGCAGGTTTGCCTCCGGCTCGCTGATTAGGATCGTCGCATCGGCGCGCGCAGCGAGCCGTTCCTCTTCGCACGCAAGCAGGCGCGCTTCGCGGCGGTTGAGCCAGACGCGCTGGCCGGCCTCGGCGTAATTCGCGAACTTGGCGCTGTCGACATCGCACAGGTCGATCACCACGCGCCCTGCGAAATCGTCCGGCACGTATTGCCCCATCTGGCCCGAGAAGACGACGATCGTGTCGATCTTCCGCTCGGCAATCGTGCGCCGCACCCAGTTGTCGAGCGCGGCGGAATGAAAGGCGGTAAGGCTGACGGGCTTGCCGGAAAGCACCGCCTCGACCCCGGCAAGGGCGAGCGGTTTGGCGCGCGTAGGCGCGAAATGGCTTGCCGCCAGCGCCGCGAGTGCGCCCTCGCCCGCGCGGTCGGCGGCGCTTTCGGTAAGCGTGCCGACATGGACCGGGGCGAGCTGCGCGAGCTTGCGCAGCAGGTGGTGCGAGCGGATCTTGTCCCCGCGGTCGGGCGGGAACGGCACGCGGTGCGCAAGGAACAGGATGTCGCCCATGCGGCCCTCCGCCAAGGCTCAGGCGAGCCCGCGCGCGATCGGCGGACCGATGAGGTTGGCGAGCGGTAGCGGAAGCTTCTTCCACAGCTCGATCCGGCGCGAATAGGCCGCGCTGGTCGGGTCGATGTCGCGGGGGCGGCGGCCCGGCGCGCTCCATTCGCCATAGGTCAGCGGCTGCGGCGTGAAGCCCCAGTTCTTCTTGAACTTCCACGGCCCGCTGCCGGTCTTGGAGCGCCCGAAATCGAACCGCTCCATGCCGCGCTTGCGGGCGTGCAGCATGAGCTCGTAGTACATCAGCTCGTTCGCCCGAGCCCCTCGCGCGGCCTGCGTGCCGCCGCCCCAGAAGGGCATGACCGCACCGTCGTGATAGAAGGAAAGGACGCTCGCGATCGGCGCACCGTCTGCGAAGACGGTGAGGATGTCGGCCTCATCCGGAAAGGCGGCGAGCATCGCGGCGAAGAGCTTTTTCGGGAAGACGGGCGTGCCGAGATTTCGCACGCTTTGCGAATAGACCGCATAATGCGCGGCCAGGTCGTCTCGCCCGCGCCCGACGCGTACCGGGAGCTGGTTCGCGAGCCCCTTGCGCACCTCGGCGCGGGCCTTGCGCGGGATGGCGAGGAGTTCCGCCTCGTCGTCGGCGGCAAGCGCCCGTTCGAACCCGCAATGCCGGTCGTCCCATTGCCGCCAGCCTTCGCGGGGGGGAATGGGCGTCCCGCGCAGTTCGACACTGGCGAAGCCGCGCGTTTCGGCAGCGCGCTCGGCCGCGGCGGCGAGCGCATCCACCGCCGCCTCGCTTTCCGCGCAGATCCCGCCGCCGACGCCGAAGCCGCTCGAGACGAGCGCCTTGCCGAACAGGGCCGAGCGCACTTCGGTGAGCGGGAGCCAGCCTGTGATCGTTCCCATGCGCTGAGCGAAGAAGCCGCCCGCGCGCTGGCCCGTCCCCGCTTCGACCCCGAGCAGCCAGGCCGGACGGTGGAACAGGCTCGCGCCGCGTTCGCGCACGAAAGCCTCGATCCGGCGCACCTCGCCGGGATCGTGCAGGTCGACCGCGCGCACGGTCTCGGACAGGCGAACGGGCGCGTTCATGCGGCCTGCCTTGCGGGCGGGGATGCCACCGGCCAGTCTTCCGCCCGCAGCACCTCGCGCTCCGCCACCGCATCGACCCTCCCCCAGGCGAAATCGCCCAGCAGGCGGCGCAGCTTGCCCGCCATCGCCTCGAGCCCGGTGTAATGCCTCAGGCGCGAGCGCAGCGGGGCGTTGCCCACGCGCGGCTGGCCGGGATCGATCTCCCAGGGGTGGAAATAGAACATCGCCGGGCGTTCATCGACGCGGTTGACCTGCCGGATCGCCCAGCGTGAAAAGCCATAGGGCAGGACGCGGAAGAACCCGCCTCCGCCCGCCGCGACCCGCCGGCGGCCGAGCATGGCGGTGGTCACCGGCAGCTCGACGAGGTCGGAGCCCGCAACCGGACGAAAGGCGAAGCGCGGCGCTTCGGGCCAACCGTAATGGTCGTGCACCACCGGCGCGACGCTGGAGGAATAAGCATAGCCCTGCGCCGCCAGTTCCTCAAAGGCCCATGGATTGCGCGCATCGATCGAAAAGCTCGGCGCGCGGTAGCCCTTCACAGCCACGCCCGCAGCATCCTCGATGATGCGGCGCGCCCTTGCGATGTCCTCGGCGAAGGCGCGGCGCGAAAGGGTGAAGACGCGCGCGTGGTCATAGCCGTGGCTGGCAATCTCGTGTCCCGCATCGATGATGCGCCGCATCAGCGCCGGTTGCCGCTCCGCCACCCAGCCCAGCGTGAAGAATGTCGCGTGGACCCCGGCTGCGGCGAACAGGTCGATAAGGAAGTCGACATTGCCCTCGACCCGGCTCGCGATCCCGTCCCACTCGCCGCGCCCGATCACGCGCTCGAACGCGCCGACCTGGAACCACTCCTCGACATCGACCGACAGGCCGTTGGCAGGCATGGGCGAGGCGAGCGCGGCGGACACGGTCAGGCCGCCTCCCGCGCGGCGTCGTCCTCGAACCATTCGATCAGCATTGTCAGCACGTGGCGCAGCGACTGCTCCTGCTCCTCGAGCCGCGCTTCGAGCTTGCGGATCGTTTCGGCAATCTCCGGGTCGAGCGCGCGCGGAGCATCATCCCCGCCGGTCGAAGCCCCGGCAGCCTGCAATTCGAGGATCGCCGCTTCGAGCTCGGCAGTGCGGGCATCGCGCTGCGCAAGAAGCGCGGCGACCTCTTCCGGAGGGACCGAGCCCGCTTCCTGCGGCTCGGCGGGCTGAGCGTGCGAGCGCGCAGGCTTCGGCGCTTCGGCCTGCGATCCTTCGGCTTCATCGCCCGCCATCTCCTCGACCACGGCTTCGAGCATGGCGGGAGTGAGCGCTTCCTCTTCCTCGATCGCGCCGAGCAGCAGGAGGCGGTTCATCAGCCGGTTAACCCGCCGCGGGATTCCCTCGGAGGCGATGTAGAGTTTCTCCACCAGCCCCTCGCCCAGCGCCGGGCGGGCGTCCCATCCGACCTGCATGAGGCGGTGCGTGACATAGGCTTCGATCTCGTCCTCGCCCAGCGGCGCGAGGTGATGCGAGGCGATGATCCGCTGGCGCAGCTGATCTAGCCCGGGGTGATGGGCAAGCGTGCGGCGGAATTCGGGCTGGCCGAGCAGCAGGCTCTGCAGCAGCGGATGCGAGCCGAGCTGGAAATTCGACAGCATCCGCAGTTCCTCGAGCGCTTCGAGCGCGAGGTTCTGGCATTCGTCGACCACCAGCAGGCAGCGCCGCCCGGCGCGCGCCTCGTCCTGCAGAAAGCGCTCGATCGCGCCGAGCGCGGCGGCCTTGTCATGCCCTTCGACCGCAAGGCCGAAAGCTTGTGCGACAACGTGAACGATCTCCTCTCCGTCGAGCGACGAGGTGACCACCTGCGCGACGGTGAGCGCCTCGGGGTCGATCCGTTCCATGAGGTGCGCGACCAGCGTGGACTTGCCCGCGCCGACTTCGCCGGTGATGACGATGAAGCCTTCGCCCTGGCCAAGACCATAGCCGAGATAGCTCATCGCCTTCTTGTGCGTGACGCTCTCGAACCAGAACTGCGGGTCCGGCGTGAGCTGGAAGGGGCGGGCGCTGAAGCCGTAGAATTCCTCGTACATAAGCGTGGCTCCGGGTCAGAAATCGTAGCGCAGGCCGAGCAGCGCCGTGGCGAAGGCGAAGTCCTCGGCGGTGAACTCGCTGTCGAAATAATCGACCGACAGCGCGGCACGGGCGGACAGGCGCTGGGTCAGCGAGCGGTTATAGGAGGCCGAAGCGCCGAAGGCGGTCACATCGCCCCCGTCGGTCGCGCTTTCGAACCAGTTGACATAGGCATTGGCGGTGACGATCGCGCGCTGGCCCACCTGTCGCGAGAGCGCGCCGGTGATGTAATAGCTTTCGTCCGTCAGGCCGTCCGCCGCTTCGAGCGGCGTTCCGGCCGCAGCGATGAAGGTGCGCCGGTCGTATCCCGCGCCGATCGCGGCATTGAGCCTGCCGATGGTGCGCTGGTAGCTCGCCCGCACACCCCGGCCGCGGAAAGCCGCCGAGCGGACCGAGCCGAGCGCGCCGATCGTGCCGAGACCTTCGCCGCCGCTCACGAGGCCGCCGAAATCGCCGGTGACGGGATTGCGGAAAGCGGTGAAGTCGCTCGACAGGCCGGCGAGCGCGTTGTTCAGCACCCCGCCGAAGCCGCTCACCCCGTCATAAGCGACAATGGCCAGCGCGCTGCGGGTATTCGGACGATAGGTGAAGTTTCCGTAGTAAGTCGTTGAGTCGTAACGCTCTCCGACCCGCGCTTCAAGCGAGGTGCGCGAACTCGGGCGCCACAGAACGCCGACGTCCCAAAGCAGGCCGTCTACATCGAATGCGATAAGCCGCGGGCTTGCCGTGTCGGTCACGAGCCGCCCGTCCGCTCCGATCACCGGATCGCCGTTCGCATCGCGCAGCGCGTCGCGGCTGGAAATTTCCACGTCCTCGTAACCCACGCCGCCCACCAGCGCGAGCGAGGGGGTAAGCGGCACGGTGACATCGGCGCGCACGAAGGCATCGCGCACGCGCTGGTCGAGATTGGAGATCTCCTCCTGAAAGATCCCGCCCGTCACTGCGAGCCCGACCGGAAGCGGTTCGCCCGAGCGGGTCGAGGCGGTCACGCGGCCGTTATAGGTCACGCTGTCGTCGAACACGTCGATGGCATTGCCAGCGTTGTCGAACACCGCGTTCTCGGTCTCGAAACGGTTGTAGCCGACCCGCGCGAAGCCGTTGATGGCGACCGCTCCGACATTGGTGGCGAGCGTCGGCCCGGCATAGATCGAATAGATCTGGCTTTCCGCGTCCTCGCGCACCAGCGGGTTGCTGGAGACGCCCCCGCCGCCGTCAACCCGCGTGCGGCTCGCGAGCCCGCCCGCCTCGAACGTCAGCGCGCGCGGGACGAGCGAAAGATAGCCGCGCGCGACCCCGCTCAGCGTTTCGGTGTCGACCTGGTCGTCGCCCCAGGCTATGTTGCGTTCGTAGCGCAGGGATACCGAGACGCCCGAATTGCGGCCCTGCCGGTTGGCATCGACCCCAGCGGCGACCTGAGTGAATGTGAGTACGTCGTCGCCCGGCGACAGCTCGGCCGAAAGGACCTGGCCGACTTCGATATAGGGCCGCACGAAAGTGCGCCCGTCGGCCGTGTCCTGGCGGTTGTCCTGGGCATGGGCCGGGGCAGCGGCGGCCAGGCCGGTAAGGACAGAAAGGGCGAGAAGCATCGGGCGCATGAGCCTAGTCCCTCGCTTTCCCGTAATCGCCGAAGCGTCGGCCTGAAGGGCTGTAGCGCGCGGCGTTGAGCAGCAGCTTGATGTCCGGGCAGGCCGAAAGCAGCTGGCGTGCATCTTCGAGCGCGGCGCGGCTGGTTTCATCGGCGCGCACCACCAGCAGCGCCTGTCCGACATGGCGCGCGAGCTCGGCCGCGGGCGAGGCGGCGAGCGCGGGGGGCGTGTCGAAGATGAGGATGCGATTGGGCGCGCCGCGGGTCAGGCGGTCGAGCACTTCGCCGGTCCGCGCGCTCGCGAGATATTCGGAATCGCGCGAAGTGGCGCTGCCTGAAGGGAGGACGAAGAGCCCTTCGATATCGGTGCGGATCACGCAGCTTTCGGGACGGATCGCGGGATCGGCGAGCACGTCCAAGAGCCCCGGCCCGCCCTCGATCCCGAACCGCTGGGTGACAGACGGCTTGACCGTGTCGGCATCGACCAGCACGACCTCGATGTCACGGGTCGCGGCCATGGCAATGGCGAGATTGGCCGCGCAATAGGTCTTGCCCTCGCCCGGATGAGGCGAGCACACGAGGATCCGCCGCGCCAGCGGATCGTCCGCCCCGCGCGCTTCGGCAAGCAGCTCGCGCTTGACGATACGAAATTCCTCGAGCTGGCCGGTCACCGGTTCCTCGGGAACGATGAGACCTTCGTCGCGCAGCCGCTCGCGGTCGACCGACTGGCGCGGGCCGGCGAGCGCAACCGCAGGTTCGACGCGCGGCGGTGGCGCGGCCGGGCCGAGGTCGCCCGCAGGGGCCCGTGCGGGCTGCTCGGGTGGTGCAGGGTCGGCAACGGGTCGCCGCGGCTCCGGCAGGTCGCGCGGAACCGCGAACGGGCCGAGCCGGTCGGTCCCGAAGACATCCCCCGCCCGCTCGATCAGCGAGCGCCGCTTGCGGCCCTCAGGCTCGCCCGAAGGAGGCGTGATCCTGCGATGTTCGGTCATCCGCTCCTCCTCACGCCACCGTCCCGACCGAGACGACCTCGATCGCGAGCAGGATCACGAATATCGCGCCGAGCCCCGCGCAGGCGCCGGCGAATTGCTTGAGCCTGCGTCGTTCCAGCGCCTTCGCGGCATCCGAAAGGGTCAGCGAGATCGCGCCCACCACCGGCAGGTCGAAAGCACGTTCGAGCTTCTGCGGCGTGGCGAAGCCCGAGCGCAGCTGGCCGAGCGCCCAGGCCACCCCCGCGCCCGCGCCGAGACCGACGACCAGCACGCCCAGCAGCAGCACGGGGCGATTGGGCGCGGCGGGCTTCTGGGGCACGACCGGCGGGTCGATCAGGTCGAACTTGTACTGGCTCGTCTCGTCCACCACGTCGCCGCGGGTGCGGATTTCCTCGCGGTTCTGGAGAAGATCCTCATAATTCTTGCGCAGCACGTCGTAGTCGCGGCTGATGCGGTTCGCCTCGGCCGCGATCGCCGGCTCGCTGGCCTGGCTCGCCATCAGCCCGGCGAGAGTCGATTGCAGCGCCGCGCGGCGCGCCTGGAGCGATTCGACCGCCGCCTGCCGGTCTGCACGGATCGCGATGAGCGAGGTATAGGCCGGGTTCGGCGTGCCGCCCGCGTCCTCGGCCCCGCTCGCAGCCGCCGCCCTGGCGAGGAGATCTACCTGGCGCTTCGTCGCCACCACGTCGGGATGTTCGTCGGTCAGCCCGCGCGAGCGCAATTCGGCGAGCTGCGCCTGCGCCTGCATCAGCGCCCCGCGCGGCCCCGTCGCCGCTCCGGGCGTGACGATGGTGCGCGGCGTGCCGGAGATCTGCCCTTCGATCGCGGCCAGCGCACTCTGCGCGGCGGCGAGATCGGCCTCGACGTCGCGCAATTCGGTGCGCGCCTGCTGGACCTTGCTCGACAGAGTCTGCGAGCCGCCGATGAGTTCGGGATACTGCGCCTCGAAGGACAGGCGGCGCTCCTCCGCCGCCTCGAGTTCGGCCTTGCGTTCCTCGAGCTGGGAATCGAGTTCGGCCAGCGCCTGGTCGATCCCCGCCCGGTTGCCAGCAATGTGTTCCTCGCGGAAGATGTCGAGCAGCTTCTGCACGACATTGCGCGCCAGCACCGCGTTCTCGGCGTCGGAAAGGTCGCTCTTGCCGACCGTCGCGGTGATAGCGAAGAGGTTGTCCTCCTCGCTCTGCACAGCGACCCGTTTCGACAGGTCGGCAATCGCGTTGTCCATCTCGCCCCGGGTCGAAATCCCTTCGCCGAGCCGCGTGCCTTTGATTACCCGTTCGAGATTCACATTGCTGGCGAGCGTCTGGCGCACCCGCATGATTTCCTCGCGACCGTCGCCCGCGATGCCGAGCTGTTCGGACAGGACATCCTCGACATCGACGTAGATCCGCGCCTTGGATTCGTAGGAATTGGGAATCAGCGCAACGACGAGCCAGCCCAGCAGACACACCCCCCAGGCAACCGCGATCGCGATCCAGCGCCGGTGCCAGACCGACCACAGCGCCGCGCGCACCTCGTCGAAAAGTTCGTCCATTCGCCCGGCGCCCCGTTAGAAGCGGCTCTCCGGAATGATGATCGTATCGCCCGGCCGCAGCATCACATTGGCGCTCGCATCGCCGCGCTTGAGCAGGTCGGCGAGGCGCAGGCGGTATTCCTTCTGCGTGCCGCTTTCGCGGTCGAGCCGGATCAGCTTGGCGCGGTTGCCGCTGGCGAATTCGCCGAGGCCCCCGACGGCGATCATCGCATCGAGCACGGTCATGTTGGCCTGGTAGGGAAGCGAAGCGGGCTGTTCGGTCGAGCCGACGACGCGCACCCGCTGGTCGTAGGTTCCGCCGGGCGTGTTGACGATCACCGAAACGATCGGCTGCTCGATATACTGGGCGAGTTCGCCCGCGATGTAATCCTGTAGTTCGGTCGCGGTCTTGCCGACCGCCGGGATGTCCTGCACCAGCGGGATGGTCAGCCGCCCGTCGGGGCGGACCTTGACCTTCTCCGCGCTCAATTCCGGGTTGCGCCAGACGTGGATGGTGATGTCGTCGAGCGGGCCGATGCGGTATTCCTCCGAAGGCTGTTCGGCCGCGGCGGTGTAGGTCGCGGGCGGCAGTTCCGGGCCGGTCCCGGCGCAAGCGGCGAGGGCCAGCGACACGCCGATGAGGCCGATGGGCCGCGCGAGCCGAGCCTGGGGCGGAACAGAAAAGAGCGGGTTGGAAAACATCGATACTGGTCCTCGGGCCGTGACTGCGACGGGCCGCACGATCCGTGCAGGAGCGACCTGCACCATCCGGCCCTCGCGAGTTGCACTGCTGCGTGTGCCCGAAAATGGTGAACAGAATGTTAGGAATAAGCCCGCAATTGCGGGCCTATCCCGCCTTGGGACAGGGATCTGCGGCAGGTTAACGCGCGGCTGTCGGGCGGTGCGTCAGACCACCAGTTCGCGTGCCGGACCGTGGCCGAGGAAGGCGCTCGGCGAAGCGGTCGCGCCATACGCCCCGGCGCAGAACACCGCGACGATGTCGCCGACATCCGCGCGCGGCATCATCGCCTGGTCGGCGAGCCGGTCGAGCGGGGTGCAAAGGCAGCCGACGATGTTGACCTCCTCCACCGGTTCCTCGCCATAGCGGGTTGCGATGGCCGAAGGGTAATTGCGCCGCACCACGGTCCCGAAATTGCCAGAGGCGGCAAGCTGGTGGTGGAGTCCGCCATCGGTGACGAGATAGGTCACGCCGTGACTCTCCTTGCGGTCGATGACGCGGCACAGGTAGACCCCCGCCTCGCCCGCGAGATAGCGCCCGAGTTCAAGGCAGAGTTCGGTTTCGGCGAGCACCGGCGGCAGGTGCGCGACCCGCTCCGCGAGCGCCGCGCCCACGGCGACGAGGTCGAGCGGTTCGTCGCCGGGGAAATAGGGTATGCCGAAACCGCCGCCCATGTTGAGCTTGGGCAGACCGTGGCCGATCTCCTCGGCAAGTTCCGCAGCCAGTTTCAAGACGTTGCCCTGCGTTTCTGCGATGGCTTCTGCGCTCAGCGCCTGGCTGCCGGTGAAGATATGGAGGCCGCGCCATTCGGCTCCTTCGCCGATGACGTTGCGGGCCAATGCGGGCACTTTCTCCGCATCGACCCCGAACTGCTTGGCCCCGCCGCCCATCTTCATGCCCGAGCCCTTGAGCTCGAAACTGGGATTGACCCGGATCGCGATGCGCGGTGCCTTGCCGAGCCGCTCGCCGATCGCGAGCGACCGCGCCGCCTCGCCGGCGGATTCGCAATTGAGCGTGACCCCGGCGGCGATCGCGGCTTCGAGTTCGTCGTCGCGCTTGCCCGGCCCGGCGAAGCTGATGCGGGCCGGGTCGATGCCCACGCGCTGAAGGATCGCGAGTTCGCCCGAGGAGGCGATGTCGAAACCGTCCACCAGCGGCTCCATGTGGGCGACGACCTCGGCCATGGGGTTGGCCTTGACCGCGTAATTGACCCCGATCCGCTCCGGCAGGGCTTTGCGCAGGTCGGCGACGCGCTTGCTCAGGAGCGCGCGCGAATAGACGAACAGCGGAGTGCCGCCCGCTCCGTCGACCAGCGCGCTCGCCGTGCGGCCGGAAATGGCGAGTTCGCCGTCCAGCGTCTCGTAGCCGGGGGGGATCGGGCCGACGGGCTTCATGCGGCGGTGTCCTTGAGTTCGGCGGCGAGCGCGGTGCGGTCGATCTTGCCATTGGGATTGAGCGGCAGGGCTTCGCGCCAGTGAATGACGGCGGGCTGCATGAAATTGGGCAGCGCAGTCTTGAGCGCCTTGGCGAGCGCATCGGCATCGCCCGGCCCGCGCACGACCAGGTGGACCGCCTGCCCGAGCCGGGGATCCGGCACGCCCAATGCCACCGCCTCGGTTGCAAGGCCGGTCGCGAGCGCGGCCTCCTCCACCTCCTGCGGGGAGATGCGGTTGCCCGCGCTCTTGATCATCGCATCGCGCCTCGCGACGAAATGCAGCAACCCTTCGGAATCGCGTCGAACCCGGTCGCCCGACCACACCGCGGTCCCGCCATAACGCGAGGCGGCAGGCGCTGGCCGGAAGCGTTCGGCGGTTCGCTCGGGGTCCTGCCAGTAACCCTGCGCCACCAGCGGCCCGCAATGGACGAGCTCGCCCTCCTCACCCGGAGCGGCGACTTCGCCGGAATCGCCAATCACCAGAATCTCTGCGAAAGGTATCGCCTTACCCATTGATGTCGGATGTTTTTTGACCAAAGCCGGATCAAGGAAGGTCGACCGGAAAGCCTCGGTCAGTCCATACATCGGATAGAGATCGGCTTGCGGGAAAATCCCCCGGAGCGATTGCACAAGCTCAACCGTCAGCGCGCCCCCGCTGTTGGTCAGGCGTCGCAGCGGGGCGCTTTCCTCCGTCTTCCAGTCGATCTCGGCCAGCTGCACCCACAGCGGCGGGACCGCCGCCAGCGTCGTCACGCCGTGCTTGGCGCAAGCATTTGCCACGTCGCGCGGGAAGAGGAAGTCGAGCGGCACGACACTTCCCCCGGCCAGCCAGGTCGAGAAAAGCTGATTCTGCCCGTAGTCGAAGCTCAATGGCAGCACCGCAAGCGTCACGTCATCATGCGCCAGCTTGAGGTAATGCGCGACCGACACCGCACCGAGCCACATATTCGCATGGCTCAGCATCACCCCCTTGGGCCGCCCGGTCGAACCGCTGGTGTAGAGGATCGCGGCAAGATCGTCCGGGTCGGCATCGGACGGGCCCGGCCCCTCCCCCGCCTCACTCGCAGCCGTCAGGGCGTCGGCTTCCTCGACCGTAACGCATCCTTCAGGCACGTCGCCCGCCTCCAGCGAAGCGAGCCGTGAGCCCGTGCCCACCAGCAACCGCGCCCCGCTGTCGGCGAGGATATGGGCGACCTGCATCCGCTTCAGAAGCGGGTTGATCGGCACGTGGACCAGCCCCGCGCGCGCCGCGGCGAGCGGCATGAGGCAGGCGAGCTCTCCCTTCGCCGCCCATGTCGCCACCCGAGCGCCCTTCTCGGGCACTTCGCGCGCCAGCCAGGCGGCAAGATCGTCAACACGCAAGTTTAACGCATCGTGGCTTAGAACCCCCGAGCGCAAGACGAGCGCCGGGTCCGAACCCCTGCCCCGCTCCGCCGCCAGCACCGCGACATGGTCGATCGGGCGCGGCGCGGGATCGGGCGACGGAGGGGCTTTACCGGCGGTCTCGGGCTGGGAGAGGCTGGACATCGGGCTTTTCCAGAAGGAGCGATGGAGCGTTCGAAGAAGGCGGAGCGGACTGGGTAGAATGATCGTATCGACCTGTCACGATAGCGTTAACGCCCTGCGCGATCTTGCGGGCGCGCACAGTCTTCCCGCGCCCTCGCCCTTCGACCGGGCAGAGTGGTACGAACTGCTCGCCGCGACCGGGCTGGTCCCGCTGATCGCGATCGCCGGCGAGGCCGACACGCGCGCCGCCCTTGCGCTGACCGAAAAGGACGGGCGGATCGCCCCCTTGCGCAACTGGTACAGCTTCACCTGGCGCCAGCTTGCCCCGCCCGGCGAGCGCGGCGACCGCCTGCTGGTCGAGATCGCGCGCCAGCTCAAGGCGAAAGGCCACCGTGTGACGCTCGCACCCGTGCCGGAGGAGGACGGCTCGGCCTCCCGCCTCGCCCGCGCCTTTCGCGCCGCCGGGTGGCGTGTGGAAGTGACCGTGTGCGATCTCAACCACGTGCTGCACGTGCGCGGACGCAGCTTCGCAGAATACTGGGCGGGTCGCCCGGGGCGGATGCGCACCACATTGAAACGCAAGGCGAAGAAGGTCGAAACGCGTGTGCTGACCCATTTCGATCCCGACCTGTGGGCGCATTACGAACGCATCTACGCCGAAAGCTGGAAGCCGGAGGAGGATCAACCTGCGATGCTGCGCGACTTCGCCCAGGCCGAGGGAGCGGCGGGACGGCTACGCTTCGGCATGGCCTGGCACGAAGAGGAGCCGGTCGCGGCGCAATGCTGGACGGTCGAGGCGGGCACGGCCTTCATCCACAAGCTCGCCCATCTCGAAAGCCACCGCCACCTCTCCGCCGGAACGACCTTGACGGCCGCCCTGTTCGAGCACGTCATCGACCGCGACGGGGTCTCCACGGTCGATTTCGGCACGGGCGACCAGCCCTACAAGGCCGACTGGATGGAGGAAGTGCGCCCGCGCTACCAGATCGACTGTCTCGCGATGACACGCCCGCGCGCCTGGATCGATCTTGCCCGCCTCGCCGCGCGCCGCCTGACCGAAGCGCACGTCCCGGAACTTGCGCCCGCGCCGCCTGCTGGCTAAGGCCGCGCACCACGAAGGGGCCGCGCCTTTGCGAATGCTGCGCGCGTCCAGCAAGGGATCCGATCGCAATGAGCACCAATCCGGCCATCAACACCGCCGCAGCCGATGCGGAAGGCAGCCAGACGGGAACGGGAATGGACCGGAATGCCATCGACAGCGAATTGAAGGCGATCATCGCGGACGTGCTCGGCATCGACGCCGCCCAGGCCGCGGCGCTGGGCCCGGAATCCGGCCTGTTCGGCCATCTTCCGGAACTCGATTCCATGGCGGTGGCGGGCCTCCTGACCGAGATGGAGGACCGGCTCGACATCATGATCGACGACGAGGATGTGGACGGCGAAATGCTCGAAACCTATGGCGGATTGCTCGCTTTCGCCGAGGCCAAGCTCGCCAAAGGTTGATCCTTCACCCGACTGACAGGAGCCTTGCGTGATCGGCACCTGGACGGCCCCGCTTATCGACGGCGCGACGCGCGAGGAACTGCTCTTCTCCTTCGATAGCGGACGCGCGGCCCGGCTAATCGTCCTGCCTGCCTGGTTCGACGAGGCGAACAAGCTGCGCCATTTCACCGTCGAGGTCATGCGGCGGCTCGACGAGGCCGGGATCGACAGTTTCCTGCCCGACCTTCCCGGCTGCAATGAAAGCCTTGCACCGCTGGAGGACCAGACCATCGCGCACTGGCGCGCGGCGGCGCAGGCGGCGACGGAGGCTTTCGCGGCGACCCACGTGCTTGCGATCCGGGCGGGAGCGCTGCTTGCACCCGAGAGCCTTCCCTGCTGGCGCTATGCCCCCCAAAACGGGCCGAAGCAGCTGCGCGGGATGATCCGCGCCCGCACCATCGCCGCGCGCGAGGAAGGGCGCGAGGAAAGCTCCGAGGCGCTGATGGAGACGGGGCGGCGCGAAGGTCTGGTGCTGGCCGGCTGGCCGCTCGGCGCGACTTTCTTCGCCGAATTCGCCGAGGCCGAGCCCGTGCCCTCGGACAACCAGCACCACATTGCGCAGAGCGCGCTCGGCGGCCCCGGCCTGTGGCTGCGCGCCGAACCCGATCACGACGCGGCACAGGCAGACGCGATCGCAAGGATCATCGCGGCGGCCCTTGTCGGCGGCGAGGCGGAGGAGGAGGAGGCACAATGACCCGGCTCCCGCTCGATTTCGGCTGCGGAAGCCTCAAGCTCGCCGGCACGCTCGACACCGCACCGGGCACGACCGGGCTGCTGATCGTCAGCGGCGGAAACGAGATCCGTGCGGGCGCCTTTTCCGGCCAGTCGCTGCTCGCGGCCCGGATCGCGCGGGCGGGCTTTCCCGTATTCCGCTTCGACCGGCGAGGCATTGGCGATAGCGAGGGCGAGAACCGGGGTTTCCGCCATAGTGCGCGTGACATCGCCGCCGCGCTCGAGGCGTTTCGAGCCCTCGCCCCGCAGGTCGACCGGGTGGTCGGCTTCGGCAATTGCGACGCGGCCTCGGCGCTGATGCTGGCGAAGGGCAAGGGGTTCGATGCGCTGGTCCTGTCGAACCCTTGGACGATCGAGGAGGACGGCGATGCAGCTGGCGAGAGCGATCCCACCCCGCCCCCTTCCGCGATCCGCGCGCGCTATGCCGCAAAGCTCAGAAATCCGCGCGAGGTGGCCCGCCTGCTGCGCGGCGGGGTGGACCTCAGGAAACTCGGTCGCGGCCTCGTCAAGTCGCTCGCGCCCGGCCCCGCCCCGTCGAGCCTCGCCGAGGAGATGCGCGCGGGGCTGGCCGAATTCGCCGGGCCGGTGCGCATCCTGCTGGCGAGCGCCGATCGCACCGCGCAGGTCTTTGCCGAAAACTGGGATGCGGCCGACCCGCGGATCGCGCGCTGCGAGGGCGCGGGCCATGCCTATGACCGGCCCGAGCATCGCGACTGGCTCGACGGACAGATCCTCGCCGCCCTGCGGGCCTAGGGGTCAGGCGCGCTCGAACAGGCTGACGAGTTCGACATGGGTCGACCAGCGGAACTGGCCGACCGGGCGCAGCTTCGCGAGCCGGAAGCCGCCTTCGGCGAGCCGCGCCGCATCGCGCGCCCAGCTCGACGGGTTGCAGCTGACATAGCAGACGCGGGGCACGTCGCTCGCGGCGATTTCGGCGACCTGCGCCTTGGCTCCGGCGCGCGGCGGGTCGAGCAGCACCGCATCGAAGCGCGCGAGTTCGCTCGCCTGCAAGGGCGCGCGGAACAGGTCGCGGTGAAGCGCGAGCGCCCTTCCCCCGGTGCGCGCGGCGGCGGCCTTGAAGGCGAGATGCGCGACGCGCTCGGCCTCCACGCCGAGCACCTTGCGACCTTCGGGCCCGTCCCCGAGCAGCGCGAAGGCGAAGGTGCCGAGCCCGGCGAAAAGATCGCCGAGGATGCGCGCTTCGCCCAGCCAGTCGCAGGCATCGGCGGCCATACGCGCCTGCGCGTCCTCGGTCGCCTGCAGGAACGCACCGGGCGGGAGGCCGACGGGCATTCCCGACAGGGTGACCGTCACGGGGTCAGGCTCCCACACCGTCTCCGGCCCGTAGCCCTGGTCGATCGACAGCCGGGCGAGGCGATGCTCCCGCGCGAAATCGAGCGCCGCCTCGGTCGCGGCAAGGCCATCGAGCGCGATGTTCGACAGGGCCAGGTCCACACCCTGATCGGCAAGGCTCAGCTGCGCCTCGATCCCGCCCTTGCCGCCATGCGCGGCGATGAAGGCGCGCAGCGGCGCGACGAGGGCGAAGAGTTCTTCGCGCAGGACCGGACAGGCTGTCATGTCGACGATCCGGTGCGAGCCGCCTTCTCGGAACCCGAGCACCGCGCCCTTCTGCGTAGCAAGGCCGTGGAGACTCGCACGGCGACGGCTGGCGGGCGGCGAGAGGTGGACGGGGAGCACCTCGCCCGGCTCGACGCCCTGCCCGCCTGCCGCGTTGACCACCCGGTCGCGGACGAAATCGGCAAGCACGTCCTCGTCGGCGTGCTGGAGCTGGCAGCCGCCGCAGGGGCCGAAATGGGGACAGGGCGGCGTGACATGGTGGGGGCCGCGGAGCACGGTGCCGTCCTCCGCAAGCCGGTCGCCCGGCACGGCGCGCGCGACATGGCGACCGTCGGGGGTCACGCCGTCGCCCTTGGCAGCAATGCGGACGATCTCGCCGGGCTCGCTCACGCTACAAGCGCCGCGGCAAGGCTGCGCGAGGCGGCGCGCGCGAGCTCTTCCGCCGTGAAGGCAGGACCGCACAGCCGCGCGGCCTCACCGTGAAGCCAGACCGCTTCACAGGCGGCTTCAAAAGCCTCGCAGCCTGTCGCGAGCCGGCTCGCAATGATCCCGGCGAGCACGTCGCCCGTGCCCGCGACCGACAGCCAGCTCGGCGAAGGCGCGGCAAGCGCGAGTGTTCCACCGGGAGCGGCGACCACCGTGTCGGGGCCCTTGGCGACGACCACCATCCCGCTCGTTGCGGCGAGCGCCCTCGCCCTGTCGCGGCGTCCTTCGGCGCGCACGGCGAAATTCTCGCACAGGGTCGCGAGTTCCCCGTCGTGCGGCGTTGCGATCAGCGTTCCCTTGCCGATCATGTCGGGCCGCAGCAGCATCAGGGCATCGGCATCGAGCACCATCGGCCTGTCCGAACCCAGCGCCGTTTCGAGCCGCGCTCGCGCGGCATCGCTGCGTCCGAGGCCGGGGCCGCACAGCAGCGCGTCGATCCGATCATCGCCCAGCGCCTCGGCCAACTCCGACGTATCGACCACGAGATCGGCGGGCGGCGCGGCGGGCGCGGTCTCGGCGAGCAGCTTGACATAGCCCGCGCCCGAACGCTGGGCGGAGAGCGTTGCTAGCAGGCTGGCCCCCGGCATTTCGCCTGCAACGATGGCGCAAAGGCCGCGGCGATACTTGTGGCTGTCGCGCTCCGGCGGAGCGATCCGGGGCCGTTCAATCAACCGAGCCGCGCCCTCGATGGGAGCGATCCCGATGGGAACAAGCCGCTTCGTGCCCATCTTTGCCCGGCCCGGCAGGCTCCAGTGGGCGAATTTCCAAGCGCCGAGCGCAAGCGTGAGGTCGTAGTCCGGCAGCTTCTCGTTGAGCAGTTCGCCGCTGTCGCTGGCAATCCCCGAAGGCAGGTCGACCGCAACGCGCATCGGATGGCGCCCGGCAAGGTCACGCAGCAAGAGCGCCAGCTCGCCCGACAGCGGCCGCGCGAGGCCGGTGCCGAACAGGCAATCGACGAGCACCTCCGCCCGGACATCGCGGCCAGAGGATCGGACCGGCCCTTCGAACCGCCCGCGCGCCGACTGCGCTGCATCGGTCTTGGGCTCGATCGGGGCCACTACTTCGACCCGGTTGCCCGCTTCGGCAAGCCGACGGGCAATGACATAACCATCGCCGCCATTATTGCCGGGACCGCACAGGACCGTGACCGAACGCCCGGCGGCGAGGCGGCGGACCCACTCTGCCGCACCCCCGGCGGCGATCTCCATCAGCTCCGAAACGCTCGTGCCGCTATCGAAGATCGCCTGCTCGGCGGCCTGCATTTCGCTGGCAGTCAGGATCTGGCTGTCGTTCATTCCGGCTCGCCCGCAGGGGGAAGGCGGTAGCGGTCGCCTGCGACGGTGAACTCGATGCCGCTCGCAGCGTCGAGTGCGACCATGACCAGCGGCTCGGCCCCGTCGAGCGGGAGCAGGGTGGAGCGCTCCATCACGAAGCGCCGGAAGCCGCCGCCCGGATGGTGGATAACGAGCATTTCGCGCCCCTCCTCCAACGCCCGCCTTTCGAGCACGCATTCGTCCGCGAATTCTGCCCCCGGCCCGATCGCGCAGGCGATGGTCTCGCCTTGCGGAGCGCCCGCCTCTGGCGCGCAGGCTGAGAGCCCCAGAGCGAGGAGAGCCGCGCTAGATATCCGCAAAGCAGTGTTTCTCGGCCTTGGCCCCCGGATGGGTGAGCGCGCCGTAGCGCGCCGGGCCAACGGTTTGCGAATAGCGCCAGAGCGTGCCCGACTGGTAATCATGCTCGCGCGGTTGCCACGCCTTGCGCCTCTCTTCCAGCACCGATTCCTCGACTTCGAGGTCGATCGTGCCGGCGACCGCGTCGATGGAGATGATGTCCCCGTCCTCGACCAGCGCGATGGGACCGCATTCCGCCGCTTCCGGACCGACATGGCCGATACAGAAGCCGCGCGTCGCACCCGAGAAGCGCCCGTCGGTGATGAGCGCGACCTTCTCGCCCATCCCCTGCCCGTATAGCGCGGCGGTGGTGGAAAGCATCTCGCGCATTCCGGGGCCGCCCTTGGGCCCTTCGTAGCGGATGACGATCACGCTGCCTTCCGCGATGTCGCGCGCCTCCACGGCCGCGAAAGCATCCTCCTCGCGATCGAACACCCGCGCTGGGCCGGAGAACTGGAGCCGGGCCATGCCGGCAACCTTGACGATCGCCCCGTCGGGCGCGAGCGAGCCCTTGAGCCCGACGACGCCGCCGGTGGGGGTGATCGGGTTGGAGACCTCGTAGAAGACCTTCTGGTCGGGGTTCCAGGTGATCTCCTCGATGTTCTCGCCCAGCGTCTTGCCGGTGACGGTGATCGGTTCGGGATCGATGAAGCCGCCGTCGAGCAGCGTCTTCAGCGCCATGTAGACGCCGCCCGCCTCGTGCATATCCTTGGCGACATATTTCCCGCCGGGCTTCAGGTCCGCAATGTAAGGGGTTGTTTTGAAGACTTCCGCCACGTCGAACAGGTCGAAATCGATCCCTGCCTCGTTCGCCATGGCCGGAAGATGCAGGGCCGCATTGGTCGAGCCGCCGGTCGCCGCGACGACGCGCGCCGCGTTCATGAAGGCGGCGCGCGTGGCGATGTCGCGCGGTCGCAGTTGCTTCTCGACAAGGTTCATCACCTGCTTGCCCGCCGCGCGCGCGATTTCCTCACGCGACTTGTAAGGAGCGGGCGCCATGTTGCTGTTCGGCAATGACAATCCGATCGCCTCGCCGACGCAGGCCATCGTGTTGGCCGTGAACTGGCCGCCGCAGGCGCCGTGGCCGGGACAGGCGACCTTTTCCAGCGCGATCAGCTCCTGCAGGGGGCAATTGCCCGCCGCGTGCTGGCCGACCGCCTCGAACACGTCGACAACGGTGACGTCCTCGCCCTTGTAGGTGCCGGGCAGGATCGAGCCGCCATATACGAAGATCGAGGGCACGTTCAGCCGCAGCATCGCCATCATCATGCCCGGCAGGCTCTTGTCGCAGCCCGCGAAGCCCACCAGCGCATCATAACAATGGCCGCGCACCGAAACTTCGACCGAATCCGCGATCACCTCGCGGCTGACGAGCGAGCTTTTCATGCCCTGGTGGCCCATCGCGATCCCGTCGGTCACGGTAATCGTGTTGAAGCGCCGCGGCGTCCCTCCCCCGGCGATCACGCCTTCGCGCGCGATGTCGGCCTGCGCGTTCAGGGTCGTATTGCACGGCGCGCTGTCGTTCCCTGCGCTGACCACGCCGACGAAGGGCTGTGCGATCTCCTCCTCGGTCATGCCCATCGCGTAGTAATAGGAGCGGTGCGGCGCGCGCTCGGGGCCGACCGAGACGTGGCGGCTGGGCAGTTTCGACTTGTCGAAGCGTTCGGACATTTTCTTTCCCGTCACTGGCTGTTTCGCGCAACAGCCCTGCCTTCAGGAAAGCGCCAGCGCAACCCTTCCGACGACGTCCGCGAGCAGATCGGCCCAGCGCGATTGCTGGGCGCGGGTCGTGATGTGGTCCTGGCGGATCTCGAAGAAGCAATAGGGCCGCCCGTGCGCCTCGGCGTGGCGGTTCATCGTCGCGTTGAGTTCGGCTCCCGAATAGGGCTCGTTCTCGCCCACGTTCAGCCCCTCGTCGCGCAGGAAGCGGATGGCGTGGCGCGCCGCGCGGTCGTCGGTGTTCCACAGGAGTGAAACGTCCCACGGGCGCTCCTCATCGGTCGATGCCATGCGCGGCGTGAAGGAATGAAGCGATACGATAAGGCCGGGCTGCGCGGCTTCGAGCCATTCCTCGAGCGCGGCGTGATAGGGGCGGTGGAAACGGTCGAGCCGCCCTTCGATATCGGCACCGATATTGCCGGGGATCACGTATCCGTCGCTCGCCTCGGGGACGACGTTCGGGTGGTCCTCCTCGCGGTGGAGGTCGCACACGAGCCGGCTGACTGTGGCAAGGTGCGCGGGGATGCCGTGCCGGTTTGCCATGCGGGTCGCGACGCCCGCGACGCCGATGTCGATAGCGACGTGCTCCTCCAGCAATTCGGGCGCGATGCCGACCGGAATGTCCTCGGGCACGTGGTTCGAGGCATGGTCGGCGACGCAGACGATCCCGCCCGGCGTCGGCGTTCCGATATGGCGGAAGGGCTGTCCGTCGATCACCGCAGCTTGCCCTTGAGTTGCCACCAATCGGGATGGTCCGCCGCGATGCGTTCGGCGGCCGCTTCGCGCTCGGCCTCGCTGTCGTAAAGCGCGAAGCAGGTCGCGCCCGAGCCGGACATACGGACGAGCCATGGGTCGGTGCAGCGGAGCGCATCCAGCACGTCGGCGATCACCGGGCATAGCGAAATGGCGGGGGCTTCTAGGTCGTTGCGTCCCTCGAAGGCGATGTGCCGGGCGGGGCCTTCGGGCAGAGCGCCACGGTCCT
The DNA here is from genome assembly GCF_011765465.1 of Erythrobacter sp. Classification (NCBI taxonomy): domain Bacteria; kingdom Pseudomonadati; phylum Pseudomonadota; class Alphaproteobacteria; order Sphingomonadales; family Erythrobacteraceae; genus Erythrobacter; species Erythrobacter sp. The sequence continues at coordinate 838,663 of NZ_CP050265.1, read as the reverse complement.
TTCCATCCCACGCCTTGAACACCGGCCCGGTCGACAGCGGCACGCGCGGATTGACGAGGTGGACGGGGGTTCCGGCGAGGTCGTCCTCCACCTCAACCTGCTCGGTCCCGGTCCCGCGCCCGATATGGGTGCGGCTGAGGACACAGGCGGGCACGTCGGCGCCGAGTTTCGCAGCGCGCTCCTGCCAGTCGTCCGGCAGGCCATGAAGCGCCTCGACGATCCGGAACACCGCCCCCGCATCTGCCGAGCCGCCGCCGAGGCCAGCTGCGACGGGGAGGTTCTTTTCCAATGTGATCGCAAGGCCCTGTGAGCGTGGGAGCGCAGCGAGCCCCTTGGCGACGAGGTTGTCGAACGGGTCCTCGATCCCGCCCGCGAATTCGCCGAGCGTCGTAACGTTGTCGTGCTCCGCCGGAGAGGCGCTCAGCACATCGCCCGCATCGACGAAGGCGAACAGGGTTTCGAGCTCGTGATACCCATCCTCCCGCCGGCTGCGGACGTGCAGCGCGAGGTTGATCTTGGCGTAGGCGGTTTCGGTGCGTTTCACGCGCTGCCCGGTTCAATCCCAAATTGGGTGGCCAACGCGGACTTGCTCAAATCTGTGACACGCTTGCCGCGAAACTTCGCCTCTCTTCCTAGCGGAAGACCTTCTTCCGTCAGGATGCGGACAGCAAGCCCGTCCGGCGTGTCAGAAAACTCGAACTCTTGCCCAAGATAGGCATTCCTGAGGGCACGGAGAAGCCGTGTCCTGAATTGAGGAGTGCGGGCATCCATAATCGCGCCGAATCACATATTCGGATAATTCGGCCCGCCGCCACCCTCCGGCGTCACCCAGTTGATGTTCTGGTTGGGGTCCTTGATGTCGCAGGTCTTGCAGTGGACGCAGTTCTGCGAGTTGATCACGAACTGCGGCTCCTTGCCCTCTTCCTCGACCCATTCGTAGACGCCTGCCGGACAATAGCGCGCCGATGGCCCGCCATAGACTTCCAGCTCGCTTTCCTTCTGAAGCTCGCGATCCTTGAGCTGGAGGTGGCAGGGCTGGTCCTCGGCGTGGTTGGTGTAGCTGAAGGCGACGTTGGTAAGCCGGTCGAAGCTGATTTCGCCATCGGGCTTGGGATAGTCGATCTTCGGGTAAAGGTCCGCGCGGCCGGTCATCTCGTGGTCGCGGTGGTGCTTCATCGAAATCGGCAGGCCGATCTTGAGCGTGCGCATCCACATATCGATGCCCGCAAGCGCCGTACCGATGTCGCCGCCGTACTTGGCGACGGCGGGCTGGGCGTTCTGGACCTTCTTGAGCTCATCCGCGATCCAGCTCGAACGCAGCGTGCTGTCGTAGTCCGACAGCTCGGTCTTCTCGTGGCCCGCCGCGATAGCCGCGGCGATGCTTTCGGCGGCGAGCATCCCGCTCTTCATCGCGGTGTGGCTGCCCTTGATCCGGGGCACGTTGACGAAGCCCGCCGCGCATCCGATCAGCGCGCCTCCGGGGAAGGCGAGCTTGGGCACGGACTGCCAGCCGCCCTCGTTGATCGCGCGCGCGCCATAGGCGACTCGCTTGCCGCCTTCGAGATATTCGCGGATCGCGGGGTGCTGCTTCCAGCGCTGGAATTCCTGATAGGGCGAAACCCACGGGTTCTTGTAGTCGAGCGCGGTGACGAAACCGATCGCGACCTGCCCGTTCGCCTGGTGATAGAGGAAGCCCCCTCCCCAGGTGTCGCTTTCGGAAAGCGGCCAGCCCTGCGTGTGGATGACGCGGCCCGGCACGTGTTTGGCCGGATCGATGTCCCACAATTCCTTGATGCCGAGGCCGTAGACCTGCGGCTGGCAATTCGCCTCGAGGTCGTATTTCGCCTTCATCCGCTTGGTCAGCGAACCGCGCGCGCCCTCGGCGAAAAGGGTATATTTCGCATGGATCTCCATGCCGGGCTCGTAGTCGGGCTTCTTCTCGCCCTTCGCGTCGATGCCCATGTCCTGCGTGATGACGCCCGCGACCGCTCCGTTGTCGTCGATGATGACGTCGGCCGCCGGGAAGCCGGGGAAGACCATGACGCCCAGCGCCTCGGCCTGTTCGCCGAGCCAACGGGTCATGTTGCCGAGCGAGCCGGTGTAGCAGCCGTGATTGCTCATCAGCGGGGGCATGATCGCGTGCGGGAGCGAGGTCTTGCCGCCCTTGGACAGCATCCAGTGCCAGTTGTCGGTCACCGGCGTCTCGGCCATCGGGCAGCCCTGATCGCGCCAGTCGGGGATCAGTTCGTCGAGCGCCTTGGGATCGACCACCGCACCCGAAAGGATATGCGCCCCGATTTCGGAGCCCTTTTCGAGCACGACGACCTCGAGTTCCTCGTTCAACTGCTTGAGACGGATCGCCGCCGACAGGCCGGCCGGCCCGCCGCCCACGATAACGACATCGCAGGGCATTGATTCACGTTCGCTCATGCGCTCTTGTATTCCTTCGTTTCCGGCTGGACGCCCGCAGGCGCGCGAGATCCCCCTCGTCTTGCCCTTGCACTTGCTAACTGCCCCCCGGACAGTCAAGACCCGCAATGGATAGCATGACCGCCCAAGACCCCGTCCTCGCCCGCGAACTGGCCGCCTATCGCGAATGGTGGCGATTGGCGGGCGTGGACTGCGACTTCGTCGATGACGCTACGGCATGGCTTGCCGAGCCGGAGACGACCGCGCCGGTCGAAGCGACCAGCGCAGCGCAACAACTCCCGCCTGTCACCCGGCCTGTCGCATTGTCCGGACAGCCGCTTGCACCAGATGCACCCCCGCTAGCCCCGCCGCCGGACCTGCTCGGCGATTCGCCGCCCGCAACGCTCGATGAATTCAGCGAATGGTGGATGACTGCCCCCGGCCTCGACGCGGTCGGCCCGCGCGGACGTGTTCCGCCGCGCGGGGCGGCGGGTGCTGCGCTGATGGTGCTGGTGATCCACCCCGAGGAAGGCGACCGCGAACGGCTCCTGTCGGGACCCCAGGGCCGGCTGCTCGACGCGATCCTCGCGGCGATGGGCTGCACACCGAACGATGCCTATGTCGCAAGCGCCCTGCCGCGCTTCACCCCGATGGCCGATTGCCCCGCCGAAGCCGCGCGCGGCATGGATGCGGTCCTTGCTCACCACATCGAACTCGCCGCGCCGCAGCGGATCGTCGCATTTGGTGCAGGGCTTGCCGCGCTTATCGGCTCCGAAGACAAAAAGGATTACGGAAATTTACGTAAGTTCAACCATAAGCCGCCAAATATGCCGGTCTTGGTGAGCGAGGATCTCGACAGCCTCATGTCGATGCCCCGACTCAAGGCCCGGTTCTGGCGGAGATGGATCGAATGGTCGGCCACGCAGGCGTGACGCACAACACAATCACAAGTCGCATCATTGCCGCTCTAGCAGCCTTGGTGGGCGCGGGCGTGCTCTCGGCGGCAACTCCCCTCGCCGCGCAACCGACCGCGAGCATGGTCGCGCATTACGACCGGGGCTCGCGCCACGAAGCCGAACTTCCCGCCGTCCTTTCCGAGCGTGAGCGCGAACACTACCGGGCGATCTTCGCCGCGCTCGACCGGGAGGAATGGGAGACGGTTGATCGGCTGCTCGCCGGTGACGACGGCGTGCTGAAGCAGGTCGCGCTCGCCGAATATTACACCCATGCGCGCAGCCCCAAGGTCAGCGCCGAGCAGATAGCGGCATGGTTCGCGCTCGGCACGGACCTGCCGCAGGCCGATCAGCTCGGCCGGCTCGGGGCGAAGCGCGGGCTCGAATACGTCCCGCCGCTTCCGCAAGCGCAGGCGCTCTCCCGCCAGCCCGCCGCCAGCAAGCGCATCCGTCCGCGCACCATCGAGGACGGGACGATGCCGCAGTCGGTCCGCGCGGCGATCCTCGATGCGATCCGGGGCGACGATCCCGCCACCGCCCAGCGCCTGCTGGCCGAGGTCGATGCAAGCCTCAGCCCCGAAGCGCGCGCCGAATGGCGCCAGCGGGTGGCGTGGAGCCACTACATCGAAAACGACGATGCGGCCGCCTTGGCGCTCGCCGAAACCGTCGCCGAGGGCAGCGGACCGTGGGTCGCCGAAGGCGAATGGGTCGCAGGGCTCGCCGCATGGCGCCTCGGCTATTGCGCGCTCGCGGCGGAAAGCTTCGCCGAGGCGGCGCGGCTTTCGACCAATGACGAGCTTACCACTGCGGCGCATTACTGGGCGCACCGCGCGCTGGTGCGTTGCCGCGAGCCGGGTGAGGCGCAGGCGCATCTGGCCGCTGCGGCACGCTATCACGAAACGCTCTACGGAATGCTCGCCGCGGACCAGCTCGGCATCGAATTGCCCGCCGAGACCGAACCCGAAGCCTTCACACGGGACGATTGGCGCGCGCTCGAGCGGCGCGGCAATGTCCGCGTGGCCGCCGCACTGGTCGAGATCGGGCGCTATGCCCTCGCCGACGAGGTGCTGCGGCACGAGGCGCGGATCGGGCCCGCACGCGACTATCCCACCCTTGCCCGGATCGCGCGCGAACTCGGCCTGCCGTCCACCCAGCTGTTCATGGCCCACCACGCTCCCTACGGGATGCGCTCCGAAGGCGCGCTGCGCTTTCCGGTCGCGCGCTGGCAGCCGCGCACCGGGTGGCGGGTCGATCCCGCGCTTGCCTTCGCCCATGCGCTGCAGGAGTCCAATTTCCGCGCCGCCGCCGTGAGTCCCGCGAATGCGCGCGGCCTGATGCAGATCATGCCGACGACCGCGCAGGACCATAACCGCCGCCTCGAACTGGGCGCGAGTTACGACGACCTCAACGATCCCGAGGTCAATCTCGCCTACGGCCAGCAGCATCTCGAAATGCTCCGCGACAGCGGCGCGACCGGCGGATTGCTGCCCAAGATCATGGCGGCCTACAATGCCGGGCTCACCCCGGTCGACCGCTGGAACACCGAGATCAGGGACCAGGGCGATCCTCTCCTTTGGATGGAATCGATCCCCTACTGGGAAACCCGCGGCTATGTCGCGATCGTGATGCGAAATTACTGGATGTACGAGCGCGCCGCCGGGGTTCCCTCGCCCAGCCGCCGCGCGCTCGCACAAGGACGCTGGCCTGTCTTCCCGCAGATGTCTAAGGTTCGCACGGCGAGGTACGAACAGGAAGACTGAAGGGGGCCGCACCTAATGGCGATCGACGAAACGAAGGACTTCGTTGCCATCAATATCGCCGTGCTTACGGTCTCCGACACCCGCACAGCCGAGAACGACACATCAGGCGACATTCTCGCCCAGCGCATCGCTGCCGCCGGGCACAATCTTGCCGCGCGCGACATCGTGCGCGACGATGCCGCCCTGCTGGTCGAGCGACTCGACGCGTGGATCGACGATCCCGCAATCGACGCGGTCGTCTCGACCGGTGGCACGGGACTGACAGGCCGAGACGTGACACCCGAAGCTCTCGCCCGGATTGAAGGCGCGCGAGACATTCCGGGCTTCGGCGAATTGTTCCGATGGGTCAGCTTCAACACCATTGGCACCAGCACGATCCAGTCGCGCGCCTGCGCCGTGGTGGCGCGCGGAACCTATATCTTCGCCCTGCCCGGATCGAACGGCGCGGTGAAGGACGGCTGGGACAATATCCTCGCTGAACAGCTCGACGCGCGCAACAGGCCGTGCAATTTCGTCGAGCTGATGCCGCGCCTCAAGGAAAGCTAGGGGCGGAACAAAGCCCCGCGCACCCGGATTGGTCTGGCATCACGCCGCCATCCGGGAGCTTCCTTGCTCGACCTCGCCCAGTATTCGACCACCACGCTTGGCCTCGCCTTTGCCGCCTGCGCCGTGGTGATCGCGGTTTTCGGATCGAAGATGGCCGGTTATGCCGACGTTATCGCGGACCGGACGGGGCTTGGCGAAGCGCTCATCGGGTCGGTCCTGCTCGGCGCGGGAACGAGCATCGCAGGCATCGTCACTTCGACCAGCACGGCGGCGAGCGGGGCGGCCGACCTCAGCGTTTCCAACGCCTTGGGCGGGATCGTCGCGCAGACCATGTTCCTCGCGCTCGCCGATGTCTTCTACAAGAACGTCAATCTCGAACACGCCGGGGTGAGCGCGGTCAATCTCGGGCAAGCGACGGTGCTGATCGTGCTGGTCGCCCTGCCCGTCATGGCCTGGGCCGCGCCGCCGATCACGCTGTGGGGCGTGAACCTGCTGAGCCCGGTGCTGATCGCGGTCTACCTTGTCGGGCTGCACAACGCGCACCGCATTCACCAGGAGCCGATGTGGCTGCCCAAGCAGACCAAGGACACGCAGGAGGACGAATCGAACGACGACGACGAGGGCCAGTCGCTTGCGACCCTGTTCGCGCTGTTCGGCGGGCTGGTCCTCGTCGTCGGCTTTTCCGGCTACATCGTGGGCGAAACGGGCCTCGCCCTGTCGGAGCGGTTGGGGCTGTCGGGCAGCCTCGTCGGCTCGCTCGGCACGGCGACCGTCACATCGCTGCCCGAACTCGTCACCACCATCGCTGCCGTGCGCCGGGGGGCGCCGCAGCTCGCGATCGGCGGGATCGTGGGCGGCAATATGTTCGATTCGCTGTTCGTCGCGGCGAGCGACTTCGCCTATCGCGAAGGCAGCATCTACCACGCCATATCCGACGCGACGGTGTTCTGGATGGGGCTCGTCATCGTGATGACCGCGGTCCTGCTGCTCGGCCTGCTGCGACGCGAGCGCGAGGGTCCGGGCAAGATCGGCTGGGAATCGGTCGCATTGATCGGCTTGTGGGGGATCGGGGCCGGCTTGCAGATATGGCGCGGATAGCGCTCGACACGCGCACTTGTTCCTTTTATGTTCCGCGCCATGCCCGACACCCAGCGCACCGCCCTCAAGGGACGCGGCGCCGCTTCCGCGCGCACGCCGTCCCGCTTCGGCCTCGCCTCGCGCGAGGTGGATGGCGACTGGCGCGACCATGTCGCCGCGCTCGACGGGCCGCCCGTCGCGCTTCGCACGACCGTTACCGAAGAACGCCCTCGCTCGATCCTGAGCTTCAACCGATCGCCCGACGTTCCCTTCGACCGTTCGATCAACGCCTATCGCGGCTGCGAGCACGGCTGCATCTACTGTTTCGCCCGCCCCACCCATGCCTATCTCGACCTCTCGCCCGGTCTCGATTTCGAAACGCAGCTTTTCGCCAAGCCGGGCGCGGCGCGACTGCTGCGCGAAACGCTGGCGAAGCCGGGTTATCGCCCCCGACCGATCGCACTCGGCACGAACACCGATCCATATCAGCCGATCGAGCGCGACTGGCGGATCACGCGGCAGATTCTCGAACTGTGCCGCGAGGCGCGCCACCCGGTGACGATCACGACCAAATCGGACCGCGTGCTCGACGACCTTGACCTGATCGCGGACATGGCACGCGAAAAACTCGTCGCCGTGGCGATTTCGGTCACCACGCTCGACCCTGGCCTGTCGCGCAAGCTCGAACCGCGCTGCGCCGCCCCTGCCAAGAGGCTCGCCGCGCTTGGCAGGCTGGTCGAGGCGGGCGTTCCCACACATTGCTCGGTCTCGCCCGTGATCCCGGCGATCACCGACCAATTCATGGAAGGCATTCTCGCCGAGGCAGGCAAGCTGGGCGTGCCGAGCGCGGGCTGGATTCCGCTGCGCCTCCCGCACGAGGTCGCCCCGCTGTTCCGCGAATGGCTCGAGGTCCATTATCCCGAGCGCGCGGGAAAGGTCATGAGCATCGTGCGATCCATCCGTGGCGGGCGGGACAACGACCCCAATTTCGGCACGCGGATGAAGCCCGAAGGCGTTTGGGCCGACCTCTTTCGCAGCCGCTTTTGTATCGCTGCAAAGCGCGCCGGGATCGGCAAGCATCGCTTCGAACTCGACTGTTCGCGCTTTTGCCCGCCTTCGCCCGAAGGGCAGCTCGACCTTTTCGGCTGAGGGGTTTTCCTTGTCGCAGAGACGCTTGCGCTTTACCCCTCGCACCGGACGGGGAGGCTGATGAAACGGATTTCGACGATAATGGTGAGCGCGGTGCTGCTGGCTGGTCCTGCCACGCCGCTGGCCGCTCCGCTCTCCGCGCAGGCCGAGCCGCCCGCCGTGATCGAATCGCTCGAGGATGCGACCCTGCGCGAGGCCCTCGCTGCATTGGGTGCCGAGGCAACGCCCCTCGACGAGGAGGCGCTGGTGCTGCGGGTCGCCTTTCCCGGCGGCGGGATCGCTGTCTTGCGGCGTTCAGGGTGCGAGGCGCAGGCGTGCCGGGGCCTGTTGATGACCAGCCTCTTCACCCCGCCCGAAGGCCGCGATCCGGCCACGGCGGAACGGATCGCGCGGCGCTTTTCAGCCACCTTCAACCCGGCCAGCGTGATCGTGAACGAGCGCGGCGAGCACTTGCTCAAGTCATACCTCGTGCTCGACGGCGGAGTGACGCGCGAAAACCTCGTCATCAGCCTCGGCCTGTTCGCGCTCGGTATCGCGCAATATGGCGAAGCGCTTTATGGACCCGGCGAATAGACGGTAAGAAGCCGCCCGGCGCCCGGCGCCCAGGCCGTAAAGGGGAAACGGAATGAAACGCACCACTCTCTTCATCGCGCTCGCCGGGCTTATGGCGGCGGCAGTCGCCGGGCCGGCCGCGGCGCAGGAGAGCGAGCCTCTCGAGACCTTCTCCCGCGCCGACCTGATCGCGGCGCTCGAAGCGAACGGGGCCATGTATGAGGAACTTGCCGACAGCCGCAGCATCAACGTCACTTTCGCGTCGGGCGTGTTCGCCAATGCCGTGCTGCTCGCCTGCACCGACGACGACCTCGAACTCGAATGCTACGGCACTTCGATCCTCGCCACGTTCAACCGCGAAGGCCGCTCCGACGCCGAAGTGGCGCAGGCGATCAACACTTACAATTACCGCGAGAATTTCGGCCGCGCCTATGTCGATCCCGACGGGACGATCTCGGTCCGGCTCTACATCATCGCCGACGGCGGCATCACGCGCGAGAACTACAAGCGCCAGATCGAGTTGTGGGAGAACTCGCTCAACGACTTCTTCGACTATCTCTACGGCGAGGAAGAATCCGAAGGCGAGGACGGCGCGGCCTGAGGCCCGTCGCGCGATCCGGGATCAGCCGAAGCCCTCGCCCGCCTCGCCGGGGCTGAAGCGCACCAGCCGGCTATCGACCAGGGCGGCGGTGCGGTTCACCACGGCTTTGGCGTAGTCCGGGTCCTTGATCATCTCGAAGAAGGCAGCCGCGCTCGGATACTGGGCGACGAAGCCGTCGTGCCAGGTTTCGAATTCCGGCCCCGTCACCATCGTCCGGAACGCCCCGCGCCAGACGATCGACCCGCCCACGCGGCGGAAGATCGGGCCTGATGTCTTGCCGTATTCCTCATAGGCGCGGCGTCCGCTCCAGCCTTTGCCCGCGTGTTCGTGGCCTTCGGGATACTCGGCCTTCTCGCGGTAGAGCAGCAGGTTGAGCATATGGATAGGCTCGTCGCGGGGCAGCTTCTTGAACTGCTCGAAATTCTCGCGCGAGGGGTCGATATAGGTTTCGCACTCCATGAAGAATCAGGCCCCGAGCTTGTAGTCAGAAAAGCGATCACGCAGATCCTTCTTCGAGATCTTGCCCGTCGCCGTGTGCGGGATCTCGTCGATGAACTCGACCGCGTCCGGAAGCCACCATTTCGCGACCTGCGGACGAAGGTGCTCGATGATCTCCTCGGAGCTGACCTCGGCATCGGCCTTCTTCACGATGAACAGCACGGGGCGCTCATCCCACTTGGGGTGCGGCATCCCGACGCAGGCCGCCTCGGCGACGGCGGGGTGGCCACCCGCGGCGTTTTCCAGTTCGACCGAGCTGATCCACTCGCCGCCCGACTTGATCACGTCCTTGGTGCGGTCGGTCAGCTGGAGCGTGCCGTCGGGGTGGAGGATTCCCACATCGCCGGTATCGAACCAGCCCTCGTTGTTGACCGCGTCCTTTTCGGCCTTGAAATAGCGCTTGATGATCCAGGGCCCGCGGATCTGCAGCGCGCCCGAGGTCTTCCCGTCGCGCGGCAGTTCGGTCACCATGTCGTCGAGATCGACCGTGCGCAGCTCGACGCCGAAGATCGGGCGGCCCTGCATCGTGGTCTTCTGAACCTTCTCCTCGAAGGTGAGCTGGTCCCAGTCCCAGGTCGGCCCGCCGACCGTGCCGATGGGGCTGGTCTCGGTCATGCCCCAGGCGTGCTGGACGCGGGTGCCGTTCTTCATCAGCCGCTCGATCATGAATTTCGGAGCCGCCGAACCGCCGATGGTCGCGGCTTTCAGCGGCGGCAGGTCGAGCCCGTTCGCGTCGCAATACTGGAAATGCGCGAGCCACACGGTCGGAACGCCCGCGCTGTCGGTCACCTTCTCATCGATCATCAGCTGGTGGAGCACGGCCGGGTCATTCACCGCCGAGAACACGAACTTGATACCCGCCATCGCGCCCGCATAGGGCAGGCCCCAGCTTGCCGCGTGGAACATCGGCACGACGGGCAGCATCACCGAAGAGCCCGAGAAATTGAACGCCGCCGGCTGCAGCCCGGCGATCGCATGAAGCACGGTCGAGCGGTGCTCGTACTGCACGCCCTTGGGATTGCCTGTCGTGCCGCTTGTGTAACAGATCATGCACGGGTCACGCTCGTCGCCCGTGACCCATTCGAAATCGCCGTCCTCGGCACCGATCCAGTCCTCGAAGGCGGGCGCGTTCTCGCCGCTGTCGTAGCAGACGTAGTGCTCGATCGTGGGCCAGCGGTCCTTCATCTTGTCGACGATCGGCTGGAACGCCGCATCGTAAAGCAGCACGCGGTCCTCGGCGTGATTCACGATGTATTCGAGCTGGTCCTCGAACAGGCGGGGGTTCACGGTGTGCAGCACCCCGCCCATGCCCGCAACGCCGTACCAGCTGACGAGATGGCGCGAATGGTTCATCGCGAGGCTCGCCACCCGCTCGCCCGGCTTGATCCCGAGCCGCTGCAGCGCCTGCGCCATCTTGAGCGCATCGCGTCGGATGCCAGCCCAGTCGGTGCGAGTCACGCTGCCATCGGCCCAGCGGGTCACGATCTCGCGCCCGCCCGCCTCGCGCGCGGCGTGATCGATCACCGCCGTGATGCGCATGGTCCAGTCCTGCATCGCGCCTAGCTTTGCCACTTTCGTCTCTCCCCTTGTCCCAAAAGGGCCCCTGTAAGCAGGGGCGTGAATCCCGTGAAGCGCCGTTCATGCCGACCCTCGCCGCGCTTGGCAATCGCCGGAAACGCGCAAATGCGACAGCGTGGTGAAACGCCTGTCACGGCTTTGCCACGGATGTTTCCTATCGCGCACGACAGGATCACCGAACGAGAGGACGGACATGACCAGATTGGCGATGCTTCTTGCGGGATCGGCCGCAATTCTCGCTGTTCCCGCGCAGGCGCGCGACGGGCAGCTTTACGTGGGTATCGACGGGGGGATCATCCTTGACGACCAGGTCGATATCGACATCGACACCGGCCGGCCCGACGGGCTGCAGGAGAACGCGGCCTTCATCGACACCAATACAGGGTTCGACGGCGACATCGTGTTCGGCTACGATTTCGGTGCCTTTCGGCTCGAAGCTGAGGGCGGCTACAAGAGCATCTATTCCGACAGCGTGACGATCGTGAACCCGGCTTTTGCGCCGGGCACGGGCCTTGGCACGGGCGATGTCGTCAATAACGAGCAGAACATCCGTGTCCTCTCCGGCATGGCCAACGGGATTTTCGAATACGGCAAGGACGTGCAGCTCTTCGCCGGCGGCGGCGTGGGTTTCGCCAATGTCGATCTCCCGGTCGAGGTGCCCGGCGTGGGCACGCTGGTGGACGACAGCGCGACCGACTTCGCCTGGCAGCTGATCGGCGGCGTGCGCTTCGCGGTGAGCGACAATCTCGATCTGGGCGTGAAGTATCGCTATTTCGTGATCGACGAATTCGAATTCGAAAGCGCCTTCGGCGACCCGCTCGAAGCCGATTTCCAGAGCCATTCGATCCTCGCGAGCCTGCGCTACAATTTCGGCGGCGCGCCCGAGCCCGTGATGGCACCCGAGCCGGAGCCCGCCGCTCCGCCGCCCCCTCCTCCTCCGCCGCCGCCGCCTCCTCCGCCTCCGCCCCCGCCCCCGGCTCCGGCGTGCAACACGGGGCCCTACATCGTGTTCTTCGATTTCGACGAATCCGCGATCACGGCCGAAGCGGCGACGATCCTCGATGCGGCGGTGACGGCCTATTCGAACTGCGGCACGGCCAATGTCATGCTGGCCGGCCACACCGACCGGGCGGGAAGCGTGACCTACAACATGGCGCTCGCCGCCCGCCGCAACGCGTCGGTGCGCGATTACCTGACGGGCCGCGGCATTCCCGATGGGCGCATCTCGAGCGAAGCCTTCGGCGAATCGCAGCCGCGCGTCCCCACCGCGGACGGCGTGCGCGAGGCGCAGAACCGCCGGGTCGAGATCACGTACGGCCCCAATTCGGGAATGTGATCGCCTCGCGCGATGAAAAGGGAGAGGGGCCGGCTCGTTCCGGCCCCTTTTTCATGTCGGCCCATTCTCAATAGGAAGGTCAGGCGACGAGGCGCAGGTTCGCCTTGCCCGATGCCCCGCCACGAGCAGGGCCGAGTTCGAGATTGTCGATTCCCGGCACGCCCGCAAGCCGCTCGATCGTCTCGCCGCTCAGCACGTAGTCGCGCCCGAGCCGCACCGGCACGTGCCCGCCGTGTTCGAGCGCGAGGCGCACCACCACCTCGCCGCAGCCCATGCCAGGCTCCATACCCACCTGGTCCGCGGCCATGTCCAGCTCGACCTTGAGTTCGAGCAACGCATCGACGCTCGAAATATCCGCCTTCAGCCGCATCGGGGTCGAGCCGCTCACGCTCGCCAGCAGCCTCGCTCCGCGGATCGTGAGGCGCGGCGGGTCGGAGGGATCGGGCGCGTCGAGCTCGACATCGAGCAGCACGCATTCCCCGCTTTCGGCCCAGCGTTCGAATTGCGGAACGAGCGCTTCCTCGAAACAGGCCGACTGGAACTGGCCCGACAGGTCGGAGAAATCGACCCGCACGTAGTCCTTGCCCCGCTTCGTGCGGGCCTTCTGCGCCTTTTCGACCATCGCCGCCATCACGGCCGCCCCGCTGCCGCCCGTCTCCATCAGCGCCTGATAGGTCCGCGCCCCGTTGGCGAGCGCGACATCGCGGAATTCCTGGATCGGGTGGCCGGAGAAATAGAAGCCGAAATTCTCGCGTTCCTTCGCCATGCGCTCGGCCCGGCCCCATTCCTCGCAGCGAGCAAGACGCAGGGTTTCGCCGGGCGCTGCATCCCCGCCAAACAGGCCCGCCTGCCCGCTGGTCCGCTCGCGCATGGCGGCCTCGGCGACTGCGAGCAGGTGTTCGGCATTACCGTAAACCAGCGCGCGGTCGGGTTCGAGCGCATCGAGCGCGCCCGCGCTGGCGAGCGCTTCGAACTGGCGGCGGTTCATCGCGCCGTGGGGGATGCGCTCGCAGAAGTCCTGCAGGCTTGCGAAAGGCCCGTTCGCCTCCCGCTCGGCGACGATCGCCTCCATCGCCTTTTCCCCGACATTGCGGATCCCCGCGAGCGCATAGCGCACCGCGTAGCCGCGATCGGTCTGCTCGACGGTGAAGCGCGCTTCGGAGGAATTGATACAGGGCGGCAGAAGCTCGATCCCGCCCCCGGTCCCCGGATAGCGCCGTGCATCGTCGACGAAGACGGCGAGCTTCTCCGACTGATGCATATCGAAGCACATCGAGGCGGCGTAGAATTCCTCGGGATAATGCGCCTTCACCCAGCCGGTCTGGTAGGCGAGCAGGGCATAGGCGGCGGCGTGGGACTTGTTGAAGCCGTAGCCCGCGAACTTGTTGATCAAGTCGAAGAGTTCGTTCGCCTTGGCCTCGCCGATGCCCGATACCCGCGCGCAGCCCTCGATGAAGATGGCGCGTTGCTTGTCCATCTCGGCCTGGTTCTTCTTGCCCATCGCGCGGCGCAGCAGGTCCGCATCGCCGAGCGAATATCCGGCGAGGATCTGCGCGGCCTGCATGACCTGTTCCTGGTAGACGAAGATACCGTAGGTTTCCTCGAGGATTCCGGCGAGCTTCTCGTGCGGGTATTCGATCGGGACGACCCCGGCCTTGCGCTTGCCGAACAGGTCGATGTTGTCCATCGGCCCCGGCCGATACAGCGAGACGAGCGCGATGATGTCGCCGAAATTGGTCGGCTTCACCGATTTGAGCGTGCGCCGCATCCCTTCGGATTCAAGCTGGAACACGCCGACCGTGTTGCCCGCCTGCATGAGCTCATAGACCGCCGGATCGTCCAGCGTCAGCGCGCCAAGGTCAATCTCGATACCCCGCCGTGCCAGCAGGTCGACCGCCTTCCTAAGCACCGAAAGCGTCTTGAGGCCGAGGAAGTCGAACTTGACGAGGCCCGAGCTTTCGACGTGTTTCATGTCGTATTGCGTCACCGGCATATCCGAACGCGGATCGCGGTAGAGCGGAACGAGCTGCGACAGGGGCCGGTCGCCGATCACGACGCCCGCGGCATGGGTCGAGGAATTGCGCGGCATCCCCTCCAGCTGCATGGCGAGGTCGATGAGGCGCTTGACCTCGTTGTCGTTTTCGTATTCGCGCCGGAATTCCGCTACCGGGGGCGAGCGGTGGCCGTCCTTGTTCGACTTGCCATGGAGGGCATCGTCGAGCTTCCACGGATCGGCCGCCGCGTTCGGGACCATCTTGCACAGCTTGTCGACCCGGCCATAGCCCATCTGCAGGATGCGCCCGCAATCGCGCAGCACCGCGCGCGCCTTCAATTTTCCGAAAGTGATGATCTGCGCGACGTGGTCGTGGCCGTATTTCTTCTGGACGTAGCGGATCACCTCGCCGCGGCGAGTTTCGCAGAAGTCGATGTCGAAGTCGGGCATCGAGACGCGCTCGGGATTGAGGAAGCGTTCGAACAGCAGGCCGAGCCGGATCGGGTCGAGATCGGTGATGGTGAGCGCCCAGGCGACCAGCGAGCCCGCGCCCGAGCCGCGCCCGGGCCCGACCGGAATGCCCTGTTCCTTGGCCCACTTGATGAAGTCGGCAACGATCAGGAAGTAGCCGGGGAAGCCCATCTTCACGATGATGTCGATTTCGTATTCGAGCCGGTCGAAATAGGCGCGGCGCTCCTCCTCGGCCATCTCGCCATAGGGTTCGAGCCGCGCCTCCAGCCCCCGGCGCGAATCCTCCGCCAGCATCTTCGCCTCGCCCTCCTGATCGCCGGCAAGGCTCGGCAGGATCGGCGCGCGGTTGGGCGGCGCATAGGCGCAGCGCTGCGCGATGACGAGCGTGTTGGCGATTGCTTCGGGCAGGTCGGCGAAGATTTCCGCCATCATCCGGTCGGATTTGACGAAAGCCTGCGGATTGGAATGGGGGCGGTCCTCGGCATCGATCTGCGAGGAATGGGCGATGCACAGCATGGCATCGTGCGCCTCGTGCATATGGGGCGTGTCGAAATTGGCCGGATTGGTCGCCACAAGGGGGAGTTCGCGGGCATAGGCGAGGTCGATCAGCGCCTCTTCGGCGGTCTCGCAGACGGGATCGCCGTGGCGCGCGATCTCGATATAGAGCCGCCCGGGAAACAGCCGGTCGAGCCGGTCGCACAGCGCCCTTGCCGCCGTGTCCTGCCCTTCGGCGAGCAGCCGGGTGAGCGCACCCTCGCCCGCCCCGGTGAGCGCGATCAGCCCGTCGGTGCGCCCTTCGAGATCGTCCATCGTCACGTGCGGATCGAATTCGAGCGGGCGGTCGAGATGCGCCTTGGAAACGAGGTGGCACAGGTTGTCGTAGCCGCGCTCGTCCTGCGCGAAGAGCGGTAGGTAATCGATCGGGATCTTGTTCGACCCGATCGCCCCCTGCGAAGCCGCGCCCGAAGGCCCGTCGCGCGCGACGCCCAGAAGCGTGCCGATGATCGGCTGCACGCCCTCCCCCTTGCAGGCCGATGCGAACATGACCGCGCCGTAAAGCCCGTCGCGGTCGCAGATCGCGATCGCGGGAAAGGCGAGGTCCTTCGCCAGCTTGGCAATCCGCTTGGGATCGATCGCCCCTTCGAGCATCGAATAGGACGAAAGCACGCGCAAGGGGACGAAGGGAGCGAAGGCCATAGGCGCAATCTAGGAAATCGCCGCGGATTCGATAAGCGCGCCCGCGCCCTATTTCTCCACAGCCGAAAGGGCGCTCAAAGCAGCTTCTCGATGTCCTTGGCGATGCCTTCCGGCTTGTCCTGCGGGCCATAGCGTTTGACGACATGGCCCTCGCGGTCGATCAGGAACTTGGTGAAGTTCCACTTGATCGAGGTCGAGCCCATCAGGCCCTTGGCCTCGGTCTTCATCCAGTCGAAAAGCGGGGAGGCATCGGGGCCGTTCACATCCACCTTCGCCATCAGCGGGAAGGAGACGCCGAAATTGACGCGGCAGAACTCGGCGATCTCGTCGGCGCTGCCCGGTTCCTGCGCGCCGAACTGGTTGCAGGGAAAGGCGAGGACTTCGAAATCCTTCTCCTTGAAGCGCTGATAGAGCGCCTCGAGCCCGTCATATTGCGGGGTGAAGCCACATTTCGACGCCGTGTTGACGACGAGGAGGACCTTGCCCTTCTTGGACGCGAGGTCGAGCTCCTCGCCGCGATTGGTGGTGACGGTGAAATCGGCGATGGTGGTCATTGGTGATCCCCTGCTTGGACAAGCTCCGCCCCCTTGCTCCGCCAGCGGGGCGGCCAAAGTCAAGCCGGCATCGCCGTCACCTCACGCGCGATAGGGGAAATCGTCGCGCTTGGAGAGTTCGACCGCCTCGGCGGCAGAATATTCGCGGTCGCCCGCCTTTTCGATGACATAACGCTCGCGCTCGCCTTCGGGCAGGGAGACGATGTGGCGGATCATCTCGGCGAAGGTCCCGCGGCGGATCGCCTTGGCCCCGTCGAAAATGCCGTCCCCGTCATCGGCGGCGTGCAGCGCGGCGCGGTCCTCCCACGCGGTCTCGCCGCTCTTTTCGGGCGTGCCGTCATAAGTGCTGGGATGGTCTGACATCTTCGTTCCTCCTTCGCTTCATCAACATCCGGGAGGCGCTTCGGGTCCGGCGCTATTCGAGATGCCCTTCGCGCAGGCGCACCACGCGGTCCATGCGCTTGGCCAGGCGTTCGTTGTGGGTCGCAACCAGCGCCGCGCTGCCCTCGCCCCGGACGAGGTCGAGGAACTGCGCGAGCACGGTGTCCGAGGTCGCCTCGTCGAGATTGCCGGTCGGCTCGTCCGCCAGCACCAGCGTCGGCCGGTTGGCGAGCGCGCGGGCGACCGCGACGCGCTGCTGCTCGCCGCCCGAAAGCTGGCTCGGGCGGTGGGTCAGACGATGGCCGAGGCCGAGGCTGGAGAGCAGCGAGTCGGCGCGCTCTTCCGCCTCGGCGCGGGTGCGCCCTGCGATCATCTGCGGCATGACGACATTCTCGCGCGCGTCGAAATCGGGCAGCAGGTGGTGGAACTGGTAGACGAAGCCGAGATGCTCGCGCCGCAGCCGCGTGCGCCCGTCGGTCGGCAGTTTCTCGGCCTGTTGTCCGGCGATCATGATCGAACCGGAAAACCCGCCTTCGAGCAAGCCCACCGCCTGCAGCATGGTCGACTTGCCCGAACCCGAAGGACCGAGCAGCGCCACGATCTCGCCCGGCATGATGTCGAGATCGACGCCGCGCAGCACGTCGATGCGCTGGCCGCCCTGCTCGAAGCTCCGCTCGAGCCCCCTCAGCGCCACGATGGGCGCGCTCTCGCCGCCGCTATTCATAGCGCAGCACCTGCACCGGATCGGTGTTCGCGGCCTTCAATGCCGGGTAGAGCGTCGCGAGGAAGCTGAGCACCAGCGCGAGCGCGGTGATCGCGAGGATTTCCCACGGGTCGGCGCGCGCGGGCATGGTCGAAAGGAAGCGCACCTCGGGATCCCACAATTCCTGCCCGGTGACGAAGGCGATGGCCTGCACGATCTGTTCGCGGAACAATAGCACCACCGCGCCGAGTATGAGGCCGGCGATGGTCCCGATCGCGCCGATGGTGGTGCCGGTGGTGACGAAGATCTTGAGCAGGCTGCGCCGCGTCGCGCCCATCGTGCGCATGATCGCGATGTCGCGGGTCTTGGCGCGGACCAGCATGACAAGGCTCGAAAGAATGTTGAAAGCGGCGACCAGAACCATGAAACTCAAGGCAAAGCCCATCGCGGCACGCTCAACCTGCAGCGCCTCGAACAAGGCCGCGTTGATCGTCTTCCAGTCGGCGACCACCGCGCGGCCGGCGTAGTTCTCCTTCACGGGTGCAAGGATTTCGCCCACCCGGTCGGCATCCTCGACCGTCACCTCGATCATCCCGATGGCATCACCCATCAGCAGCAGTGACTGCGCGTCGGGGATCGGCATGATGATGAATTTCTCGTCGTAGTCGTAGACCCCGACCTCGAAGATCGCGCCGACCTCGTAGGGGACGCGCCGGATCGAAGTGCCGAAGGGGGTCGAGCGCCCCTGCGGGTTGATGATCGTGATCGTGTCGCCCACCCGCGCGCCGATGTTCTGCGCCAGCCGCGAGCCGATCGCGACGGCGCCGGCAGCCGGCCCGGTCTCGCGGCGAAGGCTCGGCGCGGCGTCGGGAGCAAGCGCCTCGATCTCGCCCGCGACGATCTTGTCGCCAAGCTCGGCGATATCCTCGTCCGTCTGCCCGCGCACGAGGATTGCGACCGTGCGTCCGTTGAAACTGACCAGCAGCGGCTGTTCGATCAGCGGGCTGGCGCTCACCACGCCCTCGGTCGAACGCACGTCCTCGAGCACGCTTTCCCAGTCGTCGAGCTTGCCGCCATAGGCCTGGACGATGGCATGGCCGTTCAGCCCCACGATCTTGTCGAGCAATTCGCCGCGAAAGCCGTTCATCACGCTCATCACGATTACCAGCATGGCGACCGAGAGCATGACGACGCCGACCGAGATCCCGGCGACGAGCGCGATGAATGCCTCGCCCTTGCCGGGCCAGAGGTAACGCTTGGAGATCATCCATTCGAAGGGTGAGAGCATGAAAGTGCGTCTTGCCGCCGGTTGCTGAACGCTGCCTGTAGGCGCTGGCCCGGTTCCCCGCAATGGCCCCCGCAAGGGCTGCTCGCTTTGTCGCGCTGTAACATTACTGTCACGAAAAAGCCGGGCACCGATGCCCACCCCGCCCTTGTAATCCAGCGGTAACATCGCCATTGGGGACGCGACGGTGGGGGGCAGCAGCGGGTTCGGACACCATGACCAATTCACCGCAGAAGGGCGAGGCTCCGGCACGGATCCGGGACCGGCTCGACGCGAATCTCACTCATCCCTTCCTCGACGCGGACGGCGACAAGCTGCGCGAGGAATGCGGCGTGTTCGGCGCGATCAACGCCGCCGATGCCTCGGCCGCGACGGCGCTGGGCCTTCACGCGCTCCAGCATCGTGGGCAGGAAGCGGTCGGCATCACCAGTTTCGACGGGCACGAATTCTATTCGCGCCGCGGGCTCGGCCACGTGGCGGAGAACTTCTCCTCGTCCGAGGCGATCGGCGAGCTTCCCGGCCATATGGCGGCGGGCCACGTGCGCTATTCGACCACCGGCGGATCGGGCCTTCGCAACGTGCAGCCGCTCTATGCCGAACTCGCAAGCGGCGGTTTCGCGGTGGCGCATAACGGCAATATCTCAAACTCGCAGGCGCTGCGCGCCGACCTTGTCGCGAAGGGGTCGATCTTCCAGTCGACCTCCGACACCGAAGTCATCATCCACCTCGTCGCGACCAGTCGCTATCCCACAACCGCCGACCGCCTGATCGACGCCCTGCGTCTGGTCGAGGGCGCCTATGCGCTGATCGTGATGACACCCGAGGGCATGATCGCCTGCCGCGACCCGCTCGGCATCCGCCCGCTCGTGATGGGCCGGATGGGGGACGCGATCCTGTTCGCGAGCGAATCGGTCGCCTTCGACGTCGTCGGTGCGGAACTCATCCGCGAAGTCGAGCCGGGCGAAATGCTCCAGGTCGGCTTCGACGGCGAAATCCGCAGCGTGCGGCCCTTCGGTTCGCCACCGGCGCGGCCCTGCATTTTCGAACACGTCTATTTCAGCCGCCCCGACAGCTATTTCGCCGGGCGCAGCGTCTATGAAGCGCGCAAGGCGATCGGCACGCAGCTCGCCATCGAAGCGCCCGCCGACGTCGATCTCGTCGTCCCCGTTCCCGACAGCGGCGTGCCCGCGGCGATCGGCTATGCCCAGGAATCGGGCGTGCCTTTCGAGCTCGGCATCATTCGCTCGCACTATGTCGGGCGTACCTTCATCCAGCCGTCCGACAGCGCCCGCCATTCGAGCGTCAAGCGCAAGCACAACGCCAATCGCGGCCTCGTCGAAGGCAAGCGGATCGTGCTGATCGACGATTCGATCGTCCGGGGCACGACCTCGATGAAGATCGTCGAGATGATGCGCGAAGCCGGCGCGCGCGAGGTCCATTTCCGCGTCGCCAGCCCGCCGACCGCGCATTCGTGCTTCTATGGCGTCGATACGCCCGAACGCTCCAAACTGCTCGCCGCGCGCATGGAACTGGAACCGATGCGCGAATTCATCAAGGCCGACAGCCTCGCCTTCATTTCGATAGACGGGCTCTACCGCGCGGTCGGGCACAAGGACCGCGACAAGAGCTGCCCGCAGTTCTGCGATGCTTGCTTCACCGGGGATTATCCGACCTCGCTGACCGATTTCCGCATGATGGAACAGCGCGCGGCGCAGCTTCCCTTTGCCGATCCGAAAGCGGCCTGATAGCAGCGCGCAACCCCAAGATTCCCAAGGCAGCAGAAACCAATGACCGACGCAAAACCCCTCGCCGGCAAGACCGCCCTCGTCACCGGCGCAAGCCGCGGCATCGGCGCCGCCACCGCCAAGGCGCTTGCCGAAGCGGGCGCGCACGTGATCCTCGTCGCACGGCGGGTGAAGGCGCTCGAAGAGGTCGAGGACGCGATCCACGCTTTGGGCGGCACATCGACCATCGCACCGCTCGACCTTACCGAAGCGGACAGCGTCGGCCGCCTCGCCAGCGCCATTTCGGGCCGTTGGGACACGATCGATATCCTCGTGCTTTCAGCGGCTTATCTGCCGACCCTCACACCCATTTCGCAGGTCGAGCCCAAGCAGTTCAACGAAGCGATCATGACCAACGTGGTCGCAACGCAGGCGCTGCTCGCCGCCTTCGACCCGCTGCTGCGCAAGGCCGAGGGCGCGCGCGTCATCGGCCTCACCAGCAGCGTCGGCGCGGACCCGCGGCCGTTCTGGGGCGCCTATGCCTCGACCAAGGCGGCCTTCGACAACCTGCTCGAAACCTATGGCGCAGAGGTGGAGCGCCTCAGCCCGGTGCGCGTCGCGGTGATCGATCCGGGCGCGACCCGAACCGAGATGCGCGCGCGCGCCTATCCCGGCGAGGATCCCGAAACGGTCAAGCCGCCAGAGACGGTCGCGGCGCGAATCGTCCAGCTGGTGCAGGAGGATTTTCCCTCCGGCCACCGCGAAAGGGTCGACTGACCCCGCCGCCGCGCGCGCGCCGCCGCCGTGACGGCACGGCCCGCCGCCGAAAGCGGCGGCTTACCCTCGCGTTAACCAATCGCTGAAATGCGCTGTTAGGTCTCGTAGGTGAATGTGTGCCTTGAGACCAACCGGCAAGATACCACGGCTGATTGGACAAGGTTTAACGCAATGCCCATCGAAACCGACCGCTACCGCGTCGCTGCGCAGGAAGATCGCTGCGGCGAGCGCACCAAGCTCACGATCCCCGCTACGCTGCGCGCGTCGGGCGGGCGCGCCTTTCAGAGCGTCGTCCACGACCTGTCGATTTCGGGTTTCTCGGCGGCCTCAATCAACCGGATGCACGAAGGCCAGGTCTGCTGGCTGACCCTGCCCGGCCTCGAATCGCTCCAGGCCGAAGTCGTGTGGTGGGACAACTGCATCGTCGGCTGCGCCTTCTCGGAGCTCCTGAGCCCGATCGTGCACGACAACATCCTGCAGCGTTACAGCAACACCGGCGTCTATCGCCCGATGGCGTAAGGCGTAAGGCGGGCGCTGTTCCCGCCCCGCCCTATTGCGTCGCGGCGATCCGAGTGGCGAGCGCGAACCACTTGCCGCGATATTCGCCCGTCGCCGTGGGCCAGTTGCTGACGATCGCGATCACCAGCCGCTCTTCCGGCATGATCGTGATCGACTGGCCGAAAATCCCCTGCGCGCCGAAATCGCCTTCGGGATAGGTCCACCACTGGTAGCCGTAGCCGAAGCCGTTGCCGAACTCGACCTGCGAGGCCGTCGCCTCGGCGAACCAGCCTTCGGGCACGACCTTGCGGCCCGAGACTCCGACCCCGTCCTCGAGCACGAACTGGCCCATGCGGGCATAGTCCGACAGGCGTAGCGACAGGCAGCAGCCTCCGATATTCCCGCCGCGCGGGTCGGTCATCCAGAACATCGGCCCGGCGAAACCGGCGGGCTCGACGATCTTCTCCTGCGCGTATTCGGCGAGCGGCAGGCCGACCGCGTTCTCGACCAGCAGGCCGATGAGATTGGTCTCGCCGGTCTTGTAGACGAATTTCGTGCCCGGCTCGGCTTCGCGTGGGAGCTCCTTCATCTGCGCGACGATCGCGTCCGGCCCGTATTCGAGAACGAATTCATTCATTCTGGCAACATCGCTGTCGGGGTCGGTGTAGTCCTCGTTCCACGCGACACCGCTCGTCATCGTGGCGAGTTGCCACACGGTGACATCGTCATAGGCCGAGCCTTCGAGGCCGGGCACGTATTGCGTCACCGGGTCTTGCAGGCTGGCGATGAAGCCGTCCTTCACCGCCGCGCCGAGCAGGGTCGAGGTGAAGCTCTTGGCGACCGAGAAACTGGTCCAGCGATCCCTTGGCCCGAGGCCGAGGGCGTATTCCTCGAAACGGACCTTGCCGTCCTTTAGCACCATCACGCCCGCAGCGCCGCTTTCCTCCATCAGCGCGCGGATCTCGGCGGCGAGAGGAGCGGGCAGGCTTTCGCCTTCGGGCAGCGGGCGCGTCTGCGAGGCGGCGGGAACCTCGATTCCTGCGAACCAGTCCTCCATCGCGCGGAAACGGGCCGCGCGCTGCTCATTGTTCCAGAACAGGACCTGCAAATCGGACGGGTCGCGCGCAGGCGGCGTTATCACCTCGACCTCGCCCAGCGCGGGCGCGGCGCTCGCCACACTGGTGTCGGCGCTGCCGAAGCTGCCGGTGCAGGCCGCCGTCCCGGCGAGGCAGGCGGCAAGGAAAGCGCCGAGTGCGCCGCGGTGCTTGGTCATGGTGTTCATCCCCTCTCTCTCATTCCTTCACCAGCGTTACCTGGTGCACATCTATGGTCCCGGCGCGAAAGCCGCCTTCGCAATAGGCGAGGTAATAGCGCCAGAGCCGGATAAAGCGATCGTCGCACCCGCCGGGCAGGCGGGCCTCGTCCACAGCGGCGTCGAAGCGCTCGCGCCACAACCGCAGCGTTTCGGCATAGTCCTGCCCGAAATCCGACTGGTTGCACCACTGGAGGCCGCGCTCCTTGGCGAGGCGGCGGAATTCGCTCGTCCTGATGAGGAGCCCGCCGGGAAAGACATAGGCCTGTATGAAATCGGCGCTAGCGGCATAGGTTTCGAACAGGTCGTCGGCCATCGAGATATACTGGATCGCCGCGCGCCCGCCGGGCTTCAGGCAGCCTGAGATACAATCCATGAACGCAGCCCAGTATTCGCGCCCCAGCGCCTCGACCATTTCGACGCTGGCTATGGCGTCATACTGCCCGGTGACGTCACGGTAATCCTGCAGGCGGAAATCGATCGTGCCGGGGCGCCCTGCCCGCGCCCAATCGAGCTGTTCGCGGCTGAGGCTGATCGCCGTCACCTTCGCCCCGTCCTCGGCGAGCCGCTGTGCGAGGCTGCCCCAACCGCAGCCGATTTCGAGCACGCTGGCAGGTCTGCCGAGCCGCGCGGCGATTGTATCGAGCTTACGCCTCTGGGCGGCTTCGAGGCCGTCCTTGCCGGGCGCGAGCGCGCTCGAATAGGTCATGCTTTCGTCGAGCCAGGCGGCGTAGAAATCATTGCCGAGGTCGTAATGCGCGGCGATGTTGCGCGCCGCGCCTGCGCGGCTGTTGCGGTTGAGGCGGTGCGCGGCGCGGGCGATCAGCCGGAACAGGCCGGAAGAGCGCGCCGTCCCGCCCAGCGTGCGGGCATTGCCTGCGAACAGCGCGAAAAGCGCGACCATGTCGCTCGCCTCCCATTCGCCCGCCTCGTAGGCACGGTACCAGCCGATCGAGCCCTGCGTCGCCAGCCGCACCAGCGCGCGCCAGTCCTTGAGCCGGACCTCGACCTCGAAACCCGGAGCATGGCCGCCAAGCAGGCGGGTCGTGCCGTCGGGAAGGTGCGCCAGCAGCGAGCCCGTCGCCAGCCCAGAATGGATGCGGTCGAGCACGGTGCGGAAGAACGGCGCGAGTAGGCGCGCGAGGGAAGAAGCCGACGGCGCGAAGCGCGCTCCGCCGGCAAGCAGCCGCTCGCCTCTGATCTCTCCCGCCTTCATGGCGCCGTCATAGGCTCGCCGCGCGGACGGGGGCAAGCCGGGTCAATCGCAGATTGCCTGCGCTATTCGCCCTTCATCGCCTTGTAGGCCGACAGCGCCCGCTCGCGCCCGGCCTTGTGGGCGATGATCTTGCGCGGATAGCCTTTCGGGCGGCAGCCGTGCGCCTCGGGATCGTGGATCGCCGGTTCGTCGAGCCCGGCCAATTCGGGGACGTAGCGGCGGATATAGCCCGCCGCGTCGAACTTCTCGCTCTGGGAAAGCGGAGCCATGATCCGCACGAACATATTGGAATCGACCCCCGTGCCCGAATTCCATTGCCAGTTGACGGAGTTCGAGCCGTAATCGGCATCGACCAGGCAGTCCCAGAACCACTTCTCGCCCTCGCGCCAGTCGATCAGCAGGTGCTTGATGAGAAAGCTCGCGGTGATCATGCGCACGCGGTTGTGCATCCAGCCGGTCTCCCAAAGCTGGCGCATCCCGGCATCGACGATAGGGTAGCCGGTCCTGCCCTTCTGCCATGCCTTCAGGTCGCGCGCGGCGGCCTCGTCATCGTGCGGATCGCGCCACTGGAGGTCGTCGTAGTCCTCGCGGTAATTGCGGCTGCCATAGGCGGGAAACTGGCAGATGACGTTCTGCGCGTAGTCGCGCCAGACCAGCTCGCTCTCGAAGCTCTGCCAGCCTTCCGAGCGGTGGTGCTTCAGGGCGTGCCAGACCTGCACCGGGGTGATCTCGCCGTGGTGGAGATGCGGCGACAGGCGCGAGGAGCCGTCGACGCTCGGAAGGTTGCGCTTCGCCTCATAGTCGGAGACGTGGTCCTCCCATTCGGCGAGGCGGGCGTGGGCCGCTTCCTCGCCGACTTCCCAGAAATCGCGGATGCCGCCCGACCAGTCGGGTTTCGTCGGGAGCAGCTTCCAGTCGGAAAGGTCGTCGCTATCGGGCCAGTCGTCGGGCGAGGACAGGGTCTCGGGCTCGGGCACCACGTCGCGCGGCGGAAACTGGGCGCGCATCGCTTTGTAGAAGGGCGTGAAGATCTTGTAGGGCTCGCCCGATCCGGTCGTCACGTGGCCCGCCGGGAAGAGGTAATTGCCATCGTGGAGCGTCAGGTCGAGCTTTTCGGAGAGCGCGCCTTGCGCTTTCCTCCACCAAGGCTCGTAATGACGATTGGCGTGGACGGCACGCGTGCCCAGCGCCTCGGCGACCTTGCACAATTCCTCCACCGCATCGCCGCGCCGCAGGACGATCTTCGCGTTGCGCTTGCCGAAACTCTTCGACAAGCTTTCGAGCGAATGGTGCAGCCACCAGCGCGAGGCCCCGCCCATGGCGTGGTGGCCCGCGGCGGCATCGTCGAGCACGTAGACCGCGCAGACCGGGCCTTTCCGGGCGGCTTCGTAAAGGGCGGGGTTGTCGGCCATGCGCAAATCGCGCCGCAGCCATACGATCTGGACGTCACTCATGCCGGCAAAAGCGCATCACTCGTCATCCAGTTCCTCACATTTGTGGCTTGGAAGCGCGACGCTGAAGCGGTCGCGCGCGCGCGGGTCGTAAAAGCGCGCATCGCGCAGGATGACCGAGCCGTCTGCCGCCTTCTCGGCGAAGGGCGCGCGCGACCAGAACAGGAAGGCGCGCGCCTCGTCCGAAGCCTCCGCGGCATCGGCGGGAATGCGGCACACCGTCGCCGCGGGCGCGAAATAGCCATTGGCGAAAGGCTCGCCTTCCCACGCGGTCGAATACCAGCGGCCGCCCGATCGGATGATCCGCTCGCGCTCCCAGAAGAGCAGCGGCACGGGCGAGGCGATCGCGATCTCGGGTTCGGGATCGTAGAGCTTGGCGCGGTGATAGGCGGCATAGTCCGACAGCAGGCCGTTGAACGCGACATAGAGCAGCATGAGCCCCAGACCGACCTGCGCTGCGAGTTCGCCCCGCCCCGCCCCGCCGCGCTTCTCGGTCCGGCGCGAGCGCCACAGCGACACGCCCAGCAGCGCCCACAGCCAGACATCGAGGATGAACAGCGTGTCGCCGTAGAACCACTGGCTCGAGAACGGCTCGAACAGGCGGATGCCGTAGACGTTGAGCCAGTCGAGCGCGGGATGGGTCAGGCAGCCGATCAGCGAGAGCCAGTAAAGCCAGCCGAAATCGACCGGAGCGCGCCCATCGGGCCGGGTCCCGCGCTTGTCCTGCCAGCGGTCGAAGGCCCACAGCGCTAGAGCCAGCACCAGCGGCAGCAGCGCCCATGCGAAAGGCCCGTGGGTGATCCCGCGCCGGAAGCCGAGATGCTCGGCCCCGTCGAGCCAGAAGAAGCACGCCGCGTCCACATCGGGCAGGTTCGCCCCGATGACGAGCGCGGGCATGGCAAGCCCGGTGCGGCGCTTGAGCCCCGCCTGCCCGATGAGCGCGCCGACGAGGCTGTGAGTGATATTGTCCATGCCGCCCCCCGCCCCTCGCCTAGCTACGAGCCTCGAAGGCGCGCGCCGAAACCGGCGTCGCTGCGGTCGTCCCGGCAAGGTAGCCGCCGAGCACGGTGAACGGCGTCGCCAGCCAGTCGGCGAAGGCGAGGATGCTGAGCAGCATCAAGAGCAGGCCGAAGACCAGCTTGGACAGGGCCAGCGCGACCACGATCCGGCGCTTGACGCTTGCCGGGGCATCGGCGGGATCGAACCGTCGCTCGATGCTGCCGCGCGCGGCGAAACCGGCGAGCGCGCCCACCGCAATGCCGAAGATGCCGGTCTGCACCTGGTTCGCTAGCGGCAGGAAATAGGCCACGAACATCGCGCTCGGCGCGAAAAGCAGCGGCAGCCGCGAACGTGTCCTGACCGAATATTTCATGCGCGCTTCGCGTAAACCTCTTCGTGTGTGCGGCCTGTGCGATTGGCCGGTGGAAATGCGTGCCGCCCCGGCCTATCAGCGCGGGACGAAACAGGGAGAGAGAAACCCAAATGAGCCAAGCCGCCCCCTACGTCCGGCCCGACATGAAGGCCTTCCTCGATGCGCTCGCCGCCATGGAGGGTCCGGCGATCGCCGATATGACCCTCGAGGAAGCGCGCGCAAGCTACGTGGCCCTTCATGCCATGGCAGACAAGCCCGCGCGCGAACTTGCCGTCATCCGCGACCTTTCCTGCCCCGGCCCTGCGGGCGATATTCCGCTCAGGCTCTACGACGCACGCGAAAACCGCGCGCCCGGCCCGGTCGTGACCTTCTTCCACGGCGGCGGCTTCGTCATCGGCGATCTCGAGACGCACCACGCGCTGTGCACCGAACTTGCCGCGCTGCTCGGCCTGCCGGTGGTCGCGACGCATTACCGCCGCGCGCCCGAAGCGCCCTTCCCCGCGGCGATCGAGGATTGCGAGGCGGCGGCGCGCTGGGTCGCGGGCAGCCCGGCAGAACTGGGCCGCGAGGCGACCGGGCTTGTCACGATCGGCGACAGCGCCGGGGGCACGGCGACCATCGCGGTCGGGCAATTGCTCGCCGCCAACCCCGCCGAAGTGCCGGTGGCGTTGCAGGTCCCGCTCTTCCCGCTCGCCGCCGACGCGATTGGCTCCGCCAGCCTCGAAGCCTTTGCCGAGGGCTTCGTGCTGACCAGGGCGGCAGTCGAATTCTTCGATGCCGCCTATCAGGGCGACCGAGCGGACGCGCGCGCCTTCCCCATCCTCGGCGACCACGCCAGCGCGCCGCCCACGGTGATCGTCACCGCGAGCCTCGATCCCATTCGCGATTCGGGCCGCGAATACGCGAAGGCTCTGGCTGAGGCGGGCCGGTCGCACGTCTTCCTCGAGATCGAGGGCGTCACCCATTCCTTTACCAACCTGCGCCAGGCCGTGCCCAGCACCCAGGCCGACCTTGAACGGGTCGTCGCGGCGATGAAATTCATGCTCGGAGCCTGATTGATGACCCTTTCCCCGGACGACCTGCCCTATCGCCCCTGCGCGGGCTTCATGCTGCTCAATGCCGAGAACCGCGTCTTCGTCGGCCAGCGGATCGAAAAGCGCGCGCACGGGATGTGGCAGATGCCGCAGGGCGGGATCGATCCGGGCGAGGACAAACAGGTCGCCGCCCTGCGCGAACTGGGCGAGGAGACGGGCATCACGCCCGATCTCGTCGAGATCATCGCGCCCGCTTCCCGGCCCTTGCGCTACGACCTGCCGCCCGAACTTCTGGGCAAGGTGTGGAAGGGGAAATACCGCGGGCAGGAGCAGCACTGGTTCCTCGGCAGATTCCTCGGGAGCGAGGCCGATATCGACCTCGAGGCGCACGACCCGCCCGAATTCAACGAGTATCGCTGGATCGAGCCCGAGCAGCTGCCCGAACTCATCATCCCGTTCAAGCGGCAGGTCTACCGTGAAATCCTCGAGGAATTCCGCGACCACCTGCGCGGCTAGAAGCGGAAAATGATGGAATCGCGGTCATCCTTCGCCCGCGCGGCCTTAAAGCTGTCCATCGCCTCGACGCGGTCGAACCACTTGCCGATATTGGGATAGCCCAATTCGAACGCCCCTTTGTCGCGCGCGGCGAACATGGGATAGACCAGCGTGATGTCGGCGGCGGTCAGGGTGTCCCCGCCGAAGAAGGGCTTTTCACCTAGATCCTTTTCCATCTGGCCGAACAGCGCATCCATCCGCGGGTTGACGAACAGCTTGCGCACCTGCCCGAAGATCGCCTTCAGCAGCGCGCTGATGGGCCAGGGCGTGCGGCTTTCGAGCAGGGTTAGAACCATGGCGACACCCTGAATGCTCATCAGCGAGCCCTGCGCCGCATGGAACCAGAACAGGTGACGCGCCCGGTCCGGGGTGCCGGGTGCAGGGCGCAACGGGCTGTCCGGGTGCGAATCGAGAATGTAGTCGATGATCGCGTTGCTCTCCGCGAGGACAAGGTCGCCATCGGTGACGACCGGCGCAGTGCCGAGCGGCGACAAGGCCTTGTAGTCATCGGGCGCGAGGTTCGTCTCGGGATCGCGCTTGTAGGTCTTCAGCTCGTATTCGGCGCCGAGTTCTTCCAGCAGCCAGAGGATGCGGAAGCTCTGCGAATATTCGAGATGGTGCAGCGTCAGCACGGGTGCGGTGCGTGCTCAGTTGGCCGAGCTGCCGCCCTCGGCGGTATCGACCGCGAGCCGCTGGCCGACCGGACGGCTCGCTCCGGACGCGATGGTCGAGCGCAGCGCGACCGTTTCGGGGCAGGAATCGCCGCACATCGACTGAAGCCGCGCAAGGTTGCGCTTCGCCTTTTCGATCGCGCCCTTTTCGACCAGCGCGGCGCCTTCGCCCGAAATCGCGGCGAAATTGTCAGGGTCGCGGGCCAGCGCCTCGCGGTAATAGCGGATCGCCTTGCCCTGGAGCCCGTTTTCGCGCGCGGCCTCGGCAAGGTGGACGAAGATCGGCGTGTAGCCCGGGTCCACCGCAAGCGCGGCTTCGAAGGCATCGATCGCCCCCTGCGTGTCGCCTGCGGCAAGCGCCGCCTCCCCTTCGAGGATCAAGGCTTCGGCGCGGACATCCGGTGCCTTGTCCCCCGCGCTCGTCACGCTCGCCGTGGTGGCGAGGAACAGCGAAAGGGCGGCGGCAGCGGGCGCGAAACGCATGAACAGCTCCTTGATTGCAGCAGGCCGGGATCGGACAGGCTCAGCCATAAGGCATATGGCTAACACGCCTGCAGGCAATTGGCGATGAAAAAACCGTCCGTGCCGTGATGGAACGGATCGAGCCGCCACCCTTTCCCGCGCGGCGCGCCGAGCGGAAGGTTAACGCCTGGGGCCTCGAACCCCTCGTGGCGGGCGAGGAAAGCCTCGATCCGCTTCGCGCCTTCCTCGTCGAGAAGCGAGCAGGTGACGAAGACGATCCGCCCGCCCGGCTTCACCAGCCCCGCCGCGATGTCGAGCAGACGGTCCTGCAGCGCGGCATAGTTTTCGAGCGCGCGCGGGGTGAGCCGCCACTTCGCCTCGGGCTTCCTTCGCCATGTGCCCGTCCCCGAACAGGGCGCATCGACGAGGACAAGGTCCGCACTGCCCGCAATATCCGCCAACCCCTCGGCCTCGCGGCCCGGATCGAGCAGGCGCGTTTCGACCAGCCCCGCTCCGGCACGCGCGGCGCGCGGAGGGAGGTTGCCGAGCCGCCGCTTGTCGGTGTCACAGGCGATCAAGCGGCCGGCGTTCTCCATCGCGGCGGCGAGAGCGAGCGACTTGCCACCGGCCCCGGCGCACAGGTCGATCACCGTCTCCCCCGGCTGCGCGGCGGCGGCGAGGCAGGCGAGCTGGCTGCCCAGATCCTGCACCTCGATCCGGCCATCGCGCCAGGCGTCCCAGTCCTCGATCCGCGTGCCCGAAGGAAGGCGCACGGCCTGAGGCGCGGCGAGGTGTTCGCCCTTTTCAGGCAGTTCGATGGTCTCGCGCTCGGCCTTGAGCGTGTTCACCCGCACGTCGAGCGGCGCGCGGTCCATCAGCGCCGCTGCCGCCTCGCCCGCGATGCCCGAACGGGCGAGCGCCGCCACCAGCCAGTCGGGCGCAAGGCCGGGCTTTGCCTCGATCGCGCCCGCTTCGATCGGCGCAGGGCCGTGCGGCGAGCCGTCGAACAGGTCAAGGACGTGGTGGTTGGCCGGGTCCGCGCGGCCATAGGCGAGCATGGCGTCGCGGCCATTGCCCGGCACCGGCCCGACCGCGCGGATTGCGGCATAGACCAGCTCGCGCACCGCCCGGCGGTCCTTGGACCCAGCATAGCGGCGGGCGCGGAAATAATCGGCGAGGATTCGGTCGGCGGGCGCCCCCTCGCCCTTCGCCGCCTCGATCACGAGGTCGAGCACCTCGATCGCGGCCTGAACGCGGGCTGCGGGGGTCATTGGAAGAACCTAGCGAGTGGGATAGTTGGGCGCCTCGCGGGTGATCGCGACATCGTGGACGTGGCTTTCCGAAAGGCCGGCATTGGTGATCCGCACGAATTGCGAACGGGTCTGCAGGTCCTCGATCGTCGCCGCGCCGGTATAGCCCATCGCCGCCTTGATACCGCCGACGAGCTGGTGGATCACGTCGGCGACCGGGCCTTTGAACGGCACCTGCCCCTCGATCCCTTCCGGCACGAGCTTCATCGCGGAGACGTCCTGCTGAAAATAGCGGTCGGCGCTGCCGCGCGCCATCGCGCTGACCGAGCCCATGCCGCGATACGCCTTGTAGCTGCGGCCCTGGTAGAGGAACACCTCGCCCGGACTTTCGGCGGTCCCTGCCAGCATGGAACCGACCATCACCGTGCTTGCGCCTGCAGCCAGCGCCTTGGCGACGTCGCCGCTGGTGCGAAGCCCGCCGTCGGCGATCACCGGAACGTCCGACTTCTTGGCTTCGGCGGCGCTTTCCATCACGGCGGTCAATTGCGGCACGCCGACGCCCGCGACGACGCGGGTGGTGCAGATCGAGCCCGGTCCGATCCCCACCTTGACCGCATCCGCGCCCGCGTCGATCAGCGCGCGCGTCGCTTCGGGCGTCGCGACATTGCCCGCGATCACCTGCACCGCGTTCGACAGCTTCTTCGCCCGCTCGACCGCGCGCGCGACTTCGCGGTTGTGGCCGTGGGCGGTGTCGATCACGATCACGTCGACCTCGGCATCGATCAGCGCCTCGGTCCGGGCAAAGCCCGAATCCCCGACCGTCGTGGCGGCGGCGACCCGCAGGCGCCCGGCAGCGTCCTTGGTCGCGTCGGGGTAAGTCACGGCCTTCTCGATGTCCTTGACCGTGATGAGGCCGATGCAGCGATAGTCGTCATCGACGACCAGCAGCTTCTCGATCCGGCGCTGGTGGAGCAGGCGGCGCGCTTCCTCCTGGCTCGTGCCGAGCGGGACGACCGCAAGGTTGTCGGTCGTCATCAGCTCGCGCACGGGCTGCGCC
This sequence comes from Erythrobacter sp., assembly GCF_011765465.1. NCBI lineage: Bacteria > Pseudomonadati > Pseudomonadota > Alphaproteobacteria > Sphingomonadales > Erythrobacteraceae > Erythrobacter > Erythrobacter sp. Next base: position 806,241 of record NZ_CP050265.1, on the reverse strand, counting down.
GGGTTCTCGGCAAAGCGCACGTCGCGATTGGTCAGGATCCCGCACAGCTTGCCCTCGCGGTCGGTCACGGGAATGCCGCTGATGCGGTGCTGCTGCATCAGCGCCTGCGCTTCGCCCAGCGCGGCGTCGGGGCCGATGGTGATGGGATTGACCACCATCCCGCTCTCGAACCGCTTGACCGCGCGCACCGCGGCACATTGTTCCTCGATGTCGAGATTGCGGTGGAGCACGCCGATGCCGCCCAGCTGCGCCATGGCGATCGCCATGTCGGCCTCGGTCACCGTGTCCATCGCGGAGGACAGGATCGGGATGTTGAGCGCGATTTCGCGGGTAAGACGCGTCTTCGTGTCGGCCATGGAGGGCAGGACCTCGCTTTCGGCCGGACGCAGCAGCACGTCGTCGAAGGTAAGGCCGAGCGGAATGTCCATGAGCGTCACTTTCTGAGCGGGTGTTGACCGTCTGGGGGGAGAATCGTGACGGCCCATGTAATCGCGCTTCGGCGCAAACGCTAGGGCCGGAACGCGCGCTATCGACGGTCTGCGGCGATTTCCGGCGCGCTCGGCGCGATCGCGGGCCCAAGCGAGGGCGTGAGCGTGGTGTCGGCCAGGCGGCGTACCAGCTCCTCATGCAGCAGCAGGTCCTCGATCGCCCCGCCCAGCTCGAGCGCGCCCGGCTCGTCGGAAGGACGGTGGTAATCGCTCCTGAGATAGCTCCCGAGCACGTCGCGCGAAGCGAAGGCGCTCGACACCAGCACCGCAGGCACGCCTTTTTCGAGCAGCGCCCAGCCGTCCTGTCGCCGCAGGAACGCCTCGGCGAAGGCGGGATCGCCGGTCGTGCGCCCGCGCTCGGCCAGAAGGTCCAGCACCGGCTTGTCGAGCGGCGTGCGCCCGGCCCCGATGAAGCCGACCGGCGTTCCTGCGGGGGCGACTGCGACGGTGTCGAAATTGAACGCGGCGATGATCGCGTCGAGCGGCAGCGGCGGGTTCTCGGCAAAGGCTTTGGCCCCGAGCAGGCCGGCTTCCTCGGCGCTGGTGGCGAGCACGTAGATGTCGCGTTCGTGCGGGCCGGAAGCGGCGAGGCGGCGGGCGAGTTCGAGCAGCGCGGCAATGCCCGAGGCATTGTCGACCGCCCCGTTGCAGATCGGATCGGGCGCTTCGCCGCATTCGCCGAGATGGTCCCAGTGGCCGAGCAGCAGCACCGCGCCCGCTTCGGGCTTCGTTCCCGGCAACAGGCCGATGACGTTGGACGAGGCGAACTCGCGCCGCTTCGAAGTCGCCTCGATCGTGAGCCGCGCGGGGATGGTGACGGGCTCGAAACCGGGCTCGTCCGCGCCTTTCTCGAGCGCGCGCCACGCCTCCTTGCCGAGCACGCGTTCCATCGCGCCCGCCGTGACGAAGGCGGAAAGGCGCACTTCCTCCTCGCTTGCGAGCAGCAGCCGTTCGCGCCCGTAGGCCCGCCTCGTGGCCGCTATCGACTTCTCGTCCTCGACCACGGTGACGATTCCCACCGGGTCCAGCGCGAACAGCGCCGCGCGCCGCTGCGGGCTGACGCCGGGCTCTCCGAGCATGACGAGGATCTGCCCCGCCGCGACCTCGCGCGTGATGCTGTCCGATTCGCGCCCGACGAAGACGACTTCGCTGCCGAGATCGGGTCCGGCCTGAACCAGCACCCGGCGGCGGGTGGTGAAGGCGGCGCCTTCCTCGTCGGGGATGAGCACGCCGCGCTCGCCGATCTCGAAGGAAAGCCCGCTCGCCTGTGGGCTCGTGGCGATGAGGTCCACGGGCGCGCGCCATGCGCTGCCGGGATCGTTGGTGCCCGAGACGAGCCCCGCCGCCTCGAGCTGGCCGATGAGGAAATCGACCGTCTTCGCCTCGCCCGGCGTGCCCGGCTTGCGCCCGCCGAACTCGTCGCTCGCCAGCACCGCGATGTCGCGGGTGAGGTTCGCGCGGATCGCGGCGATCTCGGCATCGCTGACAAGCGGCGCGGGAGGGGGCGCGCTCGCGCAGGCGGCGAGCGCGGCGAGGCCGAACAGCGCGGCGGCCAGGCGCAGGAGGCGGACGGGAAGGCTCACTTGGCGGTCCATCCCCCGTCCATGCTGAAATTCGACCCCGTGATGTTGTCTGCGGCCGGGGTGCACAGGAACGCCGCCATGGCCCCGACATCTTCGGGCTGGACGAATTTCTTGGTCGGCTGGCCTGCGAGCAGGACGTCGTTGATCACCTGTTCGCGGGTCATCCCGCGCGCGGCCATGGTGTCGGGAATCTGGTTTTCGACCAGCGGCGTCCAGACATAGCCGGGCGAGATGCAGTTCGCGGTGACGCCGTGCTCGGCCAGTTCGAGCGCGATGGTCTTGGTGAAGCCGGCAAGCCCGTGCTTGGCCGCGACATAGGCGCTTTTGAAAGGCGAAGCGGCAAGCGAATGGGCGCTCGCGGTGTTGACGATGCGCCCCCAGCCCTTCGCCTTCATCCCCGGAACCGCAAGCCTGGTGGTGTGAAAGGCGGCGGTGAGGTTGAGCGCGAGCACCGCGTCCCACTTCTCCGGCGGAAAGTCCTCGACCGGGGAGACGTGCTGCATCCCGGCATTGTTGACGAGGATGTCGATGTCGCCGACCTCCTCCATCATCGCCTCGATCGCACCCGCGTCCATCAGGTTCGCACCGCTGTAATCCGCAGCCAGCTCCTCGCGCAGCGCGGCGATCTCGGCCTCGTCGCCGAAGCCGTTGAGGACGATGCCCGCGCCCTCGGCATGGAGCGCGCGCGCGACGGCCAGGCCGATGCCCGAAGTCGACCCCGTCACCAGCGCGCGCTTGCCCGCCAGCATGGTGCCTCCAGCCGCATCGGTCTTGAGCATTTCGTCGTTCTCCTGCACTCGTTCCATCCTTGCGCGTGCTTTCGCCGCACGCGCGCCGCCTGTCCAGCGATTTGCGGAAGCAGGCGCGGGAGGGGAGAAGGCAATGCGGCTCGACCGGCACGATACCGATGACATCAAGGTCCGCTCCAGCGGCGGCGGCCGCGCGAAGAAGGCGGGCGGGCTCGGCATCGTCGGCATCCTCATCGCGCTCGCGGCGGCGTTTTTCCTCGACCTCGATCCGCGCCAGACGATCGGGATGATGGAAGGCGCGCAGCAGGCGCTCCCCCAGCGCGGCGAAGGGGCGAGCGAGATGAGCGAGGCGGAGGTCTGCGCGATGGGCCCCTATGCGGCCGAAGCCTGCGACGCGCTCGCCAGCCTCAATGCGACATGGGAGCCGGTCTTCGCGCGCGCCGGGGCGCGGTTCGAACAGCCCGTCCTCGACCTCTATCGCGGCGGCGCGGTCACGACCGAGGGCTGCGGCAGCGCCACGTCGGCGGCGGGACCGTTCTACTGCCCGGCGGACATGGGCATCTACATCGACACGGGCTTTTACGACCAGCTTGCGACAATGGCGGGCACGGGCGGCGATTTCGCGCGTTTGTATGTCATCGCCCACGAATACGGCCACCACATCCAGAACCTGACCGGGATCGCGGGCGCGGTGCGGCAGGCCAAGGCGCGCGATCCATCGCGGGCCAATGCCCTGCAGGTGAGGATGGAATTGCAGGCCGATTGCTATGCGGGCGTGTGGGCCGGGCTCAACCGGGAACGGATCGAGCCGGGCGACATGGAGGAAGGGCTCGCCGCCGCCAGCTCCATCGGCGATGACACGCTGATGCGACAGGCCGGGCGGCGGATCGAGCCGGAGAATTTCACCCACGGCACCAGCGCCCAGCGAATGGCGGCGCTGAAAGCCGGAATGGAGACAGGCGATCATGCGGTTTGCGACAGGTATTTCGAATAGGGCGCTCGCGCCTGCGGCGCTCGCGCTGATGGGCGTGTGCGCAGCCGCCCCGGCCCAAGCGCAGGTGGCCAAGCCCGATGCCGATGTCGAGGACATCGCCCGCACCCCGCTCGAGGATCTCAACATCGACGGCAGCGAGATACCCGCCGTGCTGGTCGAGGCCGCCGAAGCCCCCTACGCCCGCGAAGAGCTGACCGATTGCAACGCGATCGTCGCCGAGATCGCGCGGATCGATACGGTGCTGGGGCCGGATTACGACTATCTCGGCCGACCCGAGGGCGGATTGAAACCGGGCCGCGTCGCCAAGGGGCTGGTCGGGTCGCTCATTCCGTTTCGCGGGATCTTGCGCGAAGTCACGGGTGCGGCGGGCGAGAAGCGCGCGCTCGTCTATGCGATCACGGCCGGGATGGTCCGGCGCGGCTTTCTCAAGGGGCTCGGCATGGGGCGCGGTTGCGACTACCCGGCGCGCCCTCGCGAGATGACGATGGAAGCGGAAATGGCCTCGCAAGAGCCGGAGACCAGCAAGGAATGACGCGAAAGGGGCGCGCAGGCCGCAAGGCCGCGCGCCCCCTCGCGCTGGCGCCGCAGCGGCGCGTCAGCTGTTGGCGTCCTCCCAGGTCTCGATCTGGCGGTCGAGCTCCTTGAGGATCTTCTTGCGCATCGAAGCGGACATCTCGCGGTCGGCGGCAATCGAGCGGCGCGCTTCCTTGATCCCCTCGAGCGCCTGCGCCATCACTCGCGCCTGGCACAGCCTCACCACGGTCACGCCGTCCTCGTCGGTGGTGGTGGTGGCGACCTCGCTGCTGGCGGGATCGCATTGCATCTCGACCACGGTGCGGTGCTTCACCATGTCGCCCTCGCGCTCGATCTCGGCCAGCATCGCGGGCAGTTCCTTGAGCGCCGCGTCGGCTTCGGCGAGCCCTTCGCGGACCTCGATCATGATTTCCTCGACTTCCTCGTCGCTGAGCTCGCCGCTGGCGCGCTTGCCGCGGATGACCTCGGTGCGGGAGCCGAGGGTGAGGCCGCGCTCGTCCTCGCTTATGACATTGCCGTCGCCGTCGGTGACGCGCTTGACGATCACCTTGCGCTTCTTGCCGTCCGCGCCGGGCTCTTCGCGCTCGACGATGGTGACGTATTCGGATTCCTCGGTGTAATAGACTTGGGGTTCGGCGCTGTCGGGGTCGATGCTTTCGATCCCCTCGGGCGCGGGCGGCGCGTCGGGAGCTTCAGGCGACGCGGGCGGCTGCGGAGCCGGAGCGGGCGCGGCGGGCGCAGCCGGAGCTGCGGGCGCTTCGGGCGCGATAGCCTCGGCATAGCTGATCGACGCGGTGAGCGGCAGGGCGAGCACGGCTGCGCCCAGTGCAAGGCGACCGGCGATGCGGCGGCGGGGGGACAGGTCGGACATCTTCAGGCTCCTCAAGCGATGGATGATGGATTGTTCGCCCAGCACCGGGCAGGCCATGGGCGCGGCGAGCGCGACCCGCGGCCCGGCGGCGGTGCTGGCGATGAGGCGGGCATAGACCGCGCGCTCGTCGCTCGAACGCGCGGCGACGACCCGCGCGTCACAGGCCGCTTCCTGGTCGCGGCGCAGCGCGAGCCAGCCATAGCGGCCGAGCGGATTGAACCAGTGCGCGGCGAACAGCGGCTGGACGAGGACATTGATGAGCAGGTCGTGCCCGCGGTGGTGGGCGATTTCGTGCTCCAGCGCGAGGTCGCGCGCCGTGCGGTCGGCCTGCGCCATGAAGCCGGGCGGCAGGGCGATCACGGGGTCGACCACCCCGAAAGCGAGCGGCGCGGCCGTGCCCGGCGTCTCGATCAGGCGGATGGAGGCGAAAGGCCCCTCGAGGCGCCCGACCTCGCGCGCATCGGCGACCAGCTCATCGCGCAGGGCGAAATAGTGGCGGAAGCGATTGGCGAGGAACACCGCCGCCCCCGCCAGCCAGACGAGCAGCGCGGCCGTGCCCAGCGCCTCCCAGTCGAGCGAAAGAAGGGGCGCAGGGTCAGCCTCGCGCGTGGCTGGCGCGAGCGCGACCGTCTGGACTTCGCCTGCATCAAGGGCGAGCCCGACGGTCATCGGTTCGGCCTCGGGCGCGGGCGCAAGCCAGGCGGGCAGCGTGATCGGCGGCATCAGGAGGCGCGCCATCGGCAGCGCCCACAGGGCATAGGCCATGCGCGGCCCGAACACCTGCGCGACCGGGCGGCGAAGGACAAGGACCAGCGCGATCAGCGCCCCGGTCCAAACCAGCGTTTCAAGGAGGAAGCCGCTCATTTGCGCATCTCCTTCAGCAGGGCCTCGATCTCCTCAAGGTCGTCTTCGGTAAGCGCCTCGCTTTCTGCGAGGTGGGCGAAGAGCGAGGCGGGCCGCCCGCCGAACAGGCGGTCGACGAGCCGGCGCGATTCGCCGCCCACGTAATCGGCGCGTTCGATCAGGGCGCTGTAGAGATAGCGCCGCCCGTCGGGCTCGGCCCCGATCGCGCCCTTCTGGACAAGGCGCGAGAGCAGGGTCTTGACCGTGGCGAGGCTCCAGCCGCGGCTCTCGCAGACGACGTCGCACACTTCGGCGGCGGTCATAGTCCCGCGGGTCCAGAGCGCCTCCATCACGGCGTGCTCGGCCTCGCTGATCCTTTCGGGTGGGTTACGGTCGGTCACGAAAGCGGTCTCCCTGCTTGCGATTACATCTGTAGGCGCATCGACTACGTCTGTAAACATGAAGCCCGGATGAACATCCACGAACGACGCTTGCGCCCCGACGAAGCGCGCATATCATCGCACGCATGACCCACCGCCCCGCCCTTCTCGCCCTGCTCGCCGCGATTCTCGCAGCCCTGCCCCTGCCCGCCGCGCTGGTGGCGGAGGAGTTCTTCCCGCTGACAAACCCCGCCGATCTCGGCCTTGGCGAGGACGAGGAGGTCGGCGAGCTGGTCTTCCGCGGCGCGGTCGAGATCGAGCCGGACGAATTCGCAATCGGCGGAATTTCGGGCCTCGACTGGGCGGACGGCGCGCTCCACGCGGTCGCCGACGACGGGCGCTGGCTGCGCATCGTGCCCGACGACATCAACCGCCGCCTCGTGGACGTCGCGGCGATGGAGATCGGCCCGCTGCTCGAAACGGACGGGGACGAGCTGGACGACAAGGAGCGCGCCGATGCCGAGGCGATCGCGTTCGACCCGGCGGGCGGCTGGCTTATCGCCTTTGAGCGCGAGCAGCGCATCTGGCGCTATGTCGATTACGCAGGCGCACCCACCGCCACCGAGGACCGCGCCGCCGAATTGCTCTCGCAGGCTTCGGGCAATAGCGGGATCGAGGCGCTTGCCGCTTTCGAGGGTGGCTTCATCGCCTGCGGAGAATGGGCCAGCCCCGACCGCCCAAATTGCGTGCGCGTGACCGGCACCAGCGCGAGCCTGTTCCAATTGCCCGCCCCCCAAGGCATCGCCGAGGCGGGCGGCGTGCCGACCGATGCCGCGTGCAAGGCGGACGGCACGTGCTACGTCCTCTTTCGCAGCTACCGCCCCGAGGAGGGCAACCGCGCGGCCATCGTCGAGGTCGCAGGCGGCGTGCCGCCCAAAACGCTCGCCGTGCTGCGCCCGCCGATGAAGCTCGACAATTTCGAAGGGCTGGCCCTGCGCGAGCAATCGGGCAAGACCTATTTCTACCTCGTCAGCGACGACAATTTCCGCAATTGCGCCGAGGACGATGCGCCCGGTTGCCAGCGCACCTTGCTGGCGAAATTCGAGATCAAGTCGGACGCGCCCCCTCCCCCGCCCGCCGACGTGACCCCGCCCAAGGACTACGAGACGCAGACCGTCGTGATCGAGACCGAACTGGGCGACATCACCGTCGCGCTGGAAACCGAGCGCGCGCCGATCACCGCGGCCAATTTCCTGCGCTATGCAAGGGAGGACCGCTTCGACGGGACGGTGTTCTACCGCGCGATGAAACTCGACCGCGAGCCGATGCCCAACGGGCTGATCCAGGGCGGAACGCAGCAGGATCCGGACCGCATCCTGCCCGGCATCGAACACGAGCCGACCAGCGAGACGGGGCTTTCCCACACCAACGGCGCGCTTTCGATGGCGATGGGCGAACCCGGCACGGCGAACGGCGATTTCTCGATCATGCTGCAGGACCAGACCGGGCTCGACGCGCGGCCCGATAGCGACAATCCGACGTGGCGCAATGGCTATGCCGTGTTCGGCTATGTCACCGGCGGGATGGACGTGGTCGCCGCGATCCACGCGCGGCCCGGCGATCCCGACAAGGGTGAAGGGGTGATGAAGGGCCAGATGCTGGCCGAGCCGGTGAAGATCATCGACGTGCGGGTTGTGGAGCAGGCTGACTAGCGAGCTTCTCCTTCGCCGCTTCGAACGCCGACCGCCCGACCGGGTCCGCGGCTGCGGGGAGGTTCGCTTCCAGTTCGGCCAGCCACGCCTTCGCCCCGTCCCCGATGCTCGATTGCGGGAGCGAGGCGAACAGGCGAAGGTTCGCCTCCCACCCCGCGATGGTGCGGTTCGCCTCCTGCGCGGCTTCGGTCAGCGGCACGGGCTTCCTCAGAGCGCGGTTGATCATCGCATCGCCGTAGAAGGTCCAGTCATTGTCCGCCTCGCAGCCGAAGCTGGTGCGATTGCCCGCTGCCGCGGTCATGATCGCGCTGTCGGGGCCGGCGAGTTCAGGGATGAAGATGCCCGAATAGCACGCCGAGACGATCAGCACGCGGCGCGCGATGCCGAGTTCCTGAAGCACGGACTTGAGCCGCGCGGGCGAGAGAATGCCGTATCCGGTGTCGCCGTAATGGAAGACGAGGCCATAGGGCGCGCCGTGGCTGGTGGTGTAGAGCACGAGCGCGTCTTCTTCCGGGTCCATCAGCTCGGCGATCCGGGCAAGCGAGAGCGCAAGCGCCTCGATCGAGCCGTGCGGCCGGTCGTCGCGCGTGCCGTCCGGCCCGGCGAGCACCAGCGTGCGCCCGTCCGCGCCATAGCGCCGGGCAAGCACCCGTCCCGCCTCGCGCGCCTCGCGGGCGAAGACCGGGTCGCTGTCGAGCGCCACCGTCACGACATAGGCATCGACCGTGCCCCTGCGATGCGCCCTGAGCTGCCCCAGCGCCGCATCGAGCCGCGCACGCTGCTCCAGCATTTCGGCAACGCTCACCCCGCGCCGCATCTGCGGGCCGAGATCGAAGCTGGCCTTCGCATCCTCGCGGCTCTCGCCGGTGACGAGGTTCGGAAAAGGCTCGGTGTGAGGAGGCGGCTGGTTGGGGTTGGCAGAGAGCGTCGGCGGTGCAGCAAGAGCAAGCAGGCTCGCCCAGACCCCCACCATGATCGCGCCCCGCTTCATAGGCAGGCAAGCTGCCCGCCGCTGCTGCAAGCGTCAAGCCGGTTCGGCGTGACTAGCGAACCGGCATCGTCCGGGAGCTGCGCGCGGCGTCCGGGAGAGCCCGGACGCCGCCTGCGTCCTCAATACACGCGCGCCTTGGGCTCGATGTAGGTCGCGTCTTCGGTCAGCGTGTATTCGTGGACCGGGCGGTAATCGATGCGGATGTTCGAGCCGCGTCCGCCCCAGCCGTCGAACCAGGCGACGGTGTGCTTCATCCATTCCTTGTCGTTGCGCTCGGGATAATCCTCGTGCGCGTGGGCTCCGCGGCTTTCCTTGCGGTTGGCGGCGCTTGCCATGGTCACGTTCGCCTGCGCCATGAGGTTGTCGAGTTCGAGCGTTTCGATCAGGTCCGAGTTCCAGATCAGCGACTTGTCGGTGACGTGGATGTCCTCCATCCGCTTGTTCTGCTCGGCGAGCTTCTTGACGCCCTCGTCCATCAGCTTCTGGTCGCGGAACACGGCGGCGTGCTGCTGCATCGCCTTCTGCATATCGGCGCGGATCGCGGCCGTGGGCGAGCCGCCCTCGGCATAGCGGAAGTGGTCGAGCCTGGTGAGCGCGAAGTCGGCGCTGTCGGTCGGAAGTTCGGGCTGGCTCGCGCCGGCCTTGAGGTTTTCCTTCAGATGGATGCCGGTCGCGCGGCCGAACACGACGAGGTCGATCAGCGAATTGGAGCCGAGGCGATTCGCCCCGTGGACCGAGACGCAGGCCGCTTCGCCCACGGCGTAGAGGCCGGGCACGACATGGTCCGGGTTTCCGTCCGGGCCGATGGTGACGACCTGGCCGTGATAGTTACACGGGATGCCGCCCATGTTGTAATGCACGGTCGGCGTCACCGGCAGCGGTTCGCGGGTCAGGTCGACGCCGGCGAAGATCTTGCCGCTCTCGGTGATGCCGGGAAGCCGTTCGGCCAGCACCTTGGGATCGATGTGGTCGAGGTGGAGGTAGATGTGATCCCCCTCCGGCCCGACGCCTCGCCCTTCGCGCATTTCGAGCGCCATCGAGCGGCTGACGACATCGCGCGAGGCGAGGTCCTTCGCGGACGGCGCATAACGCTCCATGAAGCGTTCACCTTCGCTGTTCGTCAGGTAGCCACCCTCGCCGCGCGCGCCTTCGGTGATGAGCACGCCCGCGCCGTAGATGCCGGTCGGGTGGAACTGGACGAATTCCATGTCCTGCAGCGGAAGCCCGGCGCGCAGCACCATGCCGCCGCCGTCGCCGGTGCAGGTGTGCGCGGATGTAGCGGTGAAGTAGCACCGGCCATATCCGCCGGTCGCCAGCACCACGCTCTGCGCGCGGAAGCGGTGGATCGTCCCGTCGTCGAGGCACATCGCCATCACGCCGACGCATTTCTTCTCGCCGTCGACATCGGCCATGATCAGGTCGAGCGCGAAATACTCGATGAAGAAATCCGCATCGTACTTGAGGCTCTGCTGGTAGAGCGCGTGGAGCATCGCGTGCCCCGTGCGGTCGGCGGCGGCGCAGGTGCGCTGCACGGGCGGGCCTTCGCCCATATTCTGCATGTGCCCGCCGAAAGGCCGCTGGTAGATCGTCCCGTCCTCGTTGCGGCTGAACGGCACGCCCGCGTGCTCGAGCTCGTAGACCGCCTGCGGGGCTTCGCGCGCGAGATATTCGATCGCGTCCTGGTCGCCCAGCCAGTCCGACCCCTTGACCGTGTCGTACATATGCCAGGTCCAGTGGTCGGGCGTGTTGTTGCCGAGGCTCGCCGCGATTCCGCCCTGCGCCGCGACCGTGTGGCTGCGGGTCGGGAAGACCTTGGAGATGTTCGCCGTGCGAAGGCCCGCTTCGGCCGCGCCCATGGTGGCGCGCAGGCCCGATCCGCCCGCGCCCACGACGACGACGTCATAGGTGTGATCGACGATCTTATACGAGCCCTTCAGCGAAGGGCCTGCATCATTGGCGGGTGCGCTTGCCATTAAGCCTTTGCTCCGAATGCGAGGGTTGCGACGCTGAACAGGGCAAAGCCCGCGCCGCCGAATACCGCGAGATTGAGCGCCGTGATCAGCGCGAACTTGGAACCGGGCTCGTGGATGTAGTCCTCGATCACGACCTGCAGGCCGAGCCGGGCGTGCCAGAACAGGCTGATCGTGAGCAGCGCCATCGGGACCGCCGCGATCGGCTGGGCGAGCCATGTCGAGACACCGGCATGGGAGAAATCGGACAGCATCGCGAAGCTGACGATCAGCCACGCCATGACGATGAGATTGCCCGCCGCCGTGGTGCGCTGCAGCAGCCAGTGATGCGCGCCTTCGTGGCTCGGGCCGAGGCCGCGCACGCGGCCGATCGAAGTGCCGTTACCCATTGGTCAGGCTCCCTTCGCGAACAGCAGGTAGGACCACAGCGCCAGCGTCAGCAGCACGCCGATGACGGGCGAGGCAATCGACCAGAAGCGGTTGACGTCGAGATCGTAGCCCGCCCCGATGTCGAGCACGAAGTGGCGTAGCCCGCTCATCATGTGGTTGAAGAAGGCCCAGGACAGGCCGAACAGAACGACCAGGCCAATCGGCGAGCCCATCCAGAAGGTGAAGGTCGCAAACGCCTCCGGCCCGCTCGCGAGAGCGCCCAGGAACCACACCAGCAGCGGCAGGCCGACCAGCGCCATGGCGGAACCCGAAACGCGGTGCAGGATCGAGACCAGCATATGCGGCCCCCAGCGCCAGATCTGGAGATGCGGCGACAGCGGCCTTGCGCTGTGATGGTCTCTTTGACTCATGATCGTCCCATGTCGCATTGATATTCCGGCACTCACTTAACGATGCTGCGGCATAGGGCAAGCGGCGAGAACTCGACTCCGCTTGCAAATTTCGGGATAGGGGCTTGCATGAGTGTCATTCTTGTTACGGGGACGAGCCGGGGCATAGGCGCGGCGGTGCGCGAGGCGCTCGCCGCGCGCGGGGTCACGGTGATCGGCCATTCGACGCGCGGCGGGGACGGCGAAATCGCCGCCGATTTCACCGATCCGGCAGCGCCCCAATTGCTGTGGGAAGCCGCGCTCGAGACGGGCGGCGGGCGGATCGATGCGGTCATCAACAACGCCGGCCTGTTCGAAGCCTCGCGTCTCGAACGCTCCGACATCGAATGGCTCGACGCGTGGGAGGACACGCTGCGCATCAACCTTACCGCCGCAGCGCAATTGTCGCGGCTCGCGGTGCTCCATTGGCTCGACGGGGATGCGGGCGAGGACGGCGTTCGCGGACGGCTCGTCCATGTCGCGAGCCGCGCGGCCTATCGCGGGGATTCGCCCGCGCACTGGCACTATGCCGCGGCCAAGGGCGGCATGGTCGCCATGCACAAGACCATCGCGCGCGCCTATGCCAACATGGGCGTATTGAGCTACGCGATCACGCCGGGCTTCACCGACACCAGCATGGCGGGCGACTACCTTGAAAGCCGCGGCGGGCCGGGCCTGCTCGCCGACATCCCGCTGGGCCGCGTCGCCGAGCCCGAGGAAATCGCGACCATCGCCGCCTTCTGCGCGCTCGATGCGCCGCCGAGCATGACGGGCGCGGTGATCGATGCGAACGGGGCGAGCTTTGTCCGCTGACACCGACGATACGGGCGCGACGTGGAAGCTCACCGCGCACGCCGGAAAACGCGCGGTGCAGCAGGCGCTGCTCGTCCATGACGAGATCGAGGACTGGGACGCGGACCTCGTCATAGCGGGCCGCGAACTGGCCGAAGACCGCCCCGAGGACTGGGTGCTCGAAGCCTGGTATCCGCGCGAACCGGGGGCCGAGCAGGAAGCCGCGCTCGCCGGGCTGTTCGCCGACAACCCGCCCGAAATCGCGGTCGAGCGCCTGCCCGCGCAGGACTGGCTGACCCTCTCGCAGCAGAACGTCCAGCCGATCCGCGCCGGGCGCTTCCACGTCCACACGCCCGAATTCCCGCCCGACCCGGAGCAAATCGATTTCGTCATCCCGGCGAGCCAGGCTTTCGGCACGGGCCAGCACCGCACCACCGCCGGCTGCCTCGAAATGCTCTCGCAGATGAAGGCGAGCGGCCTCGTCGCACGGCGCATCGCGGATATCGGGACGGGCACGGGCCTGCTCGGCTTCGCGGGGCTGCGCCTGTGGCCCTTGGCCAATTGCACCGCGTCCGACATCGACGAGGTCTGCGCCGAGGTCGTCGCGGAGAACGCCGCGCTCAACCGGGTAGCGCTCGGCCCGCGCCCCGGCCAGATGGCCTTCGTCGTCGCCGAGGGGATGGAGCACGACCTGTTGCGCGTGAACGCGCCCTACGACCTCCTCATCGCCAATATCCTTGCCGGGCCGCTTGTCGAACTCGCCCCCGATTTCGCGCGCCATGTCACGCCGGGGGGCAGCGTGCTGCTCGCCGGGCTGCTGGCGGGCGAGCAGGAGGCGCAGGTGCGCCGCGCCTATCGCCGCGCCGGGCTGCATCTCGTCGCGCGGCTCCAGCGCGGCGACTGGGCGATCCTGTGGCTGAGAAAGCGCCGTGGCCGCTAGGCCGCTGCGCCGCTGGCTCACCCGCGCCGCGCTCGCGATTGTCGCCCTGCCCGTCCTGTTTGCCGGTACCGCATGGATCGGCTCCTCGATCCCGCGCAACGCCGACTGGGAGGAACCCGCGCGCGGCGTCACGATCTTGCTCGCGCATAACGGCGTGCATACCGAGATCGTCATGCCCGTCCTTGCCGAGGGGCACGACTGGCGCGCGCATTTCTCACCTGCCGATCTCGCGGAGCCCCGGCGCGCCTATACCCATGTCGCGGTGAGCTGGGGCGAGCGGGACTTCTTCCTCGAAACGCCGACCTGGGCGGAGATGGAACTCGGCAACGCGCTGGGCGCGCTTTTCGGAGGCGAGGCGCTGCTGCACGTGGCGTGGTATGTCCGCCCCGCCCCGTCCGGGAATTTCCGCGAGCTGCGCGTCACGCCGGCGCAATACCGCGCACTGGCCGAGGCGATCGCCGCCGATCTCGAACCGGACCCGCAGGTGTTCGAGGGCTACGAGGACCACGACGTGTTCTATTCGGCACGCGGCGCCTATCATCTCGGCAAGACCTGCAACCAGTGGACCAGCGACCGGCTGGCCGGCGCGGGGATCGCGACCGGCTGGTGGACTCCGCTTGCCGGGGGCGTGATGAAATGGGTCCCGCGCGCAGCCGCACGCTAGGATTGTCGGAACGCCCCGCCCGCCCGCACCATTGACCGGGTGAAAGGACAAGCATCATGGCCAAGACATTGCTCATCACCGGAGCCTCCTCCGGCATCGGCGCGGCGACCGCCCGCGCGGCGGCGCAGGCGGGCTGGAACGTCGCGCTGGTCGCGCGCTCTGCGGACAAGCTGGAAAAGCTGGCGGGAGAAATCGGCGACAATGCCCTCGCCCTCCCCTGCGATGCGACCGACCGCGATGCGGTGCGCGATGCGCTGGCGAAGACCGCGGACCGGTTCGGCGGGATCGAGGCGGTCTATGCCAATGCCGGGACCGGCGCGTCGGCGCCGGGCGTCGAGAAGGGCGATCCCGACGACTGGCATCGCATGATCCACATCAACATCCTCGCCGTGCTCTACCTCGCGCACGCGGCGATCCCGCATCTGAAAAAGACCAAGGGCCATTTCCTCGTCACCGGGTCCAAGGCGGGCCGCGACAATATGAAAGGCTCGGTTTATTCTGCGACCAAGTGGTTCGTCCACGGCTTCGGCGAGAACCTCGCCGAGGAGATGCGCGACTGGGGCGGGCGCTGCACGGTGATCGCGCCGGGCATGGTCAACACCGCTTTCTTCGACGAGCCCAAGCCGACCAAGATCCAGCCAGAGGACGTGGCGAACGCGGTGGTCTACGCGCTCGAGCAGCCGAAAACGGCGGCGGTGCGCGAGATCTACATCATGCCGAACGACTAGGCTTCGGCGAGCGTTTTCTCGAGCAGGTCGAGCGCGTTGCGGGTGAAGGCGGCCATGTTCGCGATGCGATCGTCGCTGGCGGTTTCGAGCACGGCGCAGACCTCCCCGTCCGGCCCCGCAAGCGCCGCCACGCTGCGGCCCGCAGGCGCTCCAGTGGGATGCGAAGAGCCGCCTACGGAGCCGCTTTCGGCAAGACCCCATTCGGCGCCGAAGTTGTCGCGGATCGCCCGCGCCTGCAGCAGCGCATAGTCTTCGCTCGCCCCGCGCATCCCCTTGTAAGCCTCGCGGGGAAGCGCGAACAGCACGTCGCGCGCCCGCAGCGAATAGACCACCCCGCCGCCCACGAAGAAATCGAGCGCGCCCGGCACGGTCAGGAGGCTGGCCGCGACCAGCCCGCCGGTGGCTCCATCGGCGACCGCGACTTTCTCGCCCCGCGCCCGCAAGCGGTCCGCAATGCGAGCGGCAAGCGGGTGGAGTTCGCGCAGCAGGTCGCTCATGGCCCGGCCCCGGCATCGGCCTTCGCGACGATTTCCGCCCAGCCCGCTTCGTCGATCACTTCGATGCCGAGTTCCTGCGCCTTCTTCAGCTTAGACCCCGCGCCCGGCCCGGCGACCAGCAGGTCGGTCTTGGCGCTGACGCTGCCCGCAGCCTTCGCGCCCAATCGTTCGGCCTGCGCCTTGGCCTCATCGCGGCTCATGGTTTCCAGCTTGCCGGTGAAGACGACCGTCTTGCCCGCCACCGGGCTGTCGAGCGTCTCGACCTCGTAGCGCGGCGGGTTCACGAGGCCGAGAATGTCCTCCCACACCGCGACATTGTGCGGTTCGTGAAAGAAGTCGCCCAATGCCTCGACCACGCTCGGCCCGATCCCGTCGATTGCGGTGAGTTCTGCGGCCGCCTCCTCGTCCCCGGCGCGTGCCCGTTCCGCGAGGTCGCGGATGACGGGAAGCTCGTGGAAGTTCTTGAGAAGGTCGCGCGCCGTGACCTCGCCGACATGGCGGATGCCGAGCCCGAAAAGCAGCCGCGCCGCGTCGGGCTCGCGCCGGTTTTCCACAGCCGCCAACAGGTTATCCACAGACTTGTCCTGCCACCCCTCGAGCGCGAGGATGTCATCCCGACGTTCCTTGAGGCGGAAGATGTCCGCCGGGCTTTCGAGCCAGCCGAGGTCGAAGAACTGGGCGATGGTCCTGGTCCCGAACCCGTCGATGTCGAGCGCCTTGCGGCTGACGAAATGTTCGAGCCGCTGGGTGCGCTGGGCCGGGCAGATCAGCCCGCCGGTGCAGCGCACGTCGACTTCGCCTTCTTCCGCCACCGCCTCGCTGCCGCAGCGCGGGCAGTGGTCGGGGAATTGGAAGGGCTCGCGCTCCTCCTCCCGCGTCAGGTTCTCGACCACCTGCGGGATGACATCGCCTGCGCGCTGGATCACCACCCGGTCGCCGGGGCGAACGCCGAGGCGCGCGATCTCGTCGCGGTTGTGGAGCGTCACGTTCGTCACCGTCACCCCGCCCACCAGCACCGGCGCGAGGCGGCCCACCGGCGTCAGCTTCCCGGTGCGCCCGACCTGGATGTCGATCGCCTCCAGCACGGTCTCGGCGCGCTCGGCCGGGAACTTGTGCGCCAAGGCCCAGCGCGGGGCTTTCGCCACGAAGCCGAGGCGCTGCTGGTAGTCGAGCCGGTCGACCTTGTAGACCACCCCGTCGATTTCATAAGGGAGGTCCGGCCGCGCCGCGCCGATGCGCTCGTATTGCGCGAGCAGGCCCTCGACACTCTCGACCCGCGTGAACAGCGGCGAGATCGGAAAGCCCCAGCCGCGCAGGGCTTCGACCACCTCTTCCTGCGTCTCGCCCGGAACATCGCTCACCGCGCCCCAGCCATGCGCCCAGAACCGCAAGGGGCGTTTCGCGGTGACGCTCGCGTCCTTCTGCCGCAGCGAGCCCGCCGCCGCATTGCGCGGATTGGCGAACTGGCGGACCTTGGATGCGTCGAATTCCTCGTCCTTCGCCTCGGCGGCGGCGCGCGCGTCCTCCATCAGGCGGGCGTTGAGGTCGGCGAAGGCGGCGCGCTCCATGTAGACCTCGCCGCGCACTTCGAAGACGCTCGGAACGCCTTTCGGCAATTCCTGCGGAATGTCGGCGATGTGCGCGACATTGGCGGTCACGTCCTCGCCCACCTGCCCGTCCCCACGGGTCGCGGCGCGGACCAGCCGTCCGTCCTCGTATCGCAGCGAGCAGGACAACCCGTCGATCTTGTCCTCGGCGGTGAAGGCGAGCGGCTCGTCCTCGGAAAGCGCCAGATAGCGCCGCACCCGCGCGGCCCATTCCTCGACTTCCTCTGGCGAGAAGGCATTGTCGAGGCTCATCATGCGAACCTCGTGGGTGACCTTGGAAAGCGGCGAAGCGGCGACCGCGTGCCCGACCTTCTTCGACGGCGAGTCCTCGCGCACCAGATGCGGGAAAGCCGCCTCCAGCTCCGCATTGCGCCGCACCAGCGCATCGTATTCGGCGTCGGAGATTTCCGGCGAATCCTCGGCGTGATAGAGCCGGTCGTGCTTCGCAATGGCCTTGGCGAGCCGCATCAGCTCGTTCGCGGCTTCGGCTTCGGTGAGGTTGGCTGTGTCGGTCATAGGCGTCCACCACCCCCAACACCCTCCTCCCGTGAGGAGGGGACTTGTGCGATCTTTGCCTCTGCCATCACACCCCCTCCAGCAGCCGATCCGCCTGCGCGCGGGCCTCGGGCGTGACCTCCGCGCCGGAGAGCATCCGTGCAATCTCTTCCTGCCGCCCGGCGTTGTCGAGCAGCACCACGCTCGTCTTCGTCACCGTGCCGCTGGACGCCTTGGCGATGAGGTAGTGCTGCCCCCCGCGCGCCGCGACCTGCGGGCTATGCGTCACCGCCAGCAATTGCCCCTCGTCCGACGCCAGCCGCGCCAGCCTCTCGCCGATGGCGCTCGCCACCGCGCCGCCCACGCCGCGGTCGATTTCGTCGAAGATGATCGTCGCCGCCCCGCCCTTTTCCGCCAGCGCGACTTTCAGCGCGAGGATGAAGCGCGAGAGTTCGCCCCCGGACGCGATCTTGGCGAGCGGGGCGAAATCCGCGCCGGGGTTGGTCGCGATCAGGAATTCGACCCCGTCGCGGCCCAAGGCGCCCCACTTGTCCTCGGGCAGATCGGTGATCGCCGTCCGGAACCGCGCCGCGTCGAGTTTCAGCGGGGCAAGCTCCGCCGCCACCGCCTTGTCCAGCCGCTTCGCCGCCGCCGCGCGCGCTTCGTGCGCGGCATCGGCCGCCGCAACGTAAGCCGCGCGCGCCTCCTTCGCCGCCTTTTCCAACGCGCCCAGTTCCGCCTCCCCGCCCTCGATCGCGGCGAGCTTCCCGCGCATCTCCTCCATCAGCGCAGGCAGGTCGTCGACCTCGCAGCGGTGCTTGCGGGCGAGCGCGCGCAGGTCGAACAGGCGCGTCTCCGCCGCCTCGAGCGCCGCCGGGTCATGCACAAGCGCCTCGGCCGCGCGTTCGAGCGTTTCCTCCGCCTCGCCCGCCTCGATCACCGCCCTATCGAGCGCGGCCAGCGCCTCTGCCAGCAGCGGGTGTTCCTCCGCGATCCGGTCGAGCTTGCGCGCCGCCACCCGCAGCGAGGCGAGCGGCGAGTCCGAACCCTCCCAGATGTGGCGCAACTCCTCGAGCTCGCCCGACAGGCGCTCGCCTTTCTGCAGGTCGATGCGCTGGGCGGCGAGGCGCTCTTCCTCGCCAACCTCGGGCGTCAGCGCGTCGAGCTCGGCAAGGTGCGCGCGCAGCAATTCCTCGTCGGCCCTCGCCTGCTCGACCTCGGCGCGCGCCTCGGCCAGCTTCGCCTCGGCCTTCGCCCAGTCGCGCCACGCGGCGCTGAGCGCGGAAAGGTCGGTCCCGGCATAGCGGTCGAGCAGATCGCGGTGGCCGCGCGGGTTCACCAGCCCCCTGTCGTCGTGCTGGCCGTGCAGCTCGACCAGAGCGGGGGCGAGCGCGCGCAGCAGGGCGACGCTCGCCGACTGGTCGTTGACGAAAGCCTTGGAGCCGCCGTCCGCCTTGACCTGGCGGCGGATGAGCAGCGGCTCGCCCGGCTCGATCTCGATCCCGGCATCGTCCAATGCCTCCGCGATCGCGGCAGGAAGCGCGGCGAAATCGAAGCTGGCGGTGACGCTCGCCTTTTCCTCTCCGGCGCGCACCAGCGCGGTTTCCGCCCGGTCGCCGAGCACGAGGCCGAGCGCATCCAAGAGGATCGACTTGCCCGCCCCCGTCTCGCCCGTGAGCACGCCGAGCCCGCCGCGAAACTCGAGATCGAGCGCTTCGATGAGGACGATGTTGCGGATCGAAAGCCGGGTCAGCATGGCGGAAACCTGTTAACCCAAGCGCGCGGTCCGGTCACGCGGGCAAAGCGGGTTTGCGAACAGCTATCCGCGGTTTGCAGGCGGGGTGGGCGGCGCCCTATGACGGCAGGGCTTTGGAGAGGTTACAATGAGCATCATCAGGACAGGCGCTTTCGCTCTCATCGGGCTCGCGGTGCTTGGGGCGGGAGGCTTCGCCGCGCTCGGGCAGTATTCGAAGCGGGGCAGCGCGCCCGGCCTGACCGGAGGCACGCTCGCGCCCTGCCCCGCCAGCCCCAATTGCGTCTCGAGCGAAGCGGGGACCGAGGCGGCCAAACGGGTCGAACCGCTTGCCTCGGCAAGCTGGGATGCCCTGCCCGGCGCGATTGCGGCGATGGGCGGCCAGGTGACCCGGCGCGAGGACGGTTACATCGCCGCCGAGTTCACCTCGCGCGTCTTCGGCTTCGTCGACGATCTCGAACTGCGCCGGGGCGAGGACGCGGTGCACGTGCGCTCGGCCTCGCGGGTCGGCCATTCGGACAACGGCGTGAACGCCGCGCGCGTCGCGCAGCTGCGCTCCCGGCTGGACGATTGAACGGCGCCGAAGCCTAGCTCGGCTGGACGTCCGGCGCGTGCTTGTCGACCAGCTTGTAGGCTTTTTCGTACCACTTGCTGCCCGGATAGTTCGCCCCCAGCACGGCGGCGTATTTCACCGCCTCTTCAGGGATGCCGAGCGCGAGATTGCTTTCGGTCAGGCGATAGAGCGCCTCGGGCGTGTGGCTGGTCGTGTCGAAATCGTCGATCACGTTGCGGAACCGGATCGCGGCGGCGAGCCACTGGCCCATGCGCTGGTAATGGCGCCCGATCTCCATCTCCTTGCCCGCGAGGTGATCCGCGACGAGGTCGAGCTTCAACCGCGCATCGGCAGCGTATTCGGTCTGGGGAAAGCGCCGGTTCACCTCCTCGAGCGCGGCCTGCGCCTGTTCGGTGATCTTCTGGTCGCGGTTCACGTCGCTGATCTGCTCGTAATAGGACAGCGCGATCAGGTAATAGGCATAGGGCGCGTCCTTGTTCCCCGGGTGGATCGATAGGAAGCGCTGCGCGTTCTGGATCGCCTTGTTGTAATCGCGCGCGAGATAATAGCTGAACGCGCTCATCAGCTGCGCGCGGCGGGCCCAGGGCGAATAGGGGTGCTGGCGCTCGACCTCGTCGAACAGGGCCGCGGCGAGGATCGTGTTGCCGCGATCGAGCCGCCGCTGCGCCTCGGCATAGAGCGATTCGACGTCGCGCGCGACATAGGCGACGTCCTCGTTTGCGGAGCCTCCCCCGCAGGCGGTGGTGGCGAGGACGGCCGCGCCGAGCAGGGCAGCGCGCGAAAGTGTCGTCGTGATCCGGGTCGTCATGGCGCGAGCGTATAGCCAGAGCCGCGCTGAACGCCAAGTGAAGGTTGGCGGCCCCTGCCCGCCGGTCGATTCCAACGCGATCGGCCCATGCGCACCGGAAACGATCCGCGCTCCACCCGTTATTGGACAATATAACGCTATTTCAGGAGCTTAACTATGTTAAGAACCAGACACACCTTCGCCGTTGCCGCCGCTTTCGGAATGTCCGTCGCGCTCGGGGCCTGCGCCACTTCCACCCCCTACCAGTCCGCCGAGGCTCCGGGGCAGCAGTTCGGCTACCAGAGCGAGCAGATCGCCGCTGATCGCTTTCGCGTGAGCTTTTCCGGCAACGAGGTGACGAGCCGCGAGACGGTCGAGGAATACCTGCTCTACCGCGCCGCCGAACTCACCCGGCAGAAGGGCTATGAGGGTTTCGAGGTCGTGCGCGAGGCGACCGAGGCCGACATCGACATCGACACCGTGCCGACGGTCTATCCGGGCTGGGCACCGGCCTGGGACTATTATGGCGCGGGCTATGGCTGGAACACCTACGACCCCTATCTCGGCGCGCCCTTCCCGGCCGAAAGGATCACCACGAGCGACCGCTACAGCGCCTCGGCCGTGATCGAGATGTATCGCGGCAGGGCCCCGGCCGGAAGCGAGGAGAGCTTCGATGCGAGCGCGGTGCTGGCGCGGCTGGGCAATGACGTGGAGATGCCGGAAGGCTGACGGCTCGGGGGAGGATCACTCCTCCCCCATCCTGAGCGCGGCGATGAACGCCTCCTGCGGGATCGACACGTTCCCGTATTCCCGCATCCGCGCCTTGCCCTTCTTCTGCTTTTCCAGCAGCTTCTTCTTGCGGGTGATGTCGCCGCCGTAGCACTTTGCGGTCACGTCCTTGCGCAGTGCGGCGATGGTTTCGCGGGCGATGATCTTGCCGCCGATCGCGGCCTGTATGGGGATCTTGAACAGGTGGCGCGGGATGAGATCTTTCAGGCGCTCGCACATCCCCCGCCCGCGCTCCTCGGCGACCGAGCGGTGGACGATCAGCGAGAGCGCGTCGACCGGCTCGTTGTTGACGAGGATGTTCATCTTGACGAGGTCGCCTTCGCGAAGCCCGATCTGTTCGTAGTCGAAGCTCGCATAGCCGCGGCTGATCGACTTCAGCCGGTCGTAGAAATCGAACACGACTTCGTTCAGCGGCAATTCGTAGGTCACCTGCGCGCGGCCGCCGACATAGGTGAGGTCGGTCTGGATGCCGCGGCGATCCTGGCACAGCTTGAGGATCGCGCCGAGATAGTCGTCAGGCGTGTAGATCACCGCCTTGATCCACGGCTCCTCGACGATCTCGATGCGGTTGACGTCGGGCCAGTCGGCGGGGTTGTGGATGTCGATGACCTTGGCGTCCTCGGTCTTGGTATGGCCAAGATGGACGCGGTAGACGACGGATGGCGCCGTGGTGATGAGGTCGAGGTCGTATTCGCGGGAGAGGCGCTCCTGGATGATCTCGAGGTGGAGCAGGCCGAGGAAGCCGCAGCGGAAGCCGAAGCCCAATGCCGCTGAGCTTTCCATCTCGTAGGAAAAGCTCGCGTCGTTCAAACGCAGCTTGCCGATGGACTCGCGCAGCTTCTCGAAATCGGCGGCGTCCACGGGGAAGAGGCCGCAGAAGACCACCGGCTGCGGCTCGCGGTAGCCGGGCAGCGGTTTGTCGGCGCCGTTCTTGACCGTAGTGATGGTGTCGCCGACGCGGGCCTGTTCGACTTCCTTGATCTGCGCGGTGATGAAGCCGATCTCGCCGGGGCCGAGTTCGGGCAGGTCGGTGCGCTTGGGCGTGAAGCAGCCGACGCGGTCGACGAGGTGCTGCGTGCCGCCCTGCATGAAGCGGATGTTCAGCCCCTTGGTGAGCGTTCCCTCGAGCACGCGCACGAGAATGACGACGCCGAGATAGGGGTCGTACCACGAGTCCACGAGGCTCGCCTTGAGCGGCGCTTCGCGCGTGCCGGTGGGGGGCGGGATACGGGCAACGATGGCTTCGAGCACGTCCTCGATCCCGATGCCCGATTTCGCGGATGTGAGCACCGCGTCGGAAGCATCGAGGCCGATGATGTCCTCGATCTCGGCCTTGACCTTGTCGGGGTCGGCGGCGGGCAGGTCGATCTTGTTGATGACGGGGACGATCTCGTGGTCGTGCTCGATCGACTGGTAGACATTGGCGAGCGTCTGCGCCTCGACCCCCTGCGCGGCGTCCACCACCAGCAGCGCGCCCTCGCACGCGGCGAGGCTGCGGGAGACCTCGTAGGCGAAGTCGACGTGGCCAGGGGTGTCCATCAGGTTGAGCTGATAGGTTTCGCCATCGGACGCGGTGTAGTCGAGCCGCACGGTCTGCGCCTTAATGGTGATGCCGCGCTCGCGCTCGATATCCATGTTGTCGAGGATCTGCTCGCGCATCTCGCGCTCGGTCAACCCGCCGCAGACCTGGATCAGCCGGTCGGCGAGCGTCGACTTCCCGTGGTCGATATGGGCGATGATGCTGAAATTGCGGATCTTGGAAAGGTCGGTCATTTGCGCTGCGCAATAGCGCCGCGCCGCCCGGGTGTCATGCGCGAAAAACGCAAGTCCCCCGCGCGCCCGCGAACGGCGCGTCAGGCGTGTTCGTGGCGATAGCTCGGCGCGTAGCCGAATTGCGGGATCGACTTGCCCTCACCCAAACCGCCTTCCATCGCCTTGTAGCTGCCCGGCGACAGCGCGGCGAGCGGCGCGCCGGCCGAGGCGAGCATATAGGGTGACACGCGGTTGCGCGTCACCAGCCCGCCCGATCCGTCCTCGACGAGGTGCTGTTCGAATTCGAGCCCCTGCGTGTCGCCATTGGTGCGCGTCACCGTCGCCACGGCAAGCTGGCCGCCGCCCAGGTCGACCACGAACTGCGTGCCCCTCGGCACGTCCATCAGCCCCTGGATCAGCGCGCCGGTCTTCGACAGGTTGCGCAGCGTGACCTCGTAGGAATGGTCGTCGTGGATGACGTGGATCTTGCGCAGCACCGTGCGGCGGCGGGCGCGGCGGGTGCGGTCGGCCGACGGGTCGATCCGCCAGCCCCCGCCCATGATCTCCGCCTCGACCGTCTCGCGCTCGGCCGCCTCGTAATAGATCGGGCCCTGGACGAAGCCGACCCCGCAGCCGACCAGCGCGTCGTTGAGCGCCATGCTTTCGATGCCGCCTGCAAGCGTGTCCATCCCGAGCGCACCGGCAAGCGCGACGATCGCCCGCACGAGGCCGAGCTCGCGGTTCTCGCCGCCAATGGCCCCGCCCTTGCCCCCGCCATCCGCCTCGCGGTCGGCCTCCGCGACAAGGCGGCTGTCGATGCGTATCGTGTCGAACGGCGCGCGGCGCAGGTAGGCAAGGCTCGAATAGCCCGAGCCGAATTCGTCGAGCGTGAGGCGCACGCCCAGCTTGAACAGCCGGCCGAGCGTGCGGTCGACCTGGTTGGCATCGCCGAAGAACACCGCCTCGCTGATGCCGAGTTCGAGCCGGCTGGCAGGCAGGTCGGTTTCCGACAGCGCCTCGGCCACATCGTCGACGAAGCTTTCCGCGTTGAACAACGGGGCCGGAACGCCCAGCGCGACGCGCACGCTGTCGGGCCACAGCGCGGCATGGGCACACGCCTCGCGGATCGACCAGCGCCCGACATCGGCGACCAGCGAGGAGCCTTCGAGGATGCTGGCGAATTCCTCCTCGTCGATCTCGCCGCGCTGCGAATGGTTCCAGCAGATCCTCGCCTCGAGCGAGGTCACCTTGCGGCTCTTCGCCTCGATCACCGGCTGGTATTTGAGGAAGAGCTGGTTTTCCGACAGGCCCGTGCCGAGATCGGCTTCGAGCCGGCGGCGGAAGATCGCCTCGTTTTCGAGCTCGCCCGAGAAGAACCGGAACTGCCCGCGCCCGCCGTTCTTGGCAGCGTAGAGCGCAAGGTCGGCCGAGCGCACGACTTCCTCGCGCGTGACCCCGTCGTGCGGGGCGATGGCGATGCCGACCGAGGAACCGATCACGCAGCGCCCTTCGGCAAGGCTGTAGGGCTGTTTGAGCATGGAGATGATCTTCATCGCGATCTCGCCCAGCACGCCGCGGTCGTCGAGGTCGGGGATCATCACCTGGAATTCGTCGCCGCCGAGCCTTCCGATCTCGCATTCGCGATCGATCGCGCGCTTCAGCCGTTCGGATACCTGTTTCAGCAGCTCGTCGCCCGCAGCGTGGCCGAGCGTGTCGTTGACCTGCTTGAAGCGGTCGAGGTCGAGCATCATCACCGCGCAATTGCGCTTGGCCGCCTTGAAGGCGGTGAGCGTCGATTCGATCAGGTGCGCCATGCGGTGGCGATTGGCGAGCCCGGTGAGCGAATCGAACTTGGCGAGGCGCTCGGTCTCCTCCTCGCGGTAGAATTCCTCGGTTATGTCCGCGCCGGTCCCGCGGAAGCCCTCGAAACGGCCCGCATCGTCGAACACCGGGTGCCCGGCAAGCCGCAGGACCGCGCCGTCCTCGCGCCGCGCCGCGCGCACGGCGACGCCGGAAAACGCCTTGTGCGCGCCGAGCCTCAGCGAAAGCGGCTTTTCCCGTCCGCCCAGCCCCGCGGGCTGGAAGACCTGCGCGACCGGCTGGCCGACGAGTTCCTCAAGCGGCAGGTCAAGCCGCTGCGCGACGCTGGGGGAGAGATAGGCCAGCCGCCCTTCGGCATCGCTCGCCCAGAACCAGCCCAGCCCCGAGCGTTCGAGATCCTCGAGCATGGCGAGCTTCTGGGTATCGGACAGGGTCGGCGAGGCCCCGGCGCGCCCCTGCGTGCCGGACCGTGCGGAGGCATTCCCGCTCCTCGAAGACAGCAGTCCCTTCAAGGGCACGTCGCGTCGGTCCTCCCGCTTCCGGTCCTCGCTGCACCCTGCTCCATCCCGGTGGGATGCGGCGGGCAGGCGAGGCTCTTACTGGTCTCACCCCCGCGTAAAGGCGGTTGGTTAGTTTTTCGCTAAGAGCGCGCGCCCCGGCCCCGCTTGCGGGCTACCCCGCGAGCCGCGCGGGAGTGCCGCGCAGCACGGCGAAGGAGCCGTCGGAGCGGCGGCGCAGCGGCTCGTCGAATTCGATGCCCGTGCGATTGGCGCGGCTCCAGCGGATCACCCCGCGCGCCCGGCGGCCTGCGGAGAATTCGATCTCGACGCTGGCCCCTTCGGCGACGTTCCACAGCCCTTCGAGCAGCGCCCCGCCTTCGGAGATATTGCGCAAGGTCGCATCGTCGACCCCGCCCGCGTGCATCACCAGCACCCGGCGCAGCAGGTTGGTGCGCGTCTGGCGCGCCGCGCGCGGGCCGTCGGCCTGGGCGGTGCAATCGCCTTCGACGAGGTCGCCCGCGGCGCGCGCGTCCATCGGCTTGTGGTAGATATAGCCCTGCACGTGGCTGCAGCCGAGCATCCGCACCAGTTCGAGCTCGTCGAGCGTCTCCACCCCTTCAGCGGTCGTGTCCATGCCGAGCGCTTCGGCAAGGCTGGTGATCGAGGCGATGATCGCGCCGTTGCGGCTGCCCTTTTCGGTCGCCCCGCGCACGAAGCTCTGATCGATCTTGATCTTGTCGAACGGCGCCTTGCGCAGGTAGCCCAATGAGGAATAGCCCGTCCCGAAATCGTCGAGCGCGAGGCGCACCCCGACCCGCTTCAAGGCCGCGAACATGGCATCGGTCGCGGCGCCATCGCCCATGAAGACGCTCTCGGTGATCTCGAGTTCGAGCCGCGCGGGATCGATCCCTGAATGGGCGAGCGCGTTGGCGACGATATTGGGCAGTTCGGGATTGGCGAATTGCAGCGGCGAGACATTGACCGCGCAGCGGATGCCGGCGGGCCAGCGCGCGAGGTCGTCGCAGGCGGTCCTCAGCGCCCACTGGCCGAGCTGGTCGATCAGCCCCGCGTCCTCGGCGATCGGCACGAACTTGCCCGGCGAAAGCGCGCCGCGGCGCGGGTGGTTCCAGCGCATCAGCGCCTCGAACCCGACGATCGTCTCGCTCGCGGCATAGACGACCGGCTGGTAGTAGAGTTCGAGCTCGCCGCGCGCGATCGCCTCGCGCAGGTCCTTCTCCAGCTCGGCGCGCTCCTCGGCGGCGGAATGGAGCTCGTCCGAATAGAACCGGTGGCAGCCGCGCCCCGCGTCCTTGGCGGCGTAGAGCGCGAGGTCTACGTTGCGGATGAGCTCCTCGCTCGTCGTGCCGTGCTCGGGCGCGAGCGCGACGCCGACCGACGCGCCGATCACCACCGCGTGGCCTTCGACCGTATAGGGCTGCGACAGCGAGGCGATGATCTCGCGCGCGATATGGGCGAGGTGCTCGCGGGTCTGGGGCGCGGGGACGATCACCTGGAATTCGTCGCCGCCCAGCCGCCCGCACCGCCCGGCCGGGCCGATCACCCGCTCGAGCCGCTGGGCGACCTGTTTCAGCAGCGCATCGCCCGCCGGGTGGCCCAATGTGTCGTTGACCTGCTTGAACCGGTCGAGGTCGAGCAGGAACAGCGCGCAGGCTCGGTCGCGCTCGCGCGGGGCGGCGAGGATCTGTTCCAGCGCGCGGCTCATCTGCACGCGATTGGCAAGGCCCGTGAGCGAATCGTAATGGGCAAGGCGCGAGACCTGCTGCTGGCTGCGCCGCTTTTCGGTGAGGTCGCTGCCATGCCCGCGGAAGCCGCAGAAATTCTTGTAGGAATCGTAGACCGGCCGCCCCGTGAGCGCCCACCAGCGCGCGTCCTCCCCGTTCCCGTCCCCGCCCTCGTCCGCCGCACTCGCAGCGCGCAGTTCGATGTCCTGGAAGGCCGAGCGCGCCGAGAGGTGGAAGGCGAGCGTGCGCTCGGCATCGGACGCGCCGGGCGCGGGGTGGACGATCTCCGTCAGCGGGCGTCCGATGACCTGTTCGGGTTCCTTGCCCAGCACGTGCGCGGCCTTGGGCGAGATATAGGTCAGCGCGCCGCGCCGGTCGGTCTCCCAGAACCAGCCCTCTCCGGTTTCCTCGAAGCTTCTGAGGATGTCCTCGGCGCGCGCGGCGACCCGGTCGCGCGCCTCGCTGCGGGCGCGGCGGGCCTCGGCGTCCTTCCATTCGAACCGCGCGATCAGCGTCAAGGCGAGCGCCCCGCCGATAATCGCGGCGAACATCAGCGGGCTCGGATCGATCAGGGCGAACGGCACCCAGCTCGCGATCTTGCCGGTGAAAAGCGAGATCACCCGCGCGCGGTAGACGGTCGCGGCAGCCGCGTTGATCGACAGGAGAGTCGCCAGAGCCCATTGCCACGGCAGGCCCTGCGTGACCCAGTGCGCCAGCGTATAGCCCGCGCAGCCCATCGGCAGCGCGACGCCGAGCGCGACCACCGCGATGCGCACGGCGATGCCCGTCCCCTCGCGCCGCTCGAGCGCGGCGAAGAGCGAGGCGACGGCGAGCAGGAACACGGAGGCGAAACCGGTCGCCAGCGAGGCCCCTTGCGGCAGGCCGCCGGCAAGGATCACGCAGGGCACATAGGCCAGCCCCAGCAGCAGCGCGAGCGCGCGCGAATGGCGCGGCAGGTACCAGTCCTGGCTGCGCTTCGCCTTTTCGGGACGCGCCGCCCTGAGCGCGGTGTGCCGCTCGCCCTCGCGCAGCGCGGTGCGGCGTTCGCCGCCGCGGCGGTCCGGCTGTGTTGCCGCCGCAGCGCCAGAGGGCCGTGGGAGCCTCGCGGTGCCGGACACCTGTGCGACGCCCTCGCCGGAGGCGCGCAGCGGCGGGGCGAGTTCCCTCTCCCTGCGGTTTCCCTCCCTGGCGGCACGCGCTTCCATGGGGCGCATCTAACGCCAATCCCTTTGCCTTCTGGCTAAGGCTTGCAGTTAACGAGGCGTGAAAACCCTCGCATTTCCGGGCCTCTAGCGGCCTAGGAAGTTAATTCAGCTGCACTTCCATGAATGCCTTGGGGGCGCGATTCTGCATCGTCATGAGCGCCGCATAGGGATCATCGCCGAGCGCCTGGAGCGGCTTTCCGGCGAGCTCGATCTGATAGGGCGACACCCGGTGGCGGGTGCACAGGCCGTCGGCCCCGTCGCTGATCAGCGGGGTTTCGAATTCGAGCCCCTGGGCCGAGCCTTCCGACCGCCGCACCACCGCCACCGCAAGTTGCCCGCCGCCTAGGTCGAGCACCACCTCGGTCCCGACCTCGATGCCCAGCAGACCTTCGATCTTGGCCCCGGTCTTCGACAGGTTGCGCAGGAACACGTTGTAGCGATGATCGCCGTGGATGAGCCCGATCCGGCGGAATTCGGTGCGCCGCTCGGCGCGGTATTTTTCCGGCCCGCGCGGGGTGAAGTGAAGCTCGCCCTCCTCGAACCGGCGCAGCACCTCCTCGCCCGGCATGGCGCGCGAGAACAGAATGCCCTGGATGTGGCTCGCACCCTGCTTCGTCACCGCGTCGAGTTCGTCCTTCGTCTCGACCCCTTCGGCGACCGTTTCCATGCCGAGCGCACCCGCGAGGCTGACGACGGCGGCGACGATGGCGAGGTTGTTGCTGTCGCGCCCAGCGCAGCCGCGCACGAAGCTCTGGTCGATCTTGATCTTGTCGAAAGGCGCATCGCGCAGGTAACTGAGCGACGAATAACCCGTGCCGAAATCGTCGAGCGCGAGCCGCACGCCCAGTTTCTTGAGCGCGGCGAAGACCCGAGCCGAACGCTCGACATCGCCCATGAACACGCTTTCGGTGATCTCGAGCTCGATCCGACCGGGATCGACTCCGGAGCTCTTGAGCGCCTTCCTGACCACGTCCACGAAATCGTCGGCCGCGAACTGCACCGCCGAGACATTGACGGCGGCCTTGACCGTGCCGGGCCACGTGCTGACCGTGCGGCATACATCGTTCAGCGCCCAGGTCCCCATTTCGCGGATCAGGCCGACTTCCTCGGCGACGGGGATGAAATCGGCCGGCGAAATCATCCCGCGCTGCGGATGTTCCCAGCGCATAAGCGCTTCCATGCACGCGACCTCGTGGGTCTTCGCATCGACGATCGGCTGGTAATGCATCCGCAGCTGGTCGCCGTGGATCGCATCGCGCAGGTCCTGTTCGATCTGGTGGCGGAAGCTCGCCTGGTCGCGCAGTTCGCGCGAATAAAAGCGGTGCTGCCCGCGCCCCCCGCCCTTGGCGGCATAGAGCGCAAGGTCGGCGGCCTTGGTCAGTTCCTCGGGCTCGATCCCGTCATAGGGCGCGACCGCGATCCCGATCGACACCCCGATCACCGCGCGGCTGCCGTTGATCGAATAGGGCTGCGAGGCCATCTGGATGAGCTGCTGGGCAATGTCGCCGAGCTCGCCGCGGTCGTCGCCGTCGGGGATGATCGCCTGGAATTCGTCGCCCCCGAGCCGTCCGATCTCGACCCGGTCGCCCAGCACCCGGCGGATGCGCCCCGCGACCTGCTTGAGCAATTCGTCGCCCGCCGGGTGGCCCAGCGTGTCGTTGACCTGCTTGAAACGGTCGAGGTCGAGCATCATCAGCGCGCAGGACCGCTTGGCATGGGCATAAGCCTTGAGCGTCTGTTCGAGCTGGCGGCTCATGCGGTAGCGATTGGCAAGGCCGGTAAGCGAATCATATTGCGAGGCGCGCTCGGCCTTGCGCCGTTCCTCGTGCGTGCCGGTGATGTCGCGCGCGGTCCCGCGATAACCGGCGAAACTGCCGTCCTTGGCAAAGCGCGGCTTGCCCGCGATCTCCCACCAGGTCTCGCCCTTGCCGAGCTTCACGCGAACCGGGGTCGGCCCGAGCGTGCCGCGCGCGGCGAGCAGGAACTTGAGCGGGCGGGCCGTGCCCTCGCCCTTGCCCTCGTCCTTGCGCTCTTCCTCGAACAACTGCGTGATCGTGCGCGCGGCGAGTTCGGTGGGCGAGATGTCGAAGGGCGCGATCGCGGCGGGCGAGCAATAGATCATCCGCCCTTCGGCATCGCTCGCCCAGAACCAGCCGACGCCGGTTTCCTCGAGCGAGTCGAGGAGTTCCACCCGGCGCGCAAGATCGCTCGCCGCGATCGGCGCGGGCGCGACCGGTCCCTCCGCCCCATTCGCGGCCTCGTCGCCCTGTTTCCTGATACGCCCGAAAAAGCCTGCCACCTGTCCTGGTCCCGACTGGAGTTGTCCCTTCCGCCACGTCCGCCTTAGGCCGGATGGATAAAGAAACGGTAAGGACGTGTCGCGATGGCCCGAACCGCCCGGCGCGCGCAGGACGCTTGCAAAGCGCCGGGGCGCGCGCCACTCTGCCCGCAAAAGGCGCACGATCGGCGCGATGCTGCGAAAGGGGAGACGGGGATCATGGCGGACACGGTCAGGCTAGAGAACGAGGCGGCGCAATCGACCAATGCGCTGGGGCCGCTGATCGGGGTCGCGCGCGAGGATTTCGTCGGCGCGGTGGCGCTGCTGCTGCGCGAGACGGCGAGCGATCCGGCACGCACGTTCAAGCACGCCCAGAAGATGGGCGAGGACATGGTCAGGATCATGACCGGCAAGAGCGATCTCGCGCCCGATCCCAGGGACAAGCGCTTCATGGACCCCGCGTGGCAGTTCAACCCCTTCTTCCGCGCCGGGGTGCAATATTACCTCGCCGTGCAGAAGGGGATGCGCGGCTGGCTGGAGGATCTCGAGCTCGACGAGCTGGAGAGGAACCGCGCGAATTTCATCGCCAACATCATCCTCGACGGCCTTTCGCCGACCAACACGCTCGCCGGCAATCCGACCGCGCAGAAACGGCTGATCGATTCGGGCGGCCTGTCGCTCATCAAGGGGCTGCAGAACGCCTATAACGACATCGTCCACAACAAGGGCATGGTCAGCCAGGTCGACAAGCGCCCGTTCAAGCTGGGCGAGAACATCGCGACATCCAGGGGCGAGGTCGTGCTGCGCACCGAGATGATGGAGCTGATCCACTACGCGCCTTCGACCGAGGAGGTCTACGAGATCCCCCAGCTCACCATCCCGCCGCAGATCAACAAGATGTACATCAACGACCTCTCGCCGGAGAAATCGGTGGTGAAGTGGCAGGTCGATAACGGCATCCAGACCTTCGTCATCTCGTGGCGCAACCCGACCAAGGATCAGGGCAAGTGGGGCATGGCGGACTACGTCGCCTCCTGCGAGGAAGCGATGGAAGCGGTCGCGGCGATCACGGGGTCGAAAAAGGTCAACGTTTCCGCAGGGTGTTCGGGCGGGCAGACCGCGAGCGTGCTCGCCTCGAAACTCGCCGCGAACAAGTCCGACCTGATGGGAACGCTCACGCTGATGGTGTGCGTCCTCCATCCCAAGGCGACCGACATCGAGGCGGGCTCGCTCGTTTCCGAACACGGCATGGAACTCGCCCGCCAGCGCGCGATGAAGGCGGGCGTGATCAAGGCCGACGACCTCGCGCGCGGCTTTGCGTGGCTGAGGCCCAACGACCTCATCTGGAACTACGTCATCAACAACTACCTCCTCGGCGCCGACCCGCCCGCTTTCGACGTGCTCTACTGGAATTCGGACGCGACCAACCTGTCGGCGAGCCTGATGGGCGATTTCCTGACGCTCTACGAAACGCTCGCCTTCACCAAGCAGGGCGAGGTCGAGATGGCCGACCACAAGGTCGACCTGTCGAAAGTGAAAAGCGACCTGTTCATCCTCGGCGGGGTGACCGATCACATCACGCCGTGGAAGGCGACCTACCGTTCGACCCAGCTGTTCGGCTCGAAGGACGTGACCTACGTGCTCTCGCAGAGCGGCCATATGCAGGCGATCCTCAACCCGCCGACCAATCCCAAGGCCAAGTATTTCGTCCAGAAGAAGAAGGGCAAGCTCCCCGCAAGTGCGGACGAATGGCTGGGCGGGGTCGAGGAGGTCAAGGGCAGCTGGTGGCCTTTCTGGATGGAATGGGTGCAGGCGCGCTCGGGCGACAAGAAGGCGGCGCCCGCCAAGCTCGGCAACGCGACATACAAGCCCGTCGGCCCCGCGCCGGGCCTCTACGTCGTCGAGGAAGTGTAGGCGTGCGTCTCGCCCCGTGCCTCGCCGGGTTGGCCGCCCTTCTCGCCGCGCCCGCGGTCGCCTCGCCCTGCGCCGAGATCGAACGGCTGGTCGCAGCCGCCGGGGCGGAGCAGCCCTTCGCCGCGCTCGCCCCCGAACTCGCCGAGGGCGCGCGCCGCGCGATGTATGATCCCGACCCGGCGCTCGACATCGGCGAAGGCAATGCCTGCACGATCTGGCTCCCCGCCCCGCTCGGGCCGAAGATGCTGTGCGGCATGAACATCGCGGACCACACCGACAGAGAGAACGCCTATCTGCGCGCGCTCGATGCGTTCGAATACCACCGCGACCGGCTGAAGGCCTGCGCGCTGCTGGGCGAAGGCGAGGAAAGCGACGAGCCTGGATTGCAATCGATGACCTGGGTGCTCCCTGAGCGGCAGGTGGTCGTGGAGCTGAGCCTGTCGGCCCGCGCGAACCGCTCGCGCGAGGCGGGCCTTTCGCTCCAGGTCAAGCACGCCTCCGCCCGTTGACCGCTCACCCCAGTCCCCCGCAAGCATTGATGCACACCCGCCGGAAAGCTGCTAAGGCTGCGGCCACGAGCTTATGGGAGGCACGCCCGTGAGGGATCCACGAGCGTGCCTCCCACCCCTTGGCAACCCATGAAAAAAAGCGCCCGACCGGGGGATCGCAAGGCGCACACGAAAGGACGGGTATTACGTGTCTGACCCCATGAAGGACGCGGTCGTGACCATGGAAGAGGTCGCCGGCCGGACGCTACGGACTGCTGCATGGAGGCTCGATGAACCCTCCGACCATCTCCCCATCCTCTTCTTCAACGGCATCGGCGCGAATATCGAGGCGGTGGCCCCGCTGGCGGACGCCTTGCCGGAGCGCGGCTTCATCATGTTCGACATGCCGGGCGTCGGCGAATCGCCCGAGCCGCTCGTCCCCTACAACCCCTTCACGATGAGCTGGACCGCCGCGCAGATCCTCGGGCGCTACGGGCTTGGCGAGGTGGATGTCATGGGCGTGTCCTGGGGCGGCGCGATGGCGCAGCACTTCGCGCTCCAGCATCCCGCGCGCACCCGGCGGCTCACCCTGATCGCGACGACGCCGGGCATGGCGATGATCCCGGGCAATCCGGCCGCCTTCACCAAGATGGCGAACCCGCGCCGCTACATCGACCCCGAATTCATGAACGAGCATTTCGCCACGCTCTATGGCGGCGTCGACAAGGACGGGGCCGAGCACCAGAAGGACAGCCATATCGGGCGATTGAAGCCCCCTTCCCCGCGCGGCTATCTCTACCAGCTGATGTGCATGATGGGCTGGACGAGCCTTCCCGCGCTCCCCTTCCTGTCGAAGGAAACGCTCATCATGATGGGCGAGGACGACCAGATCGTGCCGGTGGCGAACGGCAAGATCCTGAAAGCGATGATCCCCAATTCGCGGCTCATCACGGTCGAGGGCGGCGGGCACCTGTTCCTGCTGACCCATGCCGACGAAAGCGTGGCCGCGATCCGCGACTTCCTCGACGCGCCGGAGACGGAGCGCGAAGCGGGCCGGACGAGCGCCTACGCGGCCTGAGGACAGGAACGGTTGCCAATGCGACGCAAGCGGGTGCTTTCCGTCCAAAGTTAAGGTGGCAAGCGGACTTTCGGGCGCCCCGCCGGAATCCTGTATGCAGAGCCAGATGCAAGCGAACCCATGTAAAAAATATTCGACATTCGTTCTCGGGCCTCCTATGTAGAAAATATTATACATCGCATGGGAGTTTCACGTCGTGTCTTTCAGGGAAAAATCCGCTTGGGTCATGGGGGCGATCATGCTCGTCACCGGCGTCTGGTATGTTCAACGGGTTGCCGCCCAACCGGACACGCCAATTATCGGCTCGCTTGTCCCTTACGTCCTCGCCGTCATCGTGCTGTCGATCATCGCGCAAACGATCCTCGCAATCCTCTCGCCGAAGGAGGCCGAGGCCCACGCTGACGAACGCGAGCGGATCGTAATCGACCGCGCGGGAAACTGGTCGGGCATCGTGCTTGGCCTTGGGGTCGTCATCGCCCTTGTCACGTATATCGGCGGCTCGAGCGCCACGCTGCTGGCCCACTCGATCGTCGCCGCCTTGATCGTGGCGCAGTTGGCAGACTGCCTCTTCCAGATCTTTCTCTTGCGCCGCGCGGTCTGACGGAAAGAAGCGATGGGTAAGCGTCCACCGATCACCAACCGGGTGCGAAGCTTGCGCGAGCAGCATGGCAGGATGAGCCAGGCTGCGCTGGCCGAGGCGGTGGGTGTGACGCGCCACACGATCATAGCTATCGAGCAGGGGCGCTATTCACCCAGCCTTGAAACCAGTTTCCGCATTGCGAGATTGTTCGACGTCGGTCTCGAAGACGTATTCGGGTGGGAGGGCGATTAGACGGCCGCTGCGTCGAAGATCGCAATAGACATGGCCTTGTCATCGATCTGCACGACAGCAGCAAAGCGTGTAATCACGACCCTGTGATGGACGAATTGATGGCGCTGGCCATTCTGCGGCGAAGAGAGTGGGCGAGCGCATTCGCGTAGAGAAATTGGACGCAAAACCTGCAGTCAGTGTTCGGCGCGGTTAAGGCGATTTTTTATCGCCAGAAAGACAACTGCAATCAGCGATGACATAACAGCCCACGCGATCAAGATCATCACGCTCAAGGGCAAGACCGTAGATAACAAGGAGGGACCAGTTCCTCTGATGAATTCCATATACAGCGTGTAGACCACCAGAGACAATTCGAGAGTGCCGACCCCCCAGAGAAAGATTGGCTGAAAGACCTCGGTGAACCGGGCCTCGTAATTTCGCGGCGCTTCCATGAGCCGAGGTTATCTCAACCGTTCCGTTGAAGGCAAGAGCGCCCTTCGGATTCCGATCCGAGCGAATAGCGCTTGCCGTGCCGGTCTGAACTTCATGACCTCTCATCGTACGCTCCGGTGGTCGTGTCGAATTGCGGGGCACTGGCGAACCCGTCTCTGGCCGCACGGCGCAGGCGTTCCCCTAATCCCCCCGCCCCACCCCGCACTTGCCCGCTTGCGGCAACCGGTCCGCCTCGGCCAGCGCCGCGGCGGCTTCGCGCGGGGCGTCGGTGGCGATCACGTCGACGCCGCCGCGCGACAGCTCGGCATAGCGTTCGGGCGTGCCGAAGCGGTCGATCACGCTGTCGATCGAATAAGGCGGGCGGCCCAGAGTGCCGAAGATCACCTCGACATCGGCCTCGTCCAGTGCGGCGTAGAGGTCGGGCCGGGCGAGGCGCGTGCCGGTGAAGGCGATGATGCGCTCCGCCGGGATGCCTGCGGCGACCGCTTCGGCCAGCGCGCCGGGGCTTTCGATGGAGAGCGAGATCATCGCCCACGGCGCGAGGTCGTGGAGTTTCTTTGCGGAGGCGACCGAATAGGCGATGAGGATGACGTGTTCCTCCATGCCCTTTTCGCGGACCATGTCGATCACGTCCTCGTAGGGGGCGGAGCGCTTGAAATCGAGCTGGAGCACGGTGCGGCCCTTCGCCCAGTCGAGCGCCTCGGCGAGCGTCGGGATGCGGTAGGGCGTGACCCAGCCGGCCGCGTCGGTGAGGTTGAGCGCGGCGAGATCGGCCCATGCCTTGTCCGCCGCTTCGCCCTCGCCCGTCGTCGTGCGCTCGAGCGTGTCGTCGTGGAGGAGGAAGAGCACGCCGTCGCTGCTGGCCGCGACATCGACCTCCATCACGGCGGGGATCGCAGTGAGCACCGCATCCATCGTCGCAATGGCGTTCTCCGGCAGGCCCGGCGAAGGCCCGCCCCGGTGCGCGGAGACGAGGCTGCGCCCCTCCGCCTCGAGGCAGTCGAGCATTGCCGAAAGCCCGTTTTCGGGCACGAGCTGCCATTGTTCCTGCGCGTTGGAAGCGCCGGGGGCCAATCCTGCAAGTCCTACAACAGCCGCCGCGGCAGCGATCCTCGCCAACATTTTCGTTCTCCTTGAAAGGGTATGACCGACGCGAACCATGATGCCGCCGCGCGCACCCCCCTTGTAGGCAGGCCGGGTTTGCGACATCATCCGCGCCATAAGGGAGAGAGACAATGGCGCAATATGATCTCATCATTCGTGGTGGAACCATCGTCGACGGCAGCGGGGCGGAAAGCTTCACCGGGGACGTGGCGGTGAAGGACGGCCTGATCGCCGCCGTGGGCACGGTCGAAGGCTCCGCTGCGCGCGAAATCGATGCCTCCGGCAAGGTGGTCGCCCCCGGCTTCGTCGACATCCACACGCATTACGACGGGCAGGCGACCTGGGACCAGGAAATGGCCCCGTCGAGCTGGCACGGCGTCACCACGGTGGTGATGGGCAATTGCGGGGTCGGCTTCGCGCCGGCCAAGCCGGACCGCCACGAATGGCTCATCAGCCTGATGGAAGGGGTCGAGGACATTCCGGGCACGGCATTGGCCGAAGGGATCACGTGGGACTGGGAGACCTTCCCCGAATATCTCGACGCGCTCGAAAAGCTGCCCCGGACGGTCGATGTCGGGACGCACGTCCCCCACGGCGCGGTGCGGGCCTATGTGCTGGGCGAACGCGAGCAGCCGGGCGCCGTGCCCACGCAAGAGGACATCGAGGCCATGTCCGCCATCGTCGAGGAAGGCGTGCGCGCGGGCGCATTGGGCTTTTCGACCTCGCGCACCGTGCTGCACAAGTCGGTCGACGGCGAGCTCGTCCCCGGGACCACGGCCACGGAAGAGGAACTGGTCGCGATCGGCCGCGCCATGGGCCGCGCCAAGGCCGCCGGGGGTCATGCCGTGTTCGAGATGGCGAGCGACCTCAACCGCGAATGGAACGAGTTTTCGTGGATGGGCAAGCTCAGCCGCGAGGCGGGCATCCCCGTCACCTTCGCCGCGCTGCAATCCATCGCCAAGGAGCTTTCGCTCGACGAGCAGATCGCCCAGATGCGCGCGGAAAACGACAATGGCGCGAACATCGTCGCCCAGATCGCGCTGCGCGGGAACGGCATCATCATGGCCTGGCAGGGCACGGTGAACCCCTTCGCCTTCCGCCCGAGCTGGCAGGCGATCAAGGATCTTCCGTGGGAGGAGCAGAAGGCCAAGCTGCTCGACCCCGCGTTCAAGAAGCAGCTCCTGTCCGAACCGAACGACTACACCGAAGCGCCCAAGGACATCATCGGCGTGGTCATGGTCATCACGCAAGGCTGGGCGCTGCAATACGAGATGGACCCCGATTTCGACTACGAACCGGGCCCGGAGGCGAGCGTCAACGCCCGCGCGCAGAAGGCCGGTGTGGACCCGCAGGAATACGCCTATGATATGCTTTGCCGCGACGATGCGCGCGGGTTCATCTACCTGCCGATCCTGAACTATGCCGACGGCAACCTCGATTTCCTTCATCCGCTCCAGCTGTCCGAGGACACGGTCAATTCGCTCTCCGACGGGGGCGCGCATTGCGGGACGATCTGCGATGCGGCTTCGCCCACATTCATGCTCGAGCACTGGGTCAAGGGCCGCCGCCGGGGCGAGCGGATCGCGCTCGAACACGCGATCAAGCGGCAGTGCCGCGACACCGCCGTGCTCTACGGGCTGGAGGACCGCGGCCTGATCGCGCCGGGCTATCTCGCCGACATCAACGTGATCGACATGGACAAGCTGAAACTCGGCAAGCCCTGGCTCGCCTTCGACCTGCCCGCGGGCGGCAAGCGCCTGCTGCAAAAGGCCGAAGGCTATGTCTGCACGATCAAGTCGGGCGAAGTGACCTTCGAGAACGGCAAATGGACCGGCGCGACTCCGGGCGGCCTGGTGAGAGGTCCGCAGCGGGTGGAACTCGCCGAAGCCGCCGAATAGGAACTCGCGCCCCGGCCTAGGGCTCGATCACGATGCCCCGGGCCGGGTCGACCTTGCCCGCGACCATGGCGAGCCACACCTCGCGCGCGGCCGAAAGACCCTCGCGGCGGTCGATTGCGACCGTGTCTTCGACCTCGCCGAGGAAACGGTGCCAGCCGGCTGCGAACAGGCGCGCGGCTTCCTCGCGCCCATGGTCGCGGGCGAAGGCGATCATGTGGTCGGGGGCGAAGAAGAGCTCGGGTTTCGGCCCCTTCATCTCCGCCTCGCTGCCGAAGGTGCTGCGCGCGTCCTTGTGCGTCGCGCCGACGAGGCAGGAATATGTGAGCGCGTCCGCGAAATGCGCGTGGACCCGGCCCAGCAGGCTCGCATTGCCCGCGAAATCGACCACGACGCTGGGGCGGCGCTCCATCTCCTCGAGCACGTCGTAGGCCACGACCTCGTCGTAAAGCCCGGTCCCTTTCACGAAGTCGGCATTGCCCTTCGACGTGAGCCCGATGCGGCGCACTGCGGGCGAGCCTGCCCTGGCCGAACTCGCAAAGCCCATCGCGGTCTTGGACGAGGCGCTGGTGAGTAGCACCTGCTCCGCGCCGAACCAGCCTTCGCGCTTCATGAAGTCCGCGATCAGGAAACCGGTGCGGAACAGCGGCCCGAAGATCATCCGCTCCGCCTCGCGCGCCGCGTCGTGTTCGGGATCGGCGGCAAGGCGCGAATACTGGTTGTAGACCGGGCTCATCTTCTGGCGAT
This sequence comes from Erythrobacter sp., assembly GCF_011765465.1. Taxonomy (NCBI): domain Bacteria; kingdom Pseudomonadati; phylum Pseudomonadota; class Alphaproteobacteria; order Sphingomonadales; family Erythrobacteraceae; genus Erythrobacter; species Erythrobacter sp. Next base: position 766,894 of record NZ_CP050265.1, on the reverse strand, counting down.
GCTCGCTCGTGTCGGTGAAGCCTCCTGCGCTCACCTTGCCCGGCACGACATCGAGATGGGTCGCCATCGGCAGGTAGCCATAGACCCGCTCTCCCACCGCGATGTCGGGGCACTTGCTCTCCACGACGCGCGCATGGCCCCACATCGGGACGATCCCGTAAGGGTCGGGCGCGGGGAAGAAATCCCAGTACATGAACCCGTCGCCGACCACCGCATAGGTGACGTTGTTGGCAGTGACCGAGAAGCTCTCGATCGCAAGCCGCACCGCGCCTTCGGCAAGCTCCATCGGCTCGACATGGACGAGTTCGGCACGGTCCAGCGCGTCCTTGCGCACATGGACCTGCTGGATCGGGGTTTGGGGCGTGTTCATGGGCTCTCCTTTGCATGAGCCCTTACAACCTCGCGCGGCGCTTTCCCACCCCGCGCTCGGGCCGGCGCGGCGGAGCGCGCTTACTGGACGGGACTTTGATCCTCAAGCGCGCTGATGGCGCTGCCCGCGGCCTGCATCCGCTGGCCCATACCCTGCATACGCGCCCCGCAGACCTTCTGCCTGGCCGAGACGTCCTGGTCCCTCAGGACGCGGTAACGCTCCAGCATCGCCGTTTCGAGCGGCCGGTCCGAGCGCGCTTCGTAGCGACCGACGAAATAGGACAGTCCGCCGACGAGGCCCTTCTGCTGTTCGGCGCTCGCATTGTCCCCGAGCGTGCCGAGCACCATGCTGATGACGATCGCGCAGTCGAGATCGTCCTGGGCGGTGTATTGCGCGTCGTCCTGCGCCGAAAGCGGCGCCGTGAGCAGGAGCGCCGCGGGGACCAGCGCGGCGAATGCCGAGGCGCAGCGGCGCACGCTCACACCCGCATCGGCATGAGGACGTAGAGCGCCGGGCTCGATTCGTCCTTGCGGATCAGCGTCGGCGAGCCCGCGTCGGCGAGGTGGAGTTCGACCTCGTCGGCATCGATCTGGTCGAGGATATCCTTGAGGTAATTGGCGTTGAAGCCGATCTCGAAGGCATCGCTGCCATAGGAGGCCGCGAGTTCCTCGGTCGCGGTGCCGTTGTCGGGCGAGGTGACGGACAGCGTGACCTTGTCGGGTTCGAGCCCCATCTTCACCGCGCGGGTCTTTTCGGTCGCGATCGTGGCGACGCGGTCGACGCCGGCGAAGAACAGCTTGGGATCGACTTTCAGCAGCTTGTCGTTGCCGGTCGGGATGACCCGGCTGTAATCGGGGAAAGTCCCGTCGATCAGCTTGCTGGTGAGCACCACCCCGCCCTCGCCGCCCAGCGTGAAGCGGATCTTGCTTGCCGAAAGGTCGACGAGGACATTCCCGTCGAGCGCCTCGTCGAGCAGCTTGCGAAGCTCGCCCACGGCCTTTCTCGGCACGATCACGTCGGGCATCCCGGCAGCGCCCTCGGGCCGCGGCAGGGTGAAGCGCGCAAGGCGGTGGCCGTCGGTCGCGGCGGCTTTCAGCACCGGCTCGTCATCGTCGGTGACGTGGAGGAAGATGCCGTTGAGGTAATAGCGCGTTTCCTCGGTCGAGATGGCGAAGCGAGTGCGGTCGATCAGTTCAGCGAGCGTGCGCGCGGGCAGTTCGAAACTGGTCGGCAGGTCGCCTTCGACGATCACGGGGAAATCGTCGCGCGGCAGGGTCGGCAGCTTGAAACGGCTGCGCCCGGCCTTGATCTCCATCCGGTTGTCCGCCGTCTCGAGGCTGACCTGGCTGCCGTCGGGAAGCTTGCGCGCGATGTCGAACAGCAGGTGCGCGGACACCGTGATCGCTCCGGGCGTGTCGACCGCGGCGGCGCTCATCGTCTCCACCACCTGCAGGTCGAGGTCGGTCGCCATGACCTTGACCGCGCCGCCGTCGCTCGCCTCGATCAGCACGTTCGAGAGGATCGGAATGGTGTTGCGGCGTTCGACCACCGACTGGACATGGGACAGGCAACGCAGGAGCGTCGCGCGTTCGATCGTAGCCTTCATGTGCCCCTAGCCTTCATTTGTGGAACCTATCGCTTCGATTGTGGTGGCAGGCAGAGAGCCGGAATCGCCCCTCCAGCGCCGGAACAGTCGGCAAAACCTTAGCGCGGTCAGTCTTGCGGGCAAGATCAATGCCTTCGCACGGGTCGATTCGCTTGGGGATAAGGCGCCCTGAGGCCCCTTCTAGCCCGTCATTGCCATGCCGCCGTTCACATGGAGCGTCTGCCCGGTGACATAGCCCGCCTCGCGGCTGGCGAGGTAGACGCAGGCGGCCCCGATGTCGGAGCCCTCGCCCATGCGCCCCATCGGGATGCGCGCGTTGATCGCGTCGGTCTGCTTTTCATCGAGCGCCGCGGTCATGGCCGAGCGGATGAAACCGGGCGCGAGGCAATTCGCGGTGATCCCGCGCGAGGCGACTTCCTGCGCGAAGCTCTTGGTCATGCCGGTGAGCCCGGCCTTGGCGGCGCAGTAGTTCATCTGGCCCGGATTGCCGGTCGTGCCGACGACGCTGGTGATGTTGACGACCCGGCCGAAACGGGCCTTCATCATCGGCCTTGCCGCCGCGCGCATCAGGCGGAACGAGGCTTCGAGATTGATGCGGATGACATCGTCCCATTCTTCGTCCTTCATCCGCATGGCGAGATTGTCGCGCGTGATCCCGGCATTGTTCACCAGGATGTCGATGCCGCCGAGCGTGTCGAGCGTCGCGGGGATCAGTTCCTCGACCTGCGTCGTGTTCGACAAGTCGCAGGTGATCTCGACATGGTCGCCGCCGATCTCCTCGTTGAGCTGTTCGCGGAAACCGCGCAGCTTCTGCCCGTTCGAGCCCGACAGCGCGACCCGCGCGCCCTGCTTCGCGAGCGCGGTCGCGATGGCCGAGCCGATCCCCCCGCTTGCGCCGGTCACCAGCGCGTTCATCCCGTCGAGCGAAAACATCACAGCCTCTCCTTCGCGTAATTCTCGCAATCCTGCATGGTGACAAGGCTAACCGTTTCCGCCTCCTTGTCGGTCCGGCCGATCATGGGGCACAGCACCTTGCCCCCAAGTTCGACGAAGCTTTCCACCCCGTCCGCGCGCATCGCCAGCACGCTTTCGCGCCAGCGCACGCGGCCCGTCACCTGCTCGACCAGCAGCGCGCGTTCCTCTTCCGAGTCCTCGACCTTCGCGGCGGTGACATTGGCGTAGATCGGAAGCTGCATGGCATCGGGCGGCGTGTGAGCGAGCGCGTCCGCCATGCGATCGGCGGCGGGCTGCATCAGCGAGCAATGGAAGGGCGCCGAGACCGGCAGCAGCACACCGCGCTTGATCCCGTGCTCCTTGACCATTCCGACCGCGCGCTCGATCGCGGCCCGGTGGCCGGAGATGACGACCTGCGTGGGATCATTGTCATTGGCGATCTCGCACACCTCGCCCTCGCCTGCGGCGGCTGCGGCGAGCGCCTTGGCGCTGTCGATGTCGGCGCCGAGCAGGGCCGCCATCGCCCCCTCGCCCACCGGGACCGCCGCCTGCATCGAACGCCCGCGCAGCTTGAGCAGCCGCGCCGTGGTGGCAAGATCGAACGCGCCGACCGCGCACAGCGCCGAATATTCGCCGAGCGAATGGCCCGCTGCGGCGGAGGCGGCATCCGCCAGCTTCATGCCGAATTCACGCTCGAGCACGCGCAGGACCGCGATCGAATTGGCCATGATCGCGGGCTGGGCGTTCTGGGTCAGGGTGAGTTCGTCCTCCGGCCCTTGGGCCATCATGCCCGACAGGTTCTGCAGGAGCGCCTCGTCGACCTCCTCGAACACTTCGCGGGCGGCGGCGGAATTCTCGGCCAGCTCCTTGCCCATGCCGACCTTCTGGCTGCCCTGCCCCGGAAAAACGAATGCGCGCATTTTCTGTCCCTGCTTGGCCGAGACGCCCGCTCCCCAGCCCTTCCACCCGGAATGGTATCCTCAAGGGCGGAAGGGCGGGGGCGCGGGCGGCCGACACCGTCCCGATAAAAACCCGCGCGGGTTAGGAGCCGGTAGGCGGGCTGGCAAGTCCGAAGGGCACGACCCTGTTGGCAGGCGTGTGTCCGATCTCCGCCCGACCGAGATAGCGGATGCCCGCGCGGTCGCACCAGTAGCGCGCGATTTCCTCGGGGCTCTGGCCGAATTCGACGTAGTTCTCCGGCACGTCGCTGACCGCGCCGAGCCTGAGGCCCGCAACACGGGGCAAGGTTCCGGCGAGGTGGAAGAACAACCGGTCGACCGCGTAGAGATGCTCGCTCACCTCCTCGACCATGACGACATGGCCGGTAAGGTCCGGCATCATCGGCGTGCCTGCCACCATGGCGAGCGTGATGAGGTTGAACGCCGCCGCAGGCGTCGTCCCGTCGAGGCTCGGCTCGACCCCGCTGGTGTCGCCGCCGATCCAGCGCAGCACCCGGCGCACCGCCTCGCGCCCGCGCTCGGACCGCGCGCTGACCGGCATCGAGCCGTGGACGCATTGCCCTATGCCAGCCTTGTAGAGCGCGGCCAGCAGGTAGCCGCAATCGGAAAAGCCGATGAAGGTCTTCTCCCGCGCCGCCGCGTTCATGCGCACCACCGCCGCCTCGGCGATGCGGTTCGAGCCGTAGCCACCCTTGGCGAACCAGACGACATCGAAAGCGGGATCGTTCGCGCATTCGACGAAGGCGGAAAGGCGCACGAGATCATCGCCCGCGAAATGGCCCGCACGCGCAAAGCACTGTTCGTGAAAATGCACGCGGTGCTGCGGGAATTCGGCCGCGACGAGTTCCTCCAGCGCGCGCGCATGGTCGCGGGTAATCGGAGTGGCCGGGGCGCAGATCGCGATATTCGTCACGGACGCGACCCTATGCCGCTTGTCTTGGCCTCTGCAAGCCAATAACCATGGCGCATGGTTGATGGGGTCGATGCCGGGTCGCTGGACAAGCGCCCCCTGTTCTTCTGCGGGATCGGCGGATCGGGGATGCTGCCGCTCGCCCAGATCGCGCATGGCCGGGGCCATGGCGTCGCCGGGTCCGACCGCAGCCGCGACCAGGGCCGCACGCCAGAAAAGTTCGCCTGGCTCGAAAGCCGCGGCTTCACCCTCTTCCCGCAGGACGGCAGCGGCATCGCCTCGCCCGACCAGGTGCTGATCGCTTCCGCTGCGATCGAGGACAGCGTGCCCGAAGTCGCAAGAGCGCGCGAGCTGGGCTGCGAGCGGATGAGCCGGGCCGAGCTGCTCTCCGCGCTGTTCAACGAGGCCGATTTCTCGATCGCGGTCGGCGGCACCAGCGGCAAGTCGACCGTAACCGGCATGATCGCCTGGATCCTCCACGAAGGCCGCCACGATCCCACCGTGATGAACGGTGCGGTGATGAAGAACTTCGCGGGCGCCGACAATCCCTTCGCCAGCGCGCGGGTCGGCTCGAGCGGGCTCTTCGTCAGCGAAGTCGATGAGAGCGACGGCTCGATCGCGCTCTATCGGCCTTCGATCGGAGTGCTGCTCAATGTCAGCCTCGATCACAAGAGCATCGAGGAACTGCGCGTGCTTTTCGGCAATTACCTGAAGGCTTCGGGCCGCGCGATCGTCAACACCGACAGCGAGGAGGCGCGCTTCCTCGCCGAGAAGGTCAGGAACCGCGTGACCTTCGGCGTGCACGACCGCAAGGCCGATATCACGGTCGAGCCGGATTCGATCGACCAGAGCGCTTTCGGCATCCGCGCGGCGGTGATCGACAACCGCAGCCGCGAGGTCTTTCCGCTGATCCTGCCGATGCCGGGCCTGCACAACCTGTCGAACGCGCTAGCCGCGATCGCGGCGGCCGACGCGGCCGGTATCGATGTTGCCAAGTCGGCCTATGCGCTGCGCAGTTTCGAGGGGCTGGCGCGGCGCTTTGACGTGGTCGGAACCAGTCCGTCCGGCATCACCGTGATCGACGATTTCGGCCACAACCCGGAGAAATGCGCCGCCACCCTGCGCACGCTCAAGGCCACGCCTGGCCGGGTCATCGCCTTCTTCCAGCCCCATGGCTACGGGCCTCTCAAGCAGATGGGGGCCGAACTGGCCAGGACCTTCGCGCGCGAGCTCGACGAGGACGACGTGACGATCATGTGCGACCCCGTCTATTTCGGCGGCACGGTCGACCGCAGCGTCGGGACCGAGCGGATCGTCGAACTGATCGGCGCGGCGGGAGGCCATGCGGAACACATCCCCGAACGCGAGGCGTGCGGCCAGCGCATCGCCGAACTCGCTGAGCCCGGCGACCGCGTGGTCGTGATGGGCGCGCGCGACGACACGCTGAGCGCGTTCGCCAGGGGCGTGCTGGAGCAGGTTTCTTGAGCCTTCATGCGCGGATGTGGGCCGCCTGGCTGGTGGTCATTCTCTCGATTGCCGGGTTCTTCGGCTGGTTCGCCGCCAGTCCCGACACAATGTTCGAGCGCGGCTGGGCGATGATCGCGATGTTCGTCGTTTTCCTTGGCGGCCCGCTTCTTCTCGGGCAGATGTTCCGCTGCCCGCAATGCCGAACCCCGGCTTTCGGCGAGCCGGAAACCTTCGGCCTTAGCATCGGCCTGTCATTGAAGCCTCCTTCGAGCCGGTGTCGGGTCTGCGATCATAACTGGGATGAGGAAAGCACCGCGTGACCGTCTACGAAAGCGCAAGCCGCCATGCGTGGTGGATGGCGGGCGCGCTCACGCTTGCGGTCCTGTTCGTCGCCGTGGTCGATCGCTTCTGGGGCCATTCCACCCTTGCCTTCGCCGCGGCGATTATCGGCCTGGTCGTCGCCAACCGGCGGATGCTCGCGCTCAATTGCCCGCATTGCGGCAAGAACCTGTTCTTCCGCGGCCTGTTCGTCGTGCCCTGGCCCAACCGGACCTGCGGGCGCTGTGGCGCTCGGCTCGACGAGGCGCGCGGCTGAGAACCAGCAAAACCGCGAATGGCGGGCCCGCGCCTTTCCTGCCTTATTCGAGGCCGAAAAGGAGATGCGAGCCGACCATGCCCACTCTTCCCGCTTCCCACCCGCGCGATTTCTCGATGGACACGCTGCTGCGCGCCGCCGCCACCCGGCTCGCCGGGCGCGAGGCCACGGTCGACGGCGACCAGCGCCTGACCTATGCCGAGCTCGAGGCCCGGGTCGAGGCGCTCGCCCGGTGGCTGCTGGCGAAAGGCATCGGCCCGGGCGACCGGGTCGCCATCCTGATGACCGACGGCGCGCCCTTCCTCACCGTGGTCCTTGCCTGCGGGCGGATCGGCGCGATCGCGGTGCTCCTCAACTGGCGGCTCGCGCCGGGCGAAATCGCGTGGATCTGCGGCAACGCCGAGCCCGCCATGACCTTCGCCAATCCGCGCTTCACGCACCTCCTCGCCGAAGCCGAGGCGGGCGAAGTCATCGAGGTGGACGAGCGCCACGATCCGCAAGGCGCCTTCGAGGACATCGTCACCCGCTCCCACGACCTCCCCACATGGCCCGACCTCGCGCCGGAAAGGCCGCTCTACATGATGTACACCAGCGGCACGACCGGCCGGCCCAAGGGCTGCCTGCAAGCCGGAAGCGCGGTCGCCGCCTCCGCCATGGGCTTTGCCGTGCGCCGCGGTTTCTCGCCCGCCGAACGCCTGCTTTCGGTCAACCCGCTGTTCCACGTGGTCGGGATGCAGCAGGTCGCCGCCATGCTCGCCTGCGGCGGCACGAGCGTCTTCGCCGGCCGCGACGACGACAGCGCGGCGATGCTCGATCTCGTCCACCGCGAAGGCTGCACCACCACCAGCGCCTTTCCCACGATCTGCTTCCCATGGGCCGCGATGGAGCCGATCCGCGATGGCGTCATGCCGCTCACCAATTACACCGGCGGGGCGGGCATGGGGCGGCCGCAGATCTACGAATTCATCGAGAACGACTGGGATGCGCGCGTCGTCGGCGGCTACGGCCAGACCGAAGTGTGCGGCTTCGCCACCTTCATCGACTACCCCGACATGGTGGAACACCCCCGCTCGATCGGCTGGCCGATGGCCCATGTCGAGATGACCATCCTCGATCCCGAAGGCAACCAGCTCCCACCCGGCGAGGAAGGCGAGATCTGCCTTCGCGGCCCTTCGGTGATGCTCGGCTACTGGCGCAACGAGGAGGCGACGAAGGCCGCGCTCGGCCACGGCTGGCTGCGCACCGGCGACCTCGGCACGATGGACGAACGGGGGCTCGGCTATCTGCTGGGCCGCGCCAAGGAGCTCATCAAGACCGGCGGCGAGAACGTCTACCCGGCCGAGGTCGACGCGGTCTTCGCCGAAATGCCCGAAGTCGCCGATGCGGGCTGCTGCGGCGTGCCCGACCGGCAATGGGGCGAAGCGGTCAAGGCTTTCGTGGTGCTGAAACCGGGCATGGAGCTGACCCGCGAGGAAATCACGGCGCGCTTCAAGGGCCGGATCGCGGGCTACAAGCGGCCGCGCTACATCGAATTCGTGGACAAGCTGCCGCGCGACCCGATTGGCAAGCTGCTGCGGCGCGAATTGTCGGCCCGCCCGGTGAGCGAGGACCAGGCGGCGTGAGTCCAGGGTAAAGGTGACAAAGGTGACACCCTGTCAACTTTCCAAGCTGCCGGATAATGCATTCGTAACAGAAGTTTAGCGCCCATCCCGCCAACCGGACGGACAGGGGAAGCGGGGCCTTCTCGGCGCGAAGGCCCGCGTGTGGCGAGGTCGACTATGCGAAGGAGCGGCGCGAAGAGTAGCGGGCGCGCCGGATGTAGGAAACGGGGGCGGCGGGTTTTCGGGGGAACGCAGCCGGAAGCGGACTGACTGCTAACGACCCCATTGCGGACCTGAGAGAAGTGCGTGTAACCGCAGGTAATGAGAGAAGAACTTCCACTGCATGACGCCACCTTTGATGGAATTGTCATCAAGGACAAAGTTGCCACGCTCTATTTCAGTGCGACTGACGGGCGAGGATGCGAAGTCCGGCTATCCGGCATCGACGCGCTGCATATGGACGACTTTCAGCAAGGTAACATTGTCGTTCTTTTCGAGACCACAACTGGCGAAACTCCGAGGGCAGCTTTGGATTTGAAGCGGCTCTACGGCTCGCCCCATCCCTCCGCAGCAAACGAATATCACGAGAAGTCAGAGTCCTTTCGCACTAGGAAACGAACCGCGATTGAAACGGGCGAACTCACTCTAGTCGAGATGCAACCAGCGATTGGTGCAGACTTGTTAGCGACATGCGAGCAGGTGGAATTGAAGCATCATGGGAATGACTGCTAACCACCCAGTTTCGGTCATTCCGGCCCCTGCCGGAACTTCCTCGAAACCGGCCCTTCAGCCCGCCGCCTGCTCCAGCGCCTTCCTGCCCGCTTCCTCGCGCTCGAAGGCCCGCTTGTACGCGGGCCGCGCGGTCAGGCGTTCGCGGTACGCCTTGAGGCTGTCGGGCACGCCTTCGTCCAGCCCGACAGTCTGCGCGAGGATCAGCGCGTAGCCGACGCAGATGTCGGCCACGGTGAAGCGGTCGGCGCACAGGTATTCGCGGGTCTCGAGCCGCTGCTCGACCTTGACGAGGCGCTTGTGGAACCACTTGGCGTAGGCGTGGCCGGCTTCCTCCAGCCCCTTGTCCTTCTCGAAGATGGCGAAGCGCATGAAGACCGTCTGCGGGAAGGTGATCGTCGCGTCGGCGTGGTAGGTGTAGTCGCAGTATTCGGCGTAGTCCCGCTCGCCGGGCGCTATGGCGAGGTCGGTGAAGCCGCCGCGCGTCGCGAGATAATGCGCGATCGCGCAGCTTTCGGTCATGCGCGCCTCTCCATCGACCAGCAGCGGCACCGTGCCGAGCGGGTTTTCCTCCATGAATTCGGGCGCCTTGTAGCGCGGCGGGAACGGCAGCACGCGAAGGTCGATGTCCACCCCCGCCTCCTCGGCGGCCCAGGTGGCGCGAAGTCCGCGCGAACGCGCGCAGGTCCATAAGATCGGCTTGGTCATGGGGCTTGCCTCCTAGTGCGCTTCCGCCGCGCCGACACCCAGCACTTTGTGCAGGACAAAGGCGATGACGAAGCCGAGCGCCAGGCCGATCGCCGCCGAGACCGCGGCATAGCTCGCCCATCCGAGCACGCCGCCGAGCGCGCCGGTCGCCCCCTCGACCGCGTATTCGGCCCCGTGGGCGATGTCGTAGAGAAGGTCGAAGCCGATCTCGTGCGTGCCGTGGACGATGATCCCGCCGCCGACCCACAGCATGGCGATCGTGCCGATGAAGGACAGCGCGGCCAGCACCTTGGGCACGGATTCGACCAGCAGCCGCCCGAGCCGCTGCGCCGCCGCGCTTTCCTTCTTTGCAAGGTGGAGGCCGACATCGTCCATCTTCACGATCAGCGCGACCGCGCCGTAGACCGCGACCGTGACCACGAAAGCGACGAGAGCGAGCGCGAGCGCGCGTTCCCACCATGTCGGCAGGTCGAGCTCGTTGAGCGTGATGGCCATGATCTCAGCCGACAGGATGAGGTCGGTGCGGATCGCGCCCGCAACGCGCTTGTTCTCGAATTCGACCGGATCGCGGATCTCGTCCTCGACCGTCTGGCCGTGCTTTGCCCCGCCGAGTTTCTCCATCACCTTCTCCGCGCCTTCATAGGACAGGAAGGCCCCGCCCAGCATCAGGATGAAGATGATCGCGCCGGGCAGGAACTCGGACAGGAGGATCGCGCCGGGCAGCAGGATGATGAGCTTGTTGAAAAGGCTGCCCTTGGTGATCTTCCAGATGATCGGCAGCTCGCGCGCCGGGGAAAGCCCGGTGACGTAGCTCGGCGTGACGGCGGCATCGTCGATCACCACGCCCGCGGTCTTGGTCCCGGCCTTGCCGGCGGCGACCGAGATGTCGTCGACCGAGGCGGCCGCCGCGCGGGCGATCACCGAAACGTCGTCGAGCAGGGCGACGAGACCTGTGGGCATGGCGGTTCCTTCGTGGGCGGCTATATGGAATGCAGCGCCCCGCCTGCCCGCAGGCGCGCTGCCGGACAAGACTTGCAATTGCGCCCGGAAGCTGTATGAGCGCGCCCTTCGCAGCGGTTCCGGCACACGGCGCCGCCGCGAAATCCCGAAGAAAGCCGGAGGGGCCCCGTCATCCGGACGGACAAGCCAGCGATCGGCATGGAAGTGAAAGGAAAAGGCATGGCTCTTTACGAGCATGTGTTCCTCGCGCGTCAGGACCTCAGCCAGGCCCAGGTCGACGCGCTGGCGGCCACGGCGACCGAAATCGTCGAAGCGAACAACGGCAAGGTCACCAAGACCGAGACCTGGGGTCTCAAGTCGCTCGCCTACAAGATCGACCGCAACCGCAAGGCGCATTTCGTCATGCTCAACATCGACGCGCCCGGCACGGTCGTCGAAGAGCTCGAGCGCCAGACCCGCATCAACGAAGACATCATCCGCTACATGACCATCCGCGTCGACGAGCACGAGGAAGGCCCGAGCGTCATGATGCGCAAGAACGAGCGCGACCGTAAGCGTCGCGGGGACAAGGGAGACGACTGATGGCCCGCCCGTTTTTCCGCCGCCGCAAGTCCTGCCCCTTCTCCGGCAAGGACGCCCCCAAGATCGATTACAAGGACGTGCGCCTGCTGCAGGGCTTCATGTCCGAGCGAGGCAAGATCGTGCCCAGCCGCATCACCGCCGTGTCGGCCAAGAAGCAGCGTGAACTCGCCAAGGCGATCAAGCGCGCGCGCCACATCGGCCTTTTGCCCTACATCGTGAAGTAAGAGGAGAGACAGTCATGGATATCATTCTCCTCGAACGCATCGAGAAGCTCGGTTCGATCGGCGACATCGTCACCGTGCGCGACGGCTATGCCCGTAACTTCCTGCTCCCGCAGAAAAAGGCGCTGCGCGCGAACGAAGCCAACAAGAAGGTCTTCGAAGCGAACCGCGAACGCCTGGAAAAGGAAAACGCCGAACGCCGCGCCGAAGCCGAAAAGCTCGGCGAGAAGGTCGCAGGCGCCGAAGTCGTGCTGATCCGCGCCGCGTCGAACGCCGGCCAGCTCTACGGTTCGGTCAATGTCCGCGACATGGTCGCCGGGCTGACCGCGCAGGGCCACGCGATCGACAAGAAGCAGGTCATCATGGGCGCCCCGATCAAGACCATCGGAATGCACGAAGTGACCGTCGCTCTCCACCCGGAAGTCCACGTCACGGTCAAGGCCAATGTCGCCCGCTCGGACGACGAGGCCGAACTGCAGTCGCAGGGCATCGACGTGCTCGCCCAGCTGTTCGAGGAAGAACAGCGCGAGATCGAGGAACAGGCCGAGGCGAACCGCATCGACCCGAACCTCGAACCCGGCGAGATCCCGGCCGAACTGCTCGAGGACGGCGTCGCCACGCCCGAGGACACGAGCGTGACCGAGGCCAAGATCGAAGCGACCGACCCCGACAGCGAAAGCGAAGAGCAGTAAGCCTCCTCGCTTCACCACGATGACACGGACGGGCGCGGAGGTCACACGGCTTCCGCGCCCTTCTTGTAACCGGCTGTCATTCCCTTTCCCCAATTGAACGCTAGGCTTTCGCCCATGACCCCGATCCCCAGCATCCTCGAACAATTGCAGCAGCACTATGCCGACGCGGTGGAGACCCTGCGCGAGGACGTGATCGCCTTCGGGCGCGACGGGACGATCCCGCCCGCGCGCAAGCGGCAGGACGGCAGCTATGCCTATCCCGAGCTGACCCTGCGCTATTCGGGCCGCGATTCGAACGGCGGGGCGCAGGACGACCGCGCGCGCGCCTTCGGGCGGCTGGAAATGGCCGGAACCTACACCACCACGATCACCCGGCCCGACCTGTTCGCGCCCTATCTCAAGGAACAGCTCGAACTGATCGCGGCCGAATACGAAATCACCGTGACGGTCGGGCGTTCGCGCCAGGAAATCCCTTTCCCCTATGTCCTCGACGGCGACGCGGGCGCGGCCATGGTCGGCATCGCGCCGCAGGAGATCGCGCAGTATTTCCCCTCGACCGACCTTGCCCTGATCGGTGACGAGCTCGCCGACGGGATCGAGTTCGACGAGGAGCGCGATATGCCCCTGTCGCTGTTCGACGCGCTCAGGACCGACTATTCGCTCGCCCGTCTGGCGCATTACACCGGCACGCGGGTGGCGGATTTCCAGGACTTCATCCTGTTCACCAACTATCACCGCTATGTCGACGAATTCGTGAACTGGGGCGCGAAGCAGATCGGCAAGGACGGCTACACCGCGCTGACCGGCGCAGGCGGGCTTCACATCACCGATCCAGCCGAGAACGCGCAGGGACAGCTCTCCGACACGGCGTGGCGGCGCCACCAGATGCCGGCCTATCACCTCATGCGCGAGGACCGGCTCGGCATCACGCTCGTCAATATCGGCGTCGGCCCGTCCAACGCCAAGACGATCTGCGACCACCTTGCCGTGCTGCGCCCCCATGCGTGGCTGATGATCGGCCATTGCGGCGGGCTTCGCTCGAGCCAGAAGATCGGCGACTTCGTCCTCGCCCACGCATATCTGCGCGACGACCACGTGCTCGACGACGTGCTCCCGCCCGAAATCCCGATCCCGCCCATCGCCGAAGTCCAGCAGGCGCTCGCCGGGGCGGCGGAGGAAGTCTCCGGCGTGCAGGGCGCGAACCTGAAACAGCGGATGCGCACCGGCACGGTCGTCACCACCGATGATCGCAACTGGGAGCTGCGCTATTCCTCCTCGGCGATGCGGTTTTCGCAGAGCCGCGCGATCGCGATCGAGATGGAAAGCGCCACCATCGCCGCGCAGGGGTATCGCTTCCGCGTGCCCTACGGAACGCTGCTGTGCGTGTCGGACAAGCCGCTCCACGGCGAGATCAAGCTGCCGGGGCAGGCCAACAAGTTCTACGAGGAGGCGATCGCGGCGCACCTGCAGATGGGGCTCGAGACGTGCAAGCGCCTGCGCGACGAGGGCGACCGGCTGCACAGCAGGAAGCTGCGCGCCTTTAACGAACCGCCCTTCCGGTAATCCCCGCAGGGGAAATACTAAGGCCGCGCGCACCCCCGCGCTAACCCTGCCGCGTCACAAGGGCTCGTCCGGGTTCGGGCGGGCCGTTCGATCCCCTGCGAGGCCCGCCCGCCCCGGCGCTTGAACGAACGGGCGTGCGAACGGGCGGGAGGCGGACAAGTGCCAAGCGAAATCGAACGCGTCAGACGGCGGGGCATGGTCTCGCTCGTCGTCGCGGGCTGGACCGTCACGGCGATTCTCGCGGTCCTCGCCCTGCCTCTCGGGCGCGAGACGGGCATCGCCGCGCTTGCGAGCGCGCTGGTCAACGCCCTGCCGACCTATCAGGCGCGGACCGGTCGAGAAGGCCCGGGCGCCCGGCTCACCCTTTCCATCGTCCCCGCGATCCAGCCCGCCCTGCTGATCTTCGTGATGGATGCGGGCGGGCTGCAGATGGAGATGCACCTCTACTTCTTCCCCGCCCTCGCCGGTCTGGTCTGGCTGTGCGACCCCCGGCCCGTGCTGCTCGCCGGAGCGCTCATCGCGGCGCACCATGTCGCGCTCGCCCTTGCCGCGCCCGAATGGACCTATGGCCGCGCGGTCCACATGGGCGACGTGGCGATCCATGTCATCGCGCTCCTCGCTGCCGCGGTCACGCTGGCGCTTCTGGCCGATGGCCTCTCGCGCTCACTCGCCGGCCTGGGCGAGGCGCGGGCGCAAGCAGCCGGCCTTGCCGACAGCCTTTCGGCAGGCGAAAAGGCGCTGGCCGAGGCGCGCGCATCGGCGCGGCGGGAGCGCGAGGTGCACGAAAGCGAGCGGCGCGCTTCGGAAGAGGCCCGACGCGAGGACCTCGCCCGGATCGCACGCGAATTCGAAGGCAATGTCGGCGGCCTCACCCATTCGCTCGTCGCGACCGCGCAATTGCTCGAACGCACGACGAAGGCGCTCGACACCGTCGCGCGCGAAGCGGGCGCGCGCGCGGGCGAGGTCGCCGGGGCGGCGGAAAGCGCGAGCCGCGCGGCAAGCACGGTTGCGCGCGGCATCGGCGAGCTGTCGGGCGCGATCGCGAGCATCGCGGGCAATGTCGGCCAGCACAAGGAACTCACCGCCCGCGCGGCCGAACGCTCGACCTCGGGCGGCGCGGCGGTCGGCTCGCTCGCCGAACATTCGGACACTATCGGCGAGGCGACCCGCGCCATCGCGCGCATTGCCGAGCGCACCAACCTGCTCGCGCTCAACGCCGCGATCGAGGCGGCGTCGGCGGGCGCTCAGGGCAAGGGCTTCACCATCGTCGCACAGGAAGTGAAATCGCTCGCCCGGCAGGCGGGCGAGGCCGCGACCGAGATCGACGCTTTCCTCTCCGGCATCCGCTCGGGCACGCTCGATGCGCAGACCAGTTTCGACGGCATCGCCGAGGTCATCGCCGAACTCGACCAGGCCGCGCGCGCGATCCGCTGGGACGTGGAGCACCAGCGCCAGTCCGCCGACACGATCGAAAGCCATGCGCGCAGCACGGCGCAGGACATCGGCGAAATGGCGATGCGCAGCCGGGCTCTGGCGCAGACGGCGGAGAACGCAGGCGAGCTCGCCGCCGAACTCGACCGCGCCGCCGCCGCCCTGCTCGGCCATGCACAGGATCTCGAAAACTCGGCGAGGAGGTTCACCGAGCAATTGCGCGCGGCGTGATCGCGGGCGGCGGTGTCAGGCTTCGCGCACGACCGGCGCGAGCGCGCGCTTCACCCGCCTGCCTCCGCTGCGGAGGCCGCCGCCTCGATTTCCGCCTCGCGTTCCTCGGCGAAGACCAGTGCGTCGGCGGCCTCTTCGAGCGTCGCCTCGAACCGCTCGACCGCCTCGACGAACAGGCTTTCGGGAATGCCGTTGCCCGTCAGGATGTCCCAGGTCATCCACGGGTCGCCCTCCTCGTCGAGAGAGACGGCGAGAAAGCGGTAGCGCGAGGAAATCTCGATCGCCTCGGCCGGGTTCCACGGCTCGGCCCGGTCGAGCCCGCCGCGCAGCTGGATCGAGGTGCACTTGTCATGGGTCTCCTCGTCGCAATCGTAGAACAGGACCATGAGCGGATATCCCTCCGCACGCGAGAAGCTGATCGCCGGGTCGCCCACCCCGTCCTTAATCAATTCAGGATCATAGCCCGCATTGAGCAGGGCGATCACCATGTCCTCGGGCCGTTCGGCGGAAATCATGCGCTCCGCCGTTTCCTCGGCGGCGAGCGGGAACGGTGCGACGAGCGCGGCGAGAGCAAGCAGCGGACGCAGGATCATGCGAGCGACCTTTCAGCGATAACAGGCGGGCGAGGAGAGGCTTACCCGTTCGGACACGCCTGGCAAGCGCTTCACCCCTGCCCGCGCGTCTTGGTCCGCCCGATTTTCGCATTCGCTTCCATGTAGGCGATGATCTGGCCCGCCACGTCCTTGCCGGTCGCGCTTTCGATCCCTTCGAGCCCGGGCGAGGAATTGACCTCCATGATGACCGGGCCGTGATTGCTTCGCAGCATATCGACCCCGCACACGTTCAGTCCCATGCGCTTCGCCGCACGCACGGCAGTGGAGCGTTCCTCGGGCGTGATCTTGATGACCTGCGCGCTGCCGCCGCGATGGAGGTTTGAGCGGAAATCGTCGGCCGCCCCGGTGCGCTTCATCGCGGCGACGACCTTGCCCCCCACGACCAGCGCGCGGATGTCGGTCCCGCCTGCCTCCTTGATGAATTCCTGCACGAGGATGTTGACGTTCGCGCCCCTAAACGCCTCGATCACCGATTTGGCGCTCGACATCGTCTCGGCCAGCACGACGCCGATGCCCTGCGTGCCTTCGAGCAGCTTGATGACGACCGGGGGGCCGTTCACCGCGCGGATGATCTCCTCGGCCTTTTTCGGATCGTTCGCATAGGCGGTGAGCGGGAGGCCGAGCCCGTGCTTGGCGAGGATCTGCAGGGAGCGCAGCTTGTCGCGGCTGCGCCCGATCGCGACGCTTTCATTGAGCGGCCAGCAGCCGCGCATCTCGAACTGGCGCAGGATCGCAAGGCCGTAATTGGTGATAGAGGCCCCGATGCGCGGGATCACCGCGTCGTATCCGATCATCGGCTGGCCCTCGTAATAGACCTCGGGCCGGTGGCTGGCGATGTGGACCGTGCAGCGGGTGGTGTTGAGGATGTCGAGCTCGTGCCCGCGCGCCTCGGCCGCCTGCTTAAGTCGCTTGTGCGAATAGAGGTTCGGATTGCGGGCCAGCATCGCGATTTTCATGGGTGAAACCTTGGTCAGAGTGAGCCGGGTGGTCAGAGTGAAACGCGGGCGAATCGGGCGAAAGCGTCAGGGCCGATACCCCTTCACCGCCTCCATGCCCGCGGATTGCAGCCATGAATATCCGCTATCGACGACAAAGCGGCGACGCAGCGAGGAACGCCCGACCAGCATCGGAAATTTCATGTCGGAGCGGTCGGCAAGGCTGATCTCGGCGCGGAAACGCACATCGCCGATCATGAGCGGGGTCTTGATGACATAGCGCCGCTGCGTCTCTCCGTTGGAACTGGTGACGCCGCGAATGTCGACATGGACCGCCTCGCATTCGTGGCGCTCCCCGTCCCAGTCGACCGCGAAACGCACGTATTTCTCACCGCCGCGCAGGAATTCCTCGATCACCTGCCCATGCAGCGAGGACGTGCGCGCGCCGGTGTCGATCTTGGCCGGGATGCGCGACAGGCCAAGCTCGGGCAGGTCGACCATTTCGCGCCAGCCGACGATCGGCAGAATGCGGGGAGGCTTCGGCGGGGGATTCATGCAGGCGGGTTCACGGCAGGATGGCGAGCCCGTCCCCGCCCTCGCCCGCTGTCAGCCGGCGCAGGACCGTGCCGCTGGCATAATCGACCTCTGCAATGGTGTCGCTGGCGGTCTCTGCGACGTAGATACGCCTGCCGTCGTCCGACCACAGGATCGTGACCTGGAAGCGGTCCTGCGCCGTCTCGGGGCCGGAAACGGGGATCGTGCGGATGACCTCGGCTTCGGCAAGGTCGATGACCGAAAGCGAGCCGTCCATGAGGTCCGATGTGACCGCAACGTCGCCCTGCGGCCGGATCGCGATGCGCAGGGGAAAGCGGCCCGTCTCGACCGTCTCGCGCACTTCCATGGTGTCGGAATCGAGCGCGAAAACTTCGTTCGACCCGCGCGCCGAAACCCACAGCGTCCTGCCGTCGGGAGCAAGCGCGATGCCTTCGGGCTCCTCGCCCACCGTCATCGAAAGCGGCGCCATGCGCGCCTTCAACGCCACGCGCGTCACCGTGCGCGAGCCGAGGTCCGTGGTCCACGCCGTGTTCCCGTCGGGCGCAACGGCGAGCATATGGCTGCCGTCCTTTGCCGTGGAGAATTCGAGCAGTTGCGGCTCGGCTGCGAGCGGCCGGGCGATGCGGAATATCGAGCGGCGCCCCTCGGCAGTGGCGTAGATGTCGCCGTTTTCGTGCCACACGATGCCGTGCGGGCGGGCATTTTCGCCCAGGTCGATGCTTGCGACCTTGTCCAGTGTATCGACCGCGAAGATGTCCACGCTCGTCCCGCCATAGCAGGCCAGTGCGACGTGCCGCCCGTCGGGCGAGGTCGCGAGTTCATGCGGATTGGTGCAGCTCGGCTTGCGTTGCACTTCCTCGCCGGTGGCGAGATCGATCTTCGAGAGCGTGTTGCCCCGCTTCGCCGCGACGAAGAGCGAGCGCGCAGGCTGATCCGCCGCACTCGTGCTAACCGGCCTGTTCTCAGGCGCGCAGCCCGCCGCGAGCAGCAGGGCCGCCGACATGGCGAGCGCCCCGGATAGGTTCATCCGCTTCATCCCTAAGATCATAACGGGTGCGCAGGCCGCGTCAAAGCGGGGCACGCCCGCCCCTGTCTGATTTGGCAAGGACAAGCGGGGCCGAATTCGCTGGATTTATCCAATGAAATGAGATAATGTAGCTTGCGCAATGAGAGAGAGAATTACCGATCCTTGCGACGATCGGTATGCTCACCGGCCATAGCCCCCGTGAGGCCGTGAGCGCGGGCCCCCGTCGATCCGTCTGCGGCGGGGGCCCATTACTTTCCAGGCCTTTCCGTCAGTCCTTCAGGAAACGCACGATCGCCTCGCCCAGTTCGGCCCTCGTCGCGCTGTCGAGATGCCCGCCGGGGACTTCCTCGTAAGCCGCATCGGGCAGGAGCTGCGCGAGGTGGCTGGCCGAGCCGTTGTCGCGGTCGTCCACCCCGCTCACCACCAGCACGGGACAATCGACATTGTCGAGCGCTTCGAGTTCGAGATCGCCCATCGCATCGAGCAGCAGGCGCGCCGCGACCCGGTCGACCCCTTGCGATTTCAGGAACTGGCGCGATTGCCAGGCCGGATCGCCGCGCTCGATCGTGTCGAATTCGTCGATCACCCGCTTGAAGAAGGCCGCGCGCTGCTGCCATTGCGAGAGGCCCGATACGCCCATCCCGCACACCACCATGCGCCGGGGCGACAACACGCCACGCGCCGCGACATGGAGCGCGGTGCGCGCGCCGAGCGAAAAGCCGACGAGGTCGAAGCCGCCTTCCTCAAGCCCAAGGTGCTCCGCCAGCGCCGCGACGTCGCGCACCAGCACGCCTTCGGGATAGCTTTCGGGTTCGCCCGGCGCTTCGCTTTGCCCGTGGACGCGGAAATCGAGCATGATCGCCTCGAATCCCGCCTCGGCGAGACGCGCGGCGCGACCCCAGCGGATCCAGTTCATGTCGGCGCTCGAAAACAGGCCGTGGAGCAGGACGACGGGCCGCCCCTCGCCCTGCCGATGGAGCGCGAGGCGCGTGCCGTCGAAACTTTCGAAATGCGTTGTCGTGTGATCGCTCACGCCGAACCTTCCCGCGGCGCCAGCCCCTTCTGTTCCATCCGCCACTTCACCATCTCGATCCGGTCCTGCCCGAAGAAGGGTTCGCCTTCGAACACGAGGGTCGGCACGCCCCAGTGGCCCGCCGCCTCCAATGCGGCCTGGTTCGCGGCGATCTCGATGTCTAGCGCTTCGGCGTCGTCCACCGCCTCGGCCTCGATCCCGGCGAAGTCGAGCCCGGCGCGCTCCGCCGCGCCTTTCAGGTGCTCGCCCTCGTTCCAGCCTTTCGCCCCGCCCCAGATGAGCCTTCCGGCCTCGTGCGCGAAGGCGAGCCCGCGCCCGCGCCGCGCCGCCGCCTGGCCCAATCGCGTGATCCGCCGGATATGCGGCTGGTCGGCGGCGATCTGGCGGGTGTTCACGTCCTGCACGATCGGGTCGGGCATGGGCGGGCCGAAGGGTATCCCGTGAAACTGCGCCACCCGCATCATGTCGCGCATGGTGTAGCCGAGCCAGTTGGGATGGTTGCGCTCGAAGAAATCCGGCTGGCGCACCGCGAGCGGCCAGACCGGCCTAAGCGCGATGTCGACGTCCCATTCCTCGCTCATCTGCCGGTAACGCCCCACGGCGAGGTAGGAATAGGGTGAGCGGAAGCTGAAATAGAGATCGGCGGTGAGTGTCATTGTCTCCCTCCCCCAGGCAAATGGTCCGCTCAGCGAAAGAAGCACTGCGTCCCGGCATAGAGCATGGCGACCTCGTCCTCCTCGATGAAGCCGCCGATGCCGCCCGCCAGCGTGAATTCCTCGCCCAGCGTGCTGTCCTCGACAAGCGCGAAGCCCTCGCGCCCCTCGATCGACGCGCGCGAGGCGCCGAGCGTCTCGCCCGATGCGAGCGCGACGTTTTCGGCCGTGGGCGCGTCGCCTTCATAGGGCAGGTGCCAGTTCCAGCCGACCAGCGCGCCGTCCTGGAAATTGAGCGTCAGCCCGCCATCGAAATCGGTGAAGTCGATCGGTCCGGCGCCGCATTCGGTGTTGGTCGCGCCGCGATTGGGCTCGCCCAGCACCTTGGCGAGCGCTGTCTCGACCTCGCCGCGCCCGGCGTTGAAGTAGAACGCCTCGCCCCCGGCGGAGAGCCCCTCGCCCGTGAGCCGCACGGCGTCGGCTACGACCTGTGCGGATGGAGCCTCTTCGCCCGGCTCGTCGGGCTCGCCCCCGCAGGCGGCGAGCGCCAGCAGCGCGGCGGCGGAAAGGGCGAAGCGCATCGGCCTCATCCCTTCTGCAAGTGGCGGCGGCCGAGCAGTTCGGCGATCTGGACTGCGTTCAAGGCCGCGCCCTTGCGCAGGTTGTCCGAGACGCACCACAGCGTCAGCCCGTTCTCGACCGTCGGATCCTCGCGCACGCGGGAGATGTAGGTCGCGCTGTCGCCCGCGCATTCGACCGGGGTGACGTATCCCTCGTCCTCGCGCTTGTCGACGAGCATGATGCCGGGCGCCTCGCGCAGGATTTCCTGGGCCTGTTCTGCAGAAAGCTCCTTCTCGAACTCGATGTTCACCGCCTCGGAATGGCCGACGAAGACCGGCACGCGCACGCAGGTGGCGTTCAGCTTGATCTTCGGGTCGAGAATCTTCTTCGTCTCGACCACCATCTTCCATTCCTCCTTGGTCGAACCGTCCTCGAGGAAGACGTCGATATGGGGAATGACGTTGAAGGCGATCTGCTTGGTGAACTTGGCCGGTTCCACCGGATCGCCGACGAAGATCGCGCGGGACTGTTCGAACAGCTCGTCCATGCCCGCCTTGCCCGCGCCCGAGACCGACTGGTAGGTCGAGACCACCACGCGCCTGATCGTCGCGGCGTCATGCAGCGGCTTGAGCGCGACGACCAGCTGCGCGGTCGAGCAGTTGGGGTTCGCGATGATGTTGCGCTTCTTGTAGTCGTCGATCGCGTCCGGATTCACCTCGGGCACGATCAGCGGCACGTCGGGGTCCATCCGGTAGAGCGAGGAATTGTCGATCACGACGCAGCCTGCCGCCGCCGCCTTGGGCGCGTATTCTTTCGCCGGACCGCTCCCGGCCGCGAACAGGGCGATGTCCCATCCGGCAAAGTCGAAATGCTCGATATTCCTGCATTTCAGCATCTTGCCCGTGTCGCCGTATTCGACCTCGGTCCCGGTCGAGCGCCCGGAGGCGACCGCGGCCACCTCGTCCACGGGAAACTCGCGCTCGGCGAGGATCTGCATCATTTCGCGCCCGACATTGCCGGTCGCCCCGACGATGGCCACCCGATAGCCCAATTCGCATTCTCCTGTATCTGCGGCCTGCGAAATAGCGTGCCGCGCAGCGCCCGCAAGGGCTCAGACCACTCCCGCGAGGTAAAGCACCAGCATCGCCGCCCCACCGAGCGACCCGCAAAGCCCGATCCACGAGGCCCAGCGCCGCCCGACCCGGCAGTGGATGGCGAGCCAGTTCACCAGCGCGAAGACGGCAAGGAAGATGAGGCTCGCGACCTCGACCAGCACTTCGAGCCCGCCGATCACCACCAGCACCGCCGCCGCGCCCGAGATCAGCAGCGTCCCCGCCCACGGCACGCCGGAGGAGTCGCGCTTGCCGAACAGGGCGGGCATTTCCCCGTCCTCGGCTGCGCGGCTGGCGAGGCGCGCGGTGGCGAAAACGGTCGCGTTGATCGCCGAGCCCGCCGAAAACGTCGCTGCAAGCGAGACGGCGAGGAACCCGGCGAGCCCCAATGCCTCGCGCCCGGCGATGGCGAGCGCGACTTCCTCGCGCGCGACGATCTCGCCCGCTCCCGCCAGCATCGCCGCCCCCAGCGCGACGAGGACATAGGTCGCCATGGTCGCGAGGATCGCGGCGGGCATGGCGCGGCTGATGGTGCGCGGCGGATCCTCCATCTCGTCGTAGTCGTAGCTCAGCAGCTGGAAGCCTTCGTAGGCCATGAACACCACGCCCATGCCGATCAGCGCCCCTGTCCAGCCCACGGGTGAACCCGGATCGGCGACAAGCTGACCGGTGTCCCACCGCGCAAGGCCGAAGCCCGACAGGACGAGCAGGATCGCGAGCTTGCCCCACACCGCGACCTTTTCGATGAACGTCGCTTCGGCTGCGCCCATCAGGTTGATCCCCGCGAGGACCGCGATCGCGCCGATCGCGGCGGCGGTCTTGACCCATGCGGCCGCTCCGAGCGCGAAGGCGGCGTAGGAACCGAAGGTCACGGCGTAGACCGAGACGGTGAAGGTGTAGCCCACCACCAGCACCCACACCGCGATGCGCGCGGTGCGCCTCCAGCCGATGTCCATGAGATAGGCATAGGACCCGCCCGGCCGGTCGATCACGCGCGACAGGGCGGCATAGGACTGGCCCGAGCAGAGCGCGACAAGGCCGCCGAGAACGAAGCTCGCCCAGGCGAACTGCCCCGCGACCGCAATCACCACGCCCAGCGTCGAGAAGATCCCGCCGCCGATCATGCCGCCGACCGCCATCGCCCAAGCGCCGCCGGGCTTCATCAGGTGCGGCTGATCGGAAGACGGTTCGGCCCGGTCGGTCATCGGCGCAGGGTCATTGCGGCGGGGTCACCCCGTGGCTTTCGAGAAAGCGAAAGATCGTGTTCCACAGGTGCGGCGAGATGTTCTCGCCCGCGACGCGGTGCGTGTAGCCGGGATAGAGCATCATCTCGAACGGCACGTTGCCCTCCTGCAGCGCGGCGATGATTTCCGAGGAGTTCTCGAACACCACGTTGTCGTCGGCCATGCCGTGGATGATGAGCAGCGGGTCGCTGATTGTGGTCGCCTGCGGGATCGCGCTTGCCGCTTCGTAGGCTTCGGGCACTTCGTTGGGGTCGCCCATGTAGCGTTCGGTGTAGTGCGTGTCGTAGAGTTCCCACTTGGTCACCGGCGCGCCCGAGATGCCTGCGGCGTAGAGGCCCGGGTCGGCCTCGAGCTGTTTCAGCGTCATGTAGCCGCCATAGGACCAGCCGTAGATCGCGATCTTGTCGGGATCGACGAAAGACTGCTGCCCCAGCCATTCGGCCCCGGCCTTCTGGTCGCGCACTTCGACGCCGCCCATCGCGCGGTAGATCGGCTGTTCGAAATCGACGCCCCGGTTCGCCGAGCCGCGATTGTCGAGCGCGAACCAGATATAGCCCCTGTCCACGACCGCCTGCGCGAGCGCGCCGGTCCAGCCCTTGTCCACCAGCTGCGGCCCCGGCCCGCCATAGTGGTAGTAGAGCACGGGGTATTTCTTGCCCGGCTCCATGTCGGGCTTGAGCATCATGTAGTGAAGCGCGGTCCCGTCCTCGGCGGCAATCGTGCCGTATTCGGGCATGACATGGCTCATCAGGAAGGGCGTGTAGGGATGGTCAGCGTCGAGCGCGTTCTCCTCGATCCAGGTGATCCGCTGGCCTTCGCGCCCGGCGAGATAGGATTGCGGCGGCTGGTCGGGTTTCGAGCGGGTGACGAGCAGCGCGCGGCCCTTGCCGTCCATGCTGGCTGAATTGGTGTAGTCGGGATCGGTCAGGCGTTCGGGCTCGCCCTCACCCGAAAGGCTGGCGCGGTAGACCTGCTGGGTCAGCACGCCATCGGTGCGGGTGTAGAAGAAGACGCCTTCTTCCTCGTTCACCCCGACGAGCGCGCTTGCGGGCTGCGTGCCCTGCGTGAGCTGCGTCCATTCGCCGTCCTTCAGGCGGTAGAACTGGCCGTAGCCCGACCGCTCGGACCACCACAGCAGGCTGCCGTCCTTGAGGAAGCGGTAGCTGTCGGACAGGTTGACCCAGTAATCAGGCCGCGCGGCGTTTTCCGTGAAGAGGATTTCGCTTTTCCCCGTCGCCGGATCGACCTTGAGCATATCGATCCGCGTCTGCGCGCGGTCCTGCCGCTGGACGTAGAGATAATCGTCCGGGCCCCAGTCGGCGCGGGCGAGGTAGATGTCGGTTTCCGGGCCGAGATCGACCTTCACCCGGTTCCCTCCGTCGGGGTCCATCAGGTAAAGCTCGACCAGTGCGTTGTCCGAGCCCGCGACCGGATAGCGCTGGTCGAACACCTTGGTCCCCGTCGCACCGATCGCGGCGCGGGTGACGATGCCGACCGGGCTTTCGTCGGTGCGCTGGACCGCAAGCCGGGTGTCGTTCCCGTTCCACCAATATCCGGTCAGCCGGCCCATTTCCTCCTGAGCGACGAATTCGGCCTCGCCCCAGCGGATCGTCTCGCCTTCCCTGGGCGTGATCGGGCGCGCCTCGCCGCCGAACGGGCCGACCCAGAGCTGGCGGTCGCGCACGAAGGAGACGTAGCCGCCCCTGCTCGAAAGCTTGGGGTTGAGTTCGGTCCCTTCCGTATCGGTCAGCCGCGTGACGCTTCCGTCGAGATTGGCGAAGTAAAGATCGCCATCGAGGGGCACGAGCACGCCCGACCCGTCGCTCGCCCACTGATAGGAGATGATGCCCTTGAGATTGCCGACGCGCGCGCGCTCGCGCTGCATCTTCTCGTCTTCGGACAGTTCGCGCCCCGTGCCCAGCGCCTCGCTGTCGACCAGCATCCGCCATTCGCGCGTCGCGATGTCGTAGCCCCACAGGTCGTAGCGTTCGAGATCGTCCTCGCGGTTTCTCAGCAAGGTGAGGTATTTCCCGTCCGGCGACAGCTTCGCCTGGCGAGGCGCGGGACCGTTCAGCGAGGGCGAGGCGAAGACCCGCTCGAAGGTGAGTTCGCCGTCTTCGGTCATGGGAGTATCCGCGACGGCAGGCTGGGCAAGCAGGACAGCAGCGGCGGCTGCGAGGATGGACAAGCGCATTTCAAGGACGGCCCCTTCGTTATGTCGTCATTGCTCGGCAGCCGACATGACGAAAGCGCGCGCGAATTGCAAAGGGCGAGCCACGAAAAAGGGCGGCCCCGCAAGAGCCGCCCTTTCGTGAATTCGCTTTGTGGCGCGCGGTTTACGCCTTGGGCGCGTTCTCGCGGCGTTCGGCGATGCGCGCGCGCTTGCCGGTGCGGCCGCGCAGGTAATAGAGCTTCGCCCGGCGCACGACGCCGCGGCGGACCACGGTGATGTCGTCGATGATCGGCGAATAGAGCGGGAAGACGCGTTCCACGCCCTCGCCGAAGCTGATCTTGCGCACCGTGAAGTTGGAGCCCATCCCGCGGTTCGAACGCGCGATCACCACGCCTTCGAAGTTCTGCACGCGCTCGCGGTTGCCTTCCTTGACCTTGACGCCGACACGCACGGTGTCGCCGGCCCGGAATTCGGGAATCTGACGTTCGACCTTGCCGATTTCTTCGGCTTCGATTTGCTGGATCAGGTTCACTGGTCCGTATCCTTCTTTTCACGCTGCGCGCCAGAGGCAGACCCGCCCGGAGCATCCCCGTGACGCTCCCATAGATCGGGCCTGCGTAACCGTGTCGTCTCGCGCGCCTGTGACTTGCGCCAGGCGGCGATCTTCGCATGATCCCCCGATCGCAGCACTTCGGGGATCGTGCGCCCTTCCCACTCCTGAGGTCGGGTGTAGTGCGGGTATTCGAGCAGGCCCTCCTCGAAGGATTCCTCCTCGCCGCTAGAAGCCGCGCCCATTACGCCGGGAAGCAGCCGAATGCAAGCGTCGAGTATGGCAAGCGCGGCGGGTTCTCCGCCGGAGAGGACGATGTCGGCGAGGCTCACTTCCTCGATGTGCGGGCGGGCCTCGAACAGGCGCTCATCGAAGCCTTCGAACCGCCCGCACAGCAGGGTGACGCCCGGCCCGCTCGCGAGTTCGCGGATGCGCGCCTGCGTGATCGGTTTCCCGCGCGGGGTCATGGCGAGGATCGGCGCTTCGGGCTGGAGCGCCGCGGCATGATCGACCGCGCGGGCGACGACGTCGCACTTGAGGACCATCCCCGCCCCGCCGCCAGCGGGCGTGTCGTCGACCGTGCGATGCTTGTCCTTGGCGAAGTCGCGGATCTGCACCGCCTCGCACGACCAGTCCCCCCGCTCGAGCGCGCGGCCCGCAAGGGAAACGCCGAGGGGACCCGGAAACATCTCCGGGTAAAGCGTCAGGATGGTGGCGGCGAAGGTCATTCGGTGTCAGGGAGGTCAGGTTCGGACGGCCGCCGCTTCGCATCCTCGCGCCGCAGCCAATCGACATAGCTCGCCAGCGCCGCGCCGATGGTGCTGCCCCACACCGCCAGCACGACCAGCGCGAAGACCAGCCCTCCGACAATCCCGCCATCGCGGGTCAGCGCCATGAACAGCGCGAGCGGGATCGCGCCTGCTGCGCCGATGCCCATCATCGCGCCGAGGCCGGGTCGTCCGGCCGCGCGGGCGAGCGCGATATTGGCGATGATCGGCGTCAGGATAAGCGGCGAGACGAGCATCACCCACCACAACCATTCGGGCGCTTCGAACACGTTTTCCCTCCCCGGACGTGAAACAGGCGGGACGCGCCGATGCGCTGCCCCGCCCGCTCCTTAGCCGTGTGGAAGGCGTATCGAAAGCCCGCTCACCGCTTGCGGAAGAGCATGATGCCCCATGTCAGCCGCCCCTCGTCCGCGCCGCGCACCCAGTGGCCGAGCCCGGCGATCATGCGGTCGATGAATTCGTCGCTCGCCGAAAGCTCGTCCCGGCGCGCGTCGAGCTCCTCGGCAACGCGCGCATAGTGGTTGCGAAGCTGGCGCGAGCGGTCCTGGACTTCGACTTCCTCGAAACCGCGCGCCTTTAGCCCTTCGCGGTAGAAGCCGAAGCTCGCGAGGTTCTGCAGGTGGATGCGGTCGTAAATCGGCTGCAGCGCGCTGGTGTCGGACAGCCCGTCGGCCTGCATCGGGTCGGTGAAGATGAAGCGCCCGCCCGGCTTCAGCACCCGCGCGACCTCGTCCAGCACGGCCTCGCGGTCGGGTGCGTGGAGGATCGCGTCCTGGCTCCACACAACGTCGACGCCGCCGCTGCCGAAGGGCAGCGCATCGAACGACCCGTCGACCACCTCGATCCGGTCCGAAAGCCCCGCTTCCTCGGTCAGCTTGCGATTGCGGGCGTTCTCCTCCTCGGCGATGTTGAGGCAGGTGACCCGGCCCGCGCCGTGCTTCGACACGAGCCGCCGCGCGCCGCCTCCATAACCCGAGCCGATGTCGAGCACATAGGCGCGCGACAGGTCGCCGAGCAGCCCCGCCATCGTGTCGACCGTCGCGGCGCTCGCCTCGCGGATGTCGCGCGTGTCGTCGTAGATGCCGACATGGATGTCCTCCCCTCCCCAGATGGTGGAGTAGAACTCGATCGCGTCGCTGCTGTCGTAATAGTCGCGCGCGACCTCTACGCCCGCTTCACTCGCCATCTTCGATATACTCCTTCTCCGCGACGTGGATGAAGAAGTCGGGCGAGGCGTCCTCGTGGTCGTCCTGGAAGTCGCCATAGGTCTGGATGCGCTGAAAGCCCACGTCGGTCATCAGGCCGCGGACATATTCCTTGCGCAGAGGGAACATATTGAGGAAATAATCCGACCCGTCGGGGAAGGAATATTTGAACCGTGCAAGGCTGTCGTCGACATAGTCCGGCTCTGCTGTCACCTGATCGCCGCAATAGTAATACTTGTGCTTCGAGCTGAACCCGTGGTCGAGGATCTCGTCGTAGTTCCTCTGGTCGAGGATCAGCACCCCGTCATGCTTTAGCGCGGCGTAGAATTCCGCGAGCGTGCGGCGGCGGTCGGCCTCGTCATGCAGGTGGGTGAAGGAATTGCCGAGGCAGATGATCGCGTCGAACTTGCCGTGCACATCCTTGTTGAGCCAGCGCCAGTCGGCGTGGACGGTCTTGAGCACGAAATCGTGGTCGGCCGCGTTCTGGAATGCCATGGCGAGCATTTCGGCAGACCCGTCGGCCGAGAAAACGTCGAACCCGGCTTTCAGCAATTGCACCGAATGAAAGCCCGTGCCCGTCGCCACGTCGAGGACCGATTTCTTGCCGCGCGCGCGCAGCAGGTCGATGAAGAACTGGCCTTCGCTCTTGGCGCGCGCTTCCCAGTCGATCAGCTCGTCCCACTTCTCGACGAAGCCGCGGACATATTCGTTCACGTAGACGTCGGATTCGCGCACGGCGTGCGGGTCGTCGCCGTAATCCTGCTCGTGTGTCGGCACGAAGGTGCTGGTGGTGGTCTTGTCCACTGTCCCGTCCCCATTCTGAAAAGCTCCGCAGGCGCGCGAAGACGCCCTCCGGCTGAGAGTGGCCTCGCGGAGCGTGTGATCCACATTTTCGAGTGCGGGAATTAGAACATGGCGCGCGGCTTATCTCAACCGAAGCGGCGGCTTTCGGCAAAAACGCAAGATAATTGCGCCTCACGCAATCACCTTGTCGGGTTTCGCAAGCATTGTGGCTCTGCGCTCGGCTCAGTGGAACAGGATTACCGGGCGTAACAAAAGTTAAGCAATTGAAAAGTCGGGAATCGGCCTCAGGAGAAAGCCTCCACCTCGCGCCGGGCACGCTGCTTCAGCCGCCACCTGAGGAACGCGGCGCAGAGCACGCCGACGACGAGACCGACCACGCCAAGGCCGAGAAAGATGAGCTTTCCCACGAGCGGAATGCCGGGCAGCCGCGCGAGAGCGTCGAGCACGCCCTCGCCCATCGCCAGCGACATGACGAAATAGAACAGCAGCATGAGCAGCACCGGGGTCGCCCCCGTCAGCGCGACGCGCCAGCCGAACCGGGCGGGCCCGAGCGCGCGGTGAAATATCATCGCGGCGAGGAGGCTCACAAGCGCGCCGACCGCGAAGACGAGCGCAAAGGCTTCCAACGGACCGACAAAGGCACCGGGCGGCGGCGCGTCTTCGATGATCATGAATTCGTTCTGCGGCGTCGTCGCCTGACCGCTCGCTGAAAGAACCGCTTGCCTTATCGCCATGCCGCCCTTGTCCGACAGGCCGTATGAATGCGCAAGGGAAGCCTTGGCAGACTGTCACCCCGCGCATTTGACGAACACGACCCCATCGCCTGAAATGGCGTGCCCGGCGACCTCGACCGGGTCATAGTCGGCATCGGTGGCCGGGCGCAGTATGGCGAGCCCGTCCGGCCCGCGCGCCTCGATCGGGGTCTCGGGCAGCGGCTCGTCCCAGTCGATCCGCGGATAATCGCCCAGAACGACGCGCGCCGTCTCGGGCCGGCCGTTCACGCGCGTCTCGATCACCAGCGCGCCGGGGCTTTCGCTGATCTGGAAATCGGGGCGGTCGCAATCTGCCTGCAACCCCTTGGCGACCCAGCTGCCGGTGACATAGGCGATGTCGAGCGCGATGCCGCCCGCGCGCGCCGGGTCGCGGTCGCGCGCCGGGGGATCGATGCTCTCGATATAGTCGGGCGTGAGCGTCGCCTCGCCCTCCATGCAGATGCTCGCCCCGGCGCGGGGGCCGGTGAAGCGGACATAGTCGCCGGGGCCGAAATCGGCTTCGCCCAGCGCAAGCGCGTAGCGTTCGCCCTCGGGAGTGACGAGGACGGGGCACTCGGTCCCCTCCATTATGCGCCCCTCGACCGTGCGCGCCTGCGGCTCGCTTGGCGTCGGAGCGGGGGCGTCGGGTTCATCGGCGGGCGGAGCGTCTCCGCAGGCGGCGAGCGCGAGGGCGGCGGCGGGGAGGAGGAGATGTCTCATGCCCTTCCAGCGCATGGCCGGGGGGCGATGTTCCGCCGATCACTCGGCGAAGGGGGCCGCGATCACCATGCGCGCGGTGTCCCAGGACAGGACCGCCTCTTTCGTCATCGGGACCATGAAGGTCTTCGGCCCCTTGGCCGGCGGCGGCTCGCGGCGGATCTCGACCACGTCGGTCGCGCCGAAATTCTCGACCGCGATCACTTCGCCCACCGGCTCCCCCGCATCGGTCTCGACCGCAAGGCCGATGAGGTCGGCGTGGTAATATTCGCCCTCTTCGAGCGGCAGCAGCGCGGCGCGAGGCACGGTAAGGACCGTGCCCCGCAGGCGTTCGGCTTCGGTGCGGTTGGAGACCCCGGCAAAGCGCGCGATCGCCCCGCCCTTGCCGTCGGAGCGGATCTTGAGCGGGGTCAGCGCGCCGTCATTGAAGCTGTCGTGAAGGCGGAGCGCCTCGATCCCTTCACCGAAGAGCTTGAGGCGCACCTCACCCGCGACGCCGTGCGCGCCGGTGATCGCGGCGAGTTCGATCCTGTCTGTCGCCACCACGCGCTCCCAGGGCGCTTAAAGGCGCGCGCCGGGCCGTCATCCGGCCCGGCGCGAACACAAGCGAGGGATCAGCCCTCGGCCTTTTCCTCGCCCGCTTCTTCGGCGGGAGCCTCTTCGGCCGGAGCTTCCTCGGCAGCGGCTTCTTCAGCCGGGGCCTCGTTCGCTTCGGCTTCGGCGGCCTTGGCGGCTTCCTCGGCCTCGCGGGCCTTCTCGGCCTTCTCCTCGGCGCGCTCCTTGGCCTTCTCGCCCGGCTCGGCCTTCTGCGGGTTGTTGCGCGGTGTGCGCTCCATGATGCCGGCGGCATCGAGGAAGCGGGCGACGCGGTCCGACGGCTGCGCGCCGACCGAGAGCCAGTGACGCGCGCGGTCCTCGTCGAGCTTCACGCGGGCCGGGTCGTCCTTGGCCAGCAGCGGATTGTAGGTGCCGATCTGCTCGAGATACTTGCCATCGCGCGGCGCGCGACTGTCGGCGGCCACGATGCGGTAATAGGGACGCTTCTTGGCGCCACCGCGCGAGAGCCTGAGTGCAATTGCCATTATGTCTTACCTTTCGAGTGGAAGTGTCTGATATTTAGAATTGAAACTATTTCTTCTTGCTGCCGCCGGGGCCACCCGGCCCGCCGAGGCCAGGGAGCCCGCCGCCTGCGCCGCCGGGACCGCCCGGACCGCCAAGGCCGGGAAGCCCGCCCTGACCGCCGACCCCGCCGGGGCCGCCCATTCCGGGCATCCCCCCGCCTCCGAACATCGCGGCAAGGCCCTTCAAACCGCCCATCTTCTTGATCTGCTTCATCGCGCGGCCCATTTCCTGGTGCATCTTCAGCAGCTTGTTGACGGTCTGCACGTCCGTCCCACTGCCGGCCGCGACTCGCTTCTTGCGCTTGGCGTTCATCAGCGCGGGGTTGGCGCGTTCCTTGGGCGTCATCGAGGAGATGATCGCGTCCATGTGGACCAGCACCTTGTCGTCCATGTTCGACGCGGCCATCGCGGCCTTCGCCTTCTTCATGCCCGGCAGCATCCCGGCGAGCATCCCGAGCCCGCCCATGTTCTGCATCTGCCTGAGCTGCATCCTCAGGTCGTTGAGGTCGAACTTGCCCTTTTCGAAATTGCGCTGGAGCTGTTCGGCCTCTTCCTGCTTGATCGTCGCCGCCGCCTTCTCGACGAGGCTGACGACGTCGCCCATGCCGAGGATGCGGTCGGCGACCCCTGCCGGGCGGAACGTCTCGATCGCGTCGAGCTTCTCGCCGGTGCCTGCGAACTTGATCGGCTTGCCCGTGACAGCGCGCATAGAAAGCGCCGCACCGCCGCGCGCGTCGCCGTCCATCCGGGTGAGGACCACGCCGGTCAGCGGGACTTCTCCGCTGAAGCTCTGCGCGACATTGACCGCGTCCTGCCCGGTGAGGCTGTCGACGACCAGCAGCACTTCGTTCGGCGCGGAGACGCTCGCCACCGCCTTCATTTCGGCCATCAGGGCTTCGTCGACATGGAGCCGGCCCGCGGTGTCGAGCAGGAGCACGTCGACGTTCTGAAGCCGCGCGGATTCCATCGCCCGCCGGGCGATGTCGACCGGCTGCTGGCCCGCAATGATGGGGAGTGTCGCGACCGACACCTGTTCGCCGAGCACGGCGAGCTGTTCCTGCGCCGCCGGACGGTTGACGTCGAGCGAGGCCATCATTGCCTTTTTGCCGTGGCGTTCGCGGATCAGCTTGGCGAGCTTGGCGGTGGTGGTCGTCTTGCCCGAGCCCTGGAGGCCGACCATCATGATGACGACGGGGGGCTTGGCCTCGAGGTTGAGCCCCTCGGCCTCGGCTCCGCCGAGCATTTCGACGAGCTCGTCGTGGACGATCTTGACGACCTGCTGGCCGGGCGTGACCGATTTGAGGACGTCCTGGCCGACGGCTTTTTCGGTGACCGAATCGATGAAGCGGCGGGCGACGGGCAGCGCCACGTCGGCTTCGAGCAGGGCGACGCGCACTTCGCGCATGGCATCGCGCACGTCCTGTTCCTTGAGCGCGCCGCGGCCCTTCAGCCGATCGAAGACGCCGCCGAGGCGATCGGACAGGTTGTCGAACATTGGCGCTCCAACTCCTCACGGACCGGCGAAAGCCCGATAAACGCGAAAAACGCCGGCGGACGAAACCTCGTCGGCCAGCGTGCGGAATGACCGCCCGAAGGCGGAACCCCGTGAATGTGGTTGACTGGTGGAGCCTAGCGGGATCGAACCGCTGACCTCAACACTGCCAGTGTTGCGCTCTCCCAGCTGAGCTAAGGCCCCGAGCCAGTCAGAATGCGAGCCGTACCTTGCGGAGCCGCTCGCGGGATGCGCCCATTATAAGGGGCACTTCCCATTTGCAAGAGGTATTTGGGGAAGGTGCTGTCCCGATCAACCCTTGCCAGGTGACGCTGTCCAGCGGCGGAGCCGCCGCAAGGGCGACCGCCCGCCCGCAGGCCCGCAAGGGCCGAGGATGTCGCACCCCCGGAACGGGGGTGCGCCAAAAATCAGGAGTCTTCTTCCTCGTCGTCGCCCTTGCCCTTGGAGACGCCGAGATCGTCGTCGCCGCCGAGATCGACGTCGTTGTCGGGCGAATCGTCATCATCGTCGATGTCGATATCGTCGAGATCGTCATCGCCGGACAGGTCGGAATCGGACTCGCCGTCCTTTTCCTTCTTCTCGGTTTCCTCGAACGGGATAGGCTGCTTCGACTTGAGCACGGGTTCGGGCGTCCACTGTTCGCCGCATTCGATGCAGGTCACCGGATCGTCCTTGCCCAGGTCGTAGAAGCGTTCCCCGCATTTGGGGCAGGAACGCTTGGTGCCCCATTCTGGCTTCGCCATGTCGTGATAATCCTCGAATTGGCCTCGCCGATGTCCTTGCGAGTGCCGTTCTATCCGTCAAGTCAGTCGTGGAAAGTGGGCGCGCCCCGCCCCTGAATCAAGCACGGGACTGCACGTGGCGGCGCGCCTTGCCAGAAGGGGGAGGCGCTGTCAAAGCACCACCGCAAGCGAGAAGCCCCGAAAGAGCCGCAATGCCCGCCCACACCTTCCTTCCAGCAAGCGCGCCGCTGACCGGGCGCATCGCCGTGCCGGGCGACAAGTCGATCAGCCACCGCGCGCTGATGTTCGCAGGGCTCACCGTCGGGCGCAGCACGATCGCCGGCCTGCTCGAAGGCGAGGACGTGCTTGCGACCGCGGCGGCGATGCGGGCATTCGGGGCGCGCGTGGAACGGCTGGAGGACGGTGCGTGGGTCGTCGACGGAGCCGGGCTCGGCAGCCTGCTCGAGCCCGCACAGGCGCTCGACATGGGCAATTCGGGGACATCCACCCGGCTCCTGATGGGTCTCGTCGCGAGCCATGGCATCACCGCGACTTTCACGGGTGACGCCAGCCTGTCGCGTCGCCCGATGGAGCGGGTCATCACCCCGCTTGCGCGGATGGGCGCGGCGATCAATGCCTCGCCCGGCGGCACGCTCCCGCTGATGATGCGCGGCGCCCTGCCTGCCGTGCCGATCACCTACCGCCTGCCGGTCGCATCGGCGCAGGTGAAGAGCGCGGTGCTGCTCGCCGGGCTCAACACGCCGGGCATCACCCGCGTTATCGAGCCGGTCCCGACGCGCGACCACACCGAGCGGATGCTGGAAGGTTTCGGCGCGCGGCTCGAGATCGGCGAGGAAGGAGGCGAGAAGGTCATCGACATCCACGGCGAAGCGGACCTGACCCCGCTCGACGTGACCGTGCCGGGCGATCCGTCCTCGGCGGCCTTCTTCATGGTCGCAGCCAGCATCGTGCCGGGGAGCGATCTTGTCATCGAGAACGTCGGCATGAACCCCACCCGAGCCGGGCTGGTCGAGGCGCTGCGCCAGATGGGCGCGGAGATAACGGAGGAAAATCCGCGCGAGGTCGGCGGCGAGCCGGTCGCGGACCTGCGCGTGCGCCATGCTCATCTGAAGGGCGCGGAGATCGACCCCGCGCTTGGCCCTGCGATGATCGACGAATTCCCCGCCTTCTTCGTCGCCGCCGCCATGGCCGAGGGGACCACGACCACCAGCGGGCTGGAGGAACTGCGGGTCAAGGAATCCGATCGCCTCGCCGCGATGGCCGCCGCGCTCACGCTGGCCGGCGCGCGGGCGGAGGAGCACGAGGACGGGCTCGTCATCCACGGCAGCGGCGGCGAGCCCCTGCCGGGCACGCCCGAAGGCGCTGAGGTCGCGACCCACCTCGATCACCGCATCGCCATGAGCATGGCCGTCGCAGGGCTCGCGAGCCGCAGCGGCGTCGCGATCGACGACACCGGGCCGATCGCGACCAGCTTTCCCGGTTTCGCATCGCTGCTTGAAGAGGCCGCCGCGCAGCCCCAATCTTCGCCCGGAAGAAAATCGGAGATCCCTGGATGAAACGACCCCTTCTCGCCCCCGCCCTGCTTTTCCTCGCCGCCTGCACGAGCGCGGCGCAGGCCGCGACCTACGAGATGTTCCGCGATCCCAATTGCGGCTGCTGCGGCAAATGGGCCGAGCACGTGCGCGCCGAGAACGCGGTCGAGGTGGCCGAGACGATCACGCCCGACATGGCCGCGGTGAAGACCGCGAAGGGCGTGCCGCAGGACCTGTGGAGCTGTCACACGCTCACCGTCGGCGACTACGTGATCGAGGGCCACGTCCCCGCCGCCGAGATCGAGCGCCTGCTCGCCGAGCGGCCCGAGGGCGTCGTCGGCCTCGCCGTGCCCGGGATGCCGGTCGGCTCGCCGGGCATGGAAATGGGCAATCGCACCCAGCCCTATGAGGTGATCGCCTTCCGTGCGGACGGCAGCCGCTACGTCTTCGCCCGCTACGGTTGAAGGCGTGTGGCGACCCCGCTCGACATCTATTCGTTCATCGGCTTTGTCGGCACGGCCTGCATCATCGGCGCCTATGCCTACCTGACGCTGGCCCAGCGGGCGAACCCGTATATCCTCCACGGCACGAACCTGACCGGCGCGGCGCTGCTCACGGTCAGCCTCATCGTCCACACCAATTGGCCGAGCCTGGTGCTCGAAGGGTTCTGGGCGGCGATCGCGATTACCGGGCTGGTCAAGGCCGTTCGCAGCGCAAGCGGCGGCGACGACGCGGTCGAGGTGGAGGAGCGGTGAAGCGCACCCTGCTCCTGCTCGGCCGCACGCCGCTGGTCCGCCGCCTCGTCGCCGCGCTGTTGCTGTTCGGCACGGCCATTGCGGTAAGCGTCCTGCGAAGCGAGAACGGGCTCGAGCGGATCGACCTCGCACTCAACCTCGTCGCCGCACTGGGGGCGCTGGTCTTCCTCCATTACCGCTGGCGCGCCCGCGAAAGGCGTGCGCTCACTCCCCGCCGCATCAAGGACACGTTTCGATGATCATCGCCGTCGACGGCCCCACCGCTTCGGGCAAGGGCACCATCGCCAAGCGGCTCGCCGAGCATTTCGGCGTGCCGCATCTCGACACCGGCCTCCTTTACCGCGCGGTCGGGCGTCAGGTCGCGCTGAACGGTGGCGATGCCGATACCGAGGCGGACGCGCTGGCCGCCTGCGACTTTCCCGATGAACTGATGCACGACCCGGTCCTGCGCTCAGAGGAAACCGGCGGGCTGGCGAGCCGCGTTTCCGTGCACCCGGCGGTGCGCGCCGCCCTGTTCGAACGCCAGCGCGCCTTCGCCACGCAGCCGGGCGGCGCCGTGCTCGACGGGCGCGACATCGGCACCGTCATCGCGCCCGATGCCGAGGTCAAGCTGTTCATCACCGCCAGCGTGCAGGAACGCGCGCGGCGGCGCTGGCTCGAGATGACGCAGGCACATATCGGGCGCGAGGACGAGATACCGCTTGCGGAAATCGAGAAGGACATCGTGCGCCGCGACGCGCGCGACATCAACCGCGCCGATGCCCCGCTCAAGGCAGCCCCCGATGCCATGGTCATCGACACCACCAACTTCGGCAAGCAGGAAGCCTTCGAAGCGGTGCTGGACGCGGTGAAGGAACGGCTCGGCCTCGCCTGACCCATCCGGGCGGCGTGCGCCCGGCATTTTCCTTGCCTTTCCCGCCCGTTTCGCATAGGGGCGCGCCCGTTCTCGCAATCATCAGTGGTTGAGTGGACCTTCGCGTTTTCGCATCCGGCGGCGCGGAGATGTCGGCCTCTTGCCCCGTCAGCCGCCGCAATGGTGCGCGCGGAGACGGAGAAAGACCCCGGAAAAACCGGCGGCCGGTAACAAGACGAACTGGGAAACCACGACTTATGGCGACTTCGCCCAACCCCACGCGCGACGATTTCGAAGCGCTCCTCAACGAACAGCTCGGCGGTGCCGACGAAGGCGGCTTCGAAGGCCGCGTCGTCAAGGGAACCGTCACCGCGATCGAGGCCGGCATGGCCGTGATCGATGTCGGCCTCAAGTCCGAAGGCCGCGTCAACCTCAAGGAATTCATGCGCGGCGAAGAGGACCACAACCTCTCCGTCGGTGACGAGGTCGAAGTCTATGTCGACCGCGTCGAGAATGCCGACGGCGAAGCGATGCTGTCGCGCGACCGCGCCCGCCGCGAAGCCGCGTGGGACAAGCTCGAAAACGAATTCGGCGAAGGCAAGCGCGTCGAAGGCCGCATCTTCGGCCGGGTCAAGGGCGGCTTCACCGTCGACCTCGACGGCGCCGTGGCCTTCCTCCCCGGCTCGCAGGTCGACATCCGCCCGGTGCGCGACGTCACCCCGCTGATGGATATGCCGCAGCCCTTCCAGATCCTCAAGATGGACCGCCGCCGCGGCAACATCGTCGTCTCGCGCCGCGCGGTGCTGGAAGAAACCCGCGCCGAACAGCGCAGCGAGCTGATCGACAAGCTGGCCGAGGGCCAGGTGATCGACGGCGTGGTCAAGAACATCACCGATTACGGCGCCTTCGTCGACCTCGGCGGGATCGACGGCCTGCTCCACGTCACCGACATGAGCTACAAGCGCGTCAACCACCCGAGCGAGGTCATCAATATCGGTGACACCGTCACGGTCCAGATCGTCCGCATCAACACCGAAACCCAGCGCATCAGCCTCGGCATGAAGCAGCTCGAAAGCGATCCGTGGGACGGCGTTTCGGCCAAGTATCCGGTCGGCATGAAGATCACCGGAACGGTCACCAACATCACCGAATACGGCGCCTTCGTCGAACTCGAACCGGGTATCGAGGGCCTCGTCCACGTCTCCGAAATGAGCTGGACCAAGAAGAACGTCCACCCGGGCAAGATCGTCAGCACAAGCCAAGAAGTCGAGGTCATGATCCTCGAGGTCGACAGCGAAAAGCGCCGCATCAGCCTCGGCCTCAAGCAGGCCCAGCGCAATCCGTGGGAAGAGTTCGCCGAGAAGCACCCGATCGGCTCCGAAGTCGAGGGCGAAGTCAAGAACGCCACCGAATTCGGCCTGTTCGTCGGGCTCGACGGCGACGTCGACGGCATGGTCCATATGTCCGACATCGCCTGGGGCATCTCGGGCGAGGACGCGCTGGCGCTCCACCGCAAGGGCGAGATGGTCAAGGCGGTCGTGCTCGACGTCGATGTGGACAAGGAGCGCATCAGCCTCGGCATGAAGCAGCTCGAAAAGGGCGCGCCCTCCGCCGAAGGCGCCGATGCCAGCGCGCTGCGCAAGGGCCAGGTCGTCACCGTCACCGTCCTCGAAGTCCGCGATGGCGGTCTCGAAGTGCAGGTCGGCGAGGACGGCGCGACCGGCTTCATCAAGCGCAGCGATCTCGGCCGCGACCGCGACGAGCAGCGCCCCGACCGCTTCCAGGTCGGCAGCAAGGTCGACGCGATGGTCACCGGTTTCGACCGCTCGAAGAAGCCCAACTTCTCGATCAAGGCGCGCCAGATCGCCGAAGAGAAGGAAGCCGTGGCGCAGTTCGGCTCGTCCGACAGCGGCGCGTCGCTGGGAGACATCCTGGGCGAAGCGCTCAAGAAGAACGATTGATTTTGTGGGGCGCGCCCGTCCGGGCGCGCCTCCTCGACAGGATCCGAAAGGCCCGCCTTGCCCCATCGGCAGGCGGGCCTTTTCCATTGCGCGCCCGGCCTGTAAGGTGAGCGCCATGCTGCAAGTCCACCAGTTCCCCTGCCTTGCCGACAATTACGGCTTCCTGCTGCACAATTCCGTGACCGGCGAAACCGCCGCGATCGATACGCCCGATGCGAAGGAATACCTGCGCCAAGCCGAGGCGAAGGGCTGGACCATCACCCACATCTGGAACACCCACTGGCACCCCGACCATGCCGGCGGGAACGCGGAGATCGTCGAAGCGACGGGCGCGAAAGTGATCGCTCCCAAGGAGGTCGAGCGGCTTTCGTCTATCGACGAAGTCGTGGGCCACGGCGACAGCGTCGGCCTCGGTGAACACCGCGCCGAGGTGATCGACGTTTCGGGCCACACCAACGGCCATATCGCCTACTTCATCCCGGAAGAAGGGATCGCCTTCGTCGGCGATGCGGTCTTCGCGCTGGGCTGCGGGCGAATGTTCGAAGGCGAGCCGGAGCAGTTCTGGACCAGCCTCGACCGCATCCGCCGCCTGCCCACGCAGACGACGCTCTACTGCGCGCACGAATACACGGCCGCGAACGCGAAATTCGCGCTCCACGCCGATCCGGACAACGCGGCGCTTCACGAATATGCCGAGGAGATCGAGGCCAAGCGCGCCCGCGGCGAGCCGACCGTCCCGACGGTGCTGGCGCGCGAGCTCGAAACCAACCCCTTCCTGCGCGCCGACGACCCGGCACTGGCCGCGCGCTGGGGCGGGAGTGCGCCGCACGAAACCTTCGCGGCGCTGAGAGCGGCCAAGGACGCCTTCTAGGCTCCCGACATGAAGGCATTGCGGGTCAATCGCCTTTCGGACGACCTATCGGGCGTGGCGCTGGAGGATATCGCCGAACCCGAGCGCGCGCCGGGGGAGGTGCTTGTTCGGGTGCGGGCGGCCTCGCTCAACTACCCGGACCTGCTGATGACGCGCGGCGAATACCAGTTCAAGCCGGAGCCTCCCTTCACCAGCGGGCTCGAGCTCGCGGGCGAGGTAATCGCTGCCGACCCGGACAGCGGCTTCACGCCCGGCGACCGGGTGATGGGCGGCAACAAGACCGGAGCCTTCGCTGAGGTTGCGAGCATCCCCGCACGCGGCCTTTCGCCGATGCCGGATGGGCTCTCCTTCGCGCAAGCGGCCGCGATGGGCGCGGCCTATTCGACCGCCTATACCGGCCTCGTCGAGCTATGCGGGCTGCGCGATGGCCAGTGGGTGCTGGTCCACGGCGCGAGCGGCGGGGTCGGCCTTGCCGCCTGCGACCTGGCAAGGGCGCTCGGCGCGCGGGTGATCGCGGCGACGGGCGTGGAGGCGAAGCGCGAGGCCATCGCGGTGCAGGCGAAGCCTGACCACGTCATCCTCGCAGAGGGCCGTTTCAGAGAGGCGGTTTCGGACCTCACCGGAGGCGCGCTTGCCGAAATCGTATTCGATCCGGTCGGCGGCGACGTGTTCGACGAATCGACCCGCTGCGTCGCCTTCGGCGGCAAGCTGGTGGTGGTCGGGTTCACCAGCGGGCGGATCGCCGAAATCGCGACCAATATACCGCTCATCAAGGGGTTTTCGGTCGTGGGCCTGCGCGCAGGCGAATACGCACGGCGCTTCCCTCAGCGCGGCGCGGCGATCAATGCGGCGGTCCGCGACCTGGCCGAAGCGGGACGCATCTCACCCGCAATCGACCGGGTGCTGTCGCTGGAGAACTGGCGCGAGGGCTTCGAAGCGATGGCGCGGCGCGAACTGGTCGGTAAGGTGGTGTTCGAAATGGCGGGCTGAGCGCTCCGCAAACCCCTTCTTAAGGGCGCTTCGGCCGATCCGGCGGAACGGCCCGAGGAGCCTCCTATTGGTCAGACCAGAGGAGGAAAAATCATGCATTTAAAATATGTTAGCTTAGTCGCCGGTGCCTGCGTCGCCGTTTCGGGCTGCGCCTACAAGGTCGCGGAAACGGGCAATCTCGTGCCCGGCGACGAGGTCCGATCCTATGACAGCTGGCCCGACGACCTTGAGGGGCGCACGTTCAAGATCGAGATGGACCAGGGCGCGACCAACACGGGCAATTTCCAGCCCAACGGAACGATGAACATCCTCGTCAACGACAGCGGTCCCGTGGTCAAGGGAACATACGGCTTTGCGTCAGACGGTGACCTTTGCATCGACTTCGTCCCGCGCGGCGAGGAATGCTGGCCCTACCAGCCGATGCGCGAAGGCGAGACGATGACGGTCACCAGCAATCGCGGGCAAACGCTCGAAGTGACGATGCTGGAGGCGATGTAGCCTCAAAAAGCCGGTGCGGCTCAGAGCGAGGAAATCACCTCGTCCGCCAGCTTCGCATCCGCCTCGCTGTCGTGCTTGGCGGCGATAAGCTGGCCGGAGGCGGCAGTCGCGGCCTCGACAGCGCGGGCGCGCACGTCCTCGACCGCCTCGCGTTCGGCGGCGGCGATCTTGTCCTCGGCCATCCGTTCGCGGCGGGCGACCATGGCGGCGCCGTCCTCTTCGGCCTTGGCAAGGATCGCGTCGGCTTCGCGGCTCGCGTTCTCCATCATCGCCTCGGCATCCTTTTCGGCATTGGCGATCTTGGCGGCGTATTCGTCGCGCAGGGCCTCGGCCTCGGAGCGGAGCGATTTCGCCTCGTCGAGCTGCTGGCGGATCTCGGCAATCCGCGCGTCGAGCCCGCCGGTGACGATGCCGGGCACCTTCTTCCAGATGAAGACACCGATGAGCACGAGCATGGCAAGCCCGACCCACTGATAGGAATCGAGCCCCATCGCGGCCGGTTCGGCGTACTCGGAGCCGGAAGCGAGAATGGTCAGGGTGTCACGCATTGGTCAGCGCCTTCTTCACCGCCGAGCGAGCCGAGCGCTTGTCCACCTTCGCACCCGTCAGGCGGGCGACGATGTCCTGGCTCGCCTCGGTGGCGACGTCTTCGAGTTCTGCAAGCGCCGCGCTGCGGGCCGCCTCGATCTTCTCTTCGGCTTCGGCGAGGCGGGCATCGAGCCGTTCCTGCGCCTTGGCGAGCTTGGCCTCGTTCGCGGCCGAAGCCTTGGCCTTGGCCTCGGCAATGAGAGCCTGCGCCTTCGCGCGGTTCTCCGCCTCGCGGGCCTTCCATGCCTCCTCCTGCTCGTCGGCGGCATCGCGCGCGGCTTGCGCTGCGGCGAGGTCGTCGGCGATCTGGCGGTCGCGCAGCTGGACGGTGTCCATCACCTTGGGCACCATTCCGCGCCCGATAAGGAAGAAGGTGATGCCGAAGAACACCAGCGTCCAGAGGATCTGGCTGGAGTAGAATTCGGCGAGCTGGGCTATCTGGGGCATTTGCCGGTCCCGGTCAGCTTAAGGAAATTCGAGGAGGCGCTCGGCGCTGACGCGCCTCGCGCCCCCGAAAGGCGTCAGGCGACGAAGATCAGGATCATCGCGACGACGAAGGCCAGAAGGCCCAGAAGTTCCGCCGCGGCGAAGCCGATGAACAGGCGGCCCTGCTGGCCGTCGGCAGCACCCGGATTGCGCAGCGCGCTCTCGAGGAACGAGCCGAAGACGTTGCCCACGCCGATCGCGGCCATGCCGGCACCGATCGCTGCGAGGCCGGCGCCGACGAGCTTGGCTGCTTCTGCTTCCATTTGAAAAACTCCTTTGGATTCAAAACTGTTTGGAGGGAAAAGGATGAAACTTAGTGAAGGTTCTCGGCGTCGTTGATGTAAAGCGACGTGAGGAGCGCGAAGACGTAGGCCTGGATCCCTGCGACGAGGATCTCGAGCGCGCTGATGGCGATCATCAGCAGGAAGCTCGGCACGCCGATGAACCCGCCGAACAGCGGCCCCGCGTTGACGCTGTCGATGACGAAGCTCGACAGCACCTTGAGCAGAACGTGGCCCGCCATCATCGCGACGAACAGGCGCAGCGCGAGGCTGAAGGGGCGCACGAGGAAGGAGATGAGCTCGATCAGCGGGATCAGCCAGATCAGCCACAGCGGCGTGCCGTGCGGCACGAACAGCGAGAAGAAGTGCAGTCCGTGACGCCAGAAGCCCACGATGAGCACGATCGAGAAGCTCAGGATCGCGAGCACGCCGGTGACGGTGAAGTGACTGGTGAAGGTGAAGGGATGGATCCCGAACACGCCGATCGGCAGCAGGCCGAGCAGGTTGGCGAACAGGATGAACATGAACAGCGAAAAGATGTAGGGCACATACTTGCGCCCCGCCTTGCCGACATTCGCTTCGAGCATATCGTCGATGAAGCCGGTGAAGCTCTCGACCGCCATCTGCCAACGCCCGGGGACCAGCTCGCGCTTCATGCCGCCCGCTACGAAGGCCCACAGCAGGACGACCGTGATCGCCATCCAAAGCGCGGAATTGGTGAACGCGATGTTGAAGCCCGCCAGTTCCCAGCTTTCCGAGCCGAACAGGGGCTCGAGCATGAACTGCTTCATCGGATCGACTTTGCCTTCTTCGGCTGCCACGATGTCGGTCCCTGATCCCTTTATGAACCGCGCCCCGCGTCCGGCCCTTCCCCGTCGGGGTCGTCGGCCTTCGTGTCGGGGCGCTTGTTCGCCGATAGAATAATGTTCCTGAAGGCCACCACCGTCCCAAGGAACAGGCCGGCCAACAGACCCCAGGGCGTCGTCCCGGCGAGCGCGTCTATCGCCCAGCCGATCACGAAGCCGCCGATGATCCCGCCGAGGAGGTCCGCCAGCGCGCGGTTGCCGGCGCGGTAATTCGCGTCGGTTCCCTGCACCTTTGGCCGGTTGCGCTGTTCTTCACGCTCGCGTGCGGCTTTGAGCCGCGCTTCGAGCGCGTCGATCCGCGCATCCTCGGCATTGGATTCTCGGGCGGGTTTCTCGTCGCTCATGCCTGCTTTCCTAAGGGGTCCGCGAGACACGTGCCAGGAGGTGCCCGCCGAGGGCGCGGACCCCTTAGAAGGGGGTC
The DNA here is from genome assembly GCF_011765465.1 of Erythrobacter sp. Taxonomy (NCBI): domain Bacteria; kingdom Pseudomonadati; phylum Pseudomonadota; class Alphaproteobacteria; order Sphingomonadales; family Erythrobacteraceae; genus Erythrobacter; species Erythrobacter sp. The sequence continues at coordinate 723,113 of NZ_CP050265.1, read as the reverse complement.
AAACCCAAGTCAACCGTGCGCCCCCTCGCAGCGGGCGATTATCTTGCAGCGCACAAGACACCAGCCCCCCTCCGGGCGGCCAAAGCAATGCGTCCGCAGCGCGCGTGAGCGAGGAAATGTCAGCCCGGATGGGCTGCCGGAAAACTAGGGACACCGCGGATCGCGTTCAGGCGGCGCGCTGGTGCGGGTCTTCCACGTGCCGTCGGGCGCTTCGTACTTCTCGCCCGGAGCGGTGTTCGCGATCGCGAGGCAACCGGAGGTGAAGGCATATTCCTCCACCGTCGCCTTGTTCGCTTGCGCCTTTTTCGCATAGACCGCGCGGCGCTTGATGTTGATGTCGTCGACCAGCCGCTGGAGCTCGGGCGTCGCCTGGCCGACGATGGCAAGATAACCGTCCCTGCCCTCGCCCACCTTTCCGGCGGCGCGCGCGGCGGCATAGGCCGGGTCGCGCTGGGCCATCGCCGGGGCGGCCATTCCCACGGCAAGCGCCGCACCCGCAGCCGCCGCCAGCATCGCGTTTCGCACAAGAGCCTTCATCCGTATTCCTCCAAGCATCGGAATCCCCTGCACTCAGAAGATGTCCGCGTTCTCCTCGATCGTGTCGGCCGCGTCCTCGGCGAGCCGATAGATCACTTCCTGCCGGATGTTGATGTTGAGCTCGATCACGATCGGCTTGTCCGGCGCATTCACGTTGATGCACCCACCGAGCATGACCGCAGGCACGAAAGCCATGCCCAGCCGCCGCTTCCATCGTCCCGCCATCGCGCTAGCCCCCGTGCCGTTCATGGCGGAGGTCTTGGCAGCGCCGGCGGGTCCGGTCAATTTGCAGGGCATCATGGGCTGTCTTCGCTTTCTGGGGGTTGAACGGGAGATTCTTCGGGACGGATGGCCTCGGGGACGGCTTGCGGCGGTTCGCCGGGTGCGGGCGTGCGGGGGACGAAACGCCCCTCCTCGGTCCGCAACAGGCCGCGATCGACGGGATTGCGGATATAATCGGCATCCCAGAACGAGCGCACCATGGTGGCGAGTTCGTGGAAGTTTTCCGAGCGGACATTGACCTTGAACCGGATCGGCAGCCTGCCCAGCCTTCGGGTGACGAAATTGCGGCTCGCCCCTTCGCCCTGGCGCACCCCGTCGAAGGTGAAGCGGGTGATGATCTCGCCCGCGAGATTGCCTTCGAGCGCGACCGCCATCTGGTTGTAATCGAGCGAGCGCAGCGCGTTGAAGGCGAAATTGGCCATCGCGCCCATGTCCTCGTAGGTCAGCTCGCCGATATAGGAGACATTGCCCCCCGGCGGGCGCGAGATCAGAAGGCCGCCTTCGATCCGCCCGTTGCCCTCGCCGTCGAATACGATCGGCACGGTCCCGTCGAACGTGCCCGTCGCGGACAGGTTGGTCAGCTCCATCTGGGTGACGAAGCGTTCCGCCTCCAGCCCGACGATTTCGAAGACATAGGCTTTTTCCTCGGCGCTGCCGTAGTCGAGCACCACCGGGCGCATGATCAGCGTGCCGCCCATGAAAGGCCAGCGCGCGTCCTCGACCTGCACGATCTGCCCCCCGTCGAGCGCGAAGGCGACCCGCCCGTCGATCACCTCGACCCCGGGATTGATCGCAGCGATGGTGACGACCTGGCCGGGCGCGGTGGTGAGATTGAGAAGGTCGGTAAAGACGATTTCCCCCGCCAGCCCTGCGACCGGGCCGAAGGCGGCGGCAAGGTCGAGATCGTCGGTGCGGAACCGGCCCGAACTCGTCACCTCCTCGCCGTCCCATTCGACGATGCCTTCCCCGGTGACGACGCCTTCGACCTCGGCGACGACGCCCTTGGCGAGGATGGTGAGATCGTCGGGCGCGAGCGAATCGCCGAACGCGACGCCCGGCACGTCGATCAGCGCGCGGCCCTGCGCGGTTTCGAGGTCGTGGCGGATCGAAACCCGCGTCACCAGCGCGTCCGAAGCCGGTTCGCGCAGCGCCGCCTCGGCCAGGATCGCGCCGTCCTCCAGTGTCAGCACGGCATCGCGCGCGATGAGCGGTTCGAAACGCGCCTCGCCCTCGGTCCGGTCGGTGAGGAGGAAAGCCCCGCGTTCCAGCGCCAGCACGCCGTCCTCATAGCGCCAGCCGCCCGACAGCGCCGCCACGTCGAGCGGGACCGCATCGAGCGCCGCCGTGCCGCCGGCGAATTCGCCTGCGAGCGTGTCGCCGATTACGCCGGTCAGGGTCGCGGCGGCGAGGCGCACGGCGGCTTCGTCCTCGCCCAGCACGACATCGAGGCCGTTGAGTGCGAAGCTGGCGCCGAAAAGCCCTGCCCGCTCCGCCGCGATGCGCAGCCGGGTGTCCCCGAGCGAGCCTTCGAGCGCGAGGTCGTCGGCGGCGAGCGACAGGCGCAGCGTCTCGTCATAGGCGAGCATCGCCCCCGCCCCGTCCGGGCACAGCGTCACCCGCTCGCGGCCGAGCTCGAGATCGGCATAGGCCAGCCGCTCGAACGCGAGCGCGGTGCAGCGCCGCCCGACGGCGAGGCGGCCCGCGTCATAGGTTCCGGCAAGCGGCAGGCGCAGCCCCTCGATCCGTCCGCCGGGAAGCGGGCCGCTCGCTTCGACCAGTCCGACGAAGGCCAGCCCGCCGCGCGTCTGGCGCAACTCCATGCGCGGCACGGCGAGCCGCGCGCTTTCCTCGCCCGAGCCCGCCTCGTAGGGGGCCATGGCGAGCCGGAAGACGAGATCGCCGCTGCGCCCGGCCTGCTCCATGCGCCCGCTGATCCGCGGCAGGCCCGCCCCGCCCGTCATGACGTTGCCGCGCAGCGCACCGTCCGACCAGCTCACCCGCGAAGCGCCGAGGATGGTCTCGCCCGACCCGCTCGCCAGCCGCGCCTCGGGCACGAACAGCGACAGCGCGCCGTCCTCGATCCGCGCGGTGAGATCGGCGCGCAAGGCTCCGCCCGCGCTGGCGCTGCGAAACGCGCGCGCGAACTTCGCCGCCAGCGGGCCGAGCGGGGTGGCATCGAGGCTTTTCTCGATCGCGGCGAGCCCCTCGCCCTCGAGCGCGCTCACGGCCAGTCCCTTGCCGACGAGCTGCGCATCCCATTCGTTTTGCGCAAAGCCTTCGATGCTCCGCAGCGCGCCATCCGCCGTCAGGTTTTCGAGCCGCGCGAAGCCAGCGTCGACCTCCTCCAATGCAAGGTCGTGGCGCAGGTTGAACACCCCATCACTCCACCCCGCGCGACCCTCGCCCGAAAGCGCCGCGGCTTCGATGCCGCCGCCCGCCAGCCCCTTGACGGCGAGGTCGAAGCCCGCATCCACCGCATCGAGCGAGGCGGGCAGCGCCGCGTCGAGCGCGATGTCGGCGTTTTCGAGACGCGCGCCGCCGCATTCGAACTCGCCCAGTCGCAGCGGCCCCGCGAAGGATGGCGCACCCGCCGCGGTCGTCACCTTGCCGTAAAGCGTCGCGCGCGCCGCCCGGCAATCCGCGCTCCCGATGCCCGGCGCGCTCGCTGCCAGAATGCCGGAAAAGCCGTCGTCGAGCGGCCCGGAGCCTTCGGCCTTCACCCCGATGCGCCCGTAATCGGTTTCGATCAGCGCGCGGGCATCGACGAGCGTGAGGTCGATCCCCGGCAGGCCCGGCTCCCCCTCGCCTTCGAGCAGCGGGTCGAGCGCGCCCATGCTGAAAACGCCCTCGCGGTAGCTCGCATGAAGGCGCGGGCGCACCAGCGTCACGTCGCCGATCCCCGGTAGGCCGAGCGTGTAGTCGATGCCGATGACGGCGCGCTCGATCACGAGGTCGGGCCGCGCCGTATCGCCCACCACGATATTGGCGAGCACCTGCTCGCTCGGGCCGATCTCCACGATCTCGTAGCTGGCGGGAAGGTCATAATCGGCGAGCACGTCCTCGATCACGAGGTCGGCGATTTCCTCACGCCCGAACCACCCGCCAGCCACCACGATCGCGAACGCCGCAAGCGCCAGCGCTCCCACACGCAGCGCCCAGCGCCGCTTGCCGGGCGATTCGCCGGTGTGGGGATCGGTCTCGGGAGCGGGCTCGGACATTGACCGACCACTTGCGCGACAAGCGCGGCAAAGGCAATGAAGAGCAAGGGGAAAGGGGCGCGAGAGCTTGGCGGAAAAGGACGACAGCTTCGATTTCGGCGACGCGCCGGGCAAGCTCGCGGTCCCATCCGCGGCGCGTTCCGACGCGGGCAAGCACGCCGGCGCGGGACACCGCGCCCGCCTGCGCGAACGGCTGCTGAAAGGCGGGGCCGAGGCGCTCGCCGATTACGAAGTGCTCGAATACCTCCTTTTCGCAGGGATCAGGCAGGGCGACACCAAGCCGGTGGCGAAGGAGCTGCTCAAGACCTTCGGCTCGCTTTCGGCCGTGCTCAATGCCGATCCCAAGGCGCTCCAACGGGTGAAGGGCGTGGGCGAGACGAGCGCGGCGGCATTGAAGGCGGTCGCAGTCGCCTCGCGGCGTATGGCGAGGAGCGAGATCGGCACGAAGCCGGTGCTTTCGAGCTGGCAGGCGCTTATAGACTATCTCACCACCGACATGGCGCATCTCAATGTCGAGCGCGTGCGCATCCTCTATCTCGACACCAAGAATCGCCTGATCGACGACCACCACCTCGCCGACGGGACGATCGACGAGGCGAGCCTCCACCCGCGCGAGGTCATCCGCCGGGCAATGGACGTGGGGGCGAGCGCGCTCATCCTCGTCCACAACCACCCCAGCGGGAACCCGGAACCCAGCCGCGCCGACATCGACGTGACCCGCCGGATCGCAGAGGCCGGGCGGCTGCTCGGCGTGACGGTCCACGACCACGTGATCGTCGGACGCGAGGGTCACGTGTCGCTGCGGGCAAAGGGGCTGCTCTAGGGGAGCGGCATCAGGCGCGGGCTTGATTGAATCGGGCGCGCGGCCTAGCCGCCGCTCACCCTTTCACCTTCACCGGAGCCTCCCGATGGTCCCCCGCTACGCCCGCCCCGCCATGACCGCCCTGTGGGAACCGGAGGCGAAATACCGCATATGGTTCGAGATCGAGGCCCACGCGACCGAAAAGCTCGGGGAACTGGGCGTTGTCCCGAAATCGGCGGCGAAGGCATTGTGGGACTGGTGGGCGACTGACCCGCAGATCGACGTCGCCGCGATCGACGCCATCGAGGCCGTGACCAAGCACGACGTCATCGCCTTCCTCACCTGGGTCGCCGAGCAGGTCGGTGAAGAGGCGCGCTTCATGCACCAGGGCATGACGTCATCGGACGTGCTCGACACGACGCTTGCCGTGCAGCTCGCGCGGGCGAGCGACATCCTGCTCGAGGACATGGACGCGCTGCTCGAAGCGCTCAAGACCCGCGCGGAGGAGCACAAGTACACTCCCACCATCGGTCGCAGCCACGGCATCCATGCCGAACCCGTCACCTTCGGACTGAAGCTGGCGCAAGCCTACGCCGAATTCGACCGCTGCCGAAAGCGCCTCATCGCCGCGCGCGAGGAAATCGCGACCTGCGCGATCTCGGGCGCGGTTGGCACCTTCGCCAATATCGACCCGGCGGTCGAAGCCCATGTGGCGGAGAAAATGGGCCTCACCCCCGAACCGATCAGCACGCAGGTCATCCCGCGCGACCGTCATGCAATGTATTTCGCCACGCTCGCGGTGATCGCGGGCAGCATCGAGCGCCTGTCCGTCGAAATCCGCCACCTCCAGCGCACCGAGGTGCTGGAAGCCGAGGAATATTTCTCGCCCGGGCAGAAGGGCTCGAGCGCAATGCCGCACAAGCGCAATCCGGTGCTGACCGAGAACCTCACGGGCCAAGCGCGCATGATCCGTGCCTATGCCCTGCCCGCGCTGGAAAACGTCGCGCTCTGGCACGAACGCGACATCTCGCATTCCTCGGTCGAGCGCTTCATCGGGCCGGACGCGACGATCACGCTCGATTTCGCATTGGCGCGCCTCACCGGGGTGGTCGAAAAGCTGCTGGTCTATCCCGAGCGGATGCAGCGCAATCTCGATGCGATGGGCGGGCTCGTTCATTCGCAGCGCGTCCTGCTCGCGCTGACGCAAGCGGGCGTGAGCCGCGAGGACGCCTATGCCATCGTCCAGAGGAACGCGATGAAAGTGTGGGAGTCCTCTGGCACGCTCTCGCTACTCGACCTGCTCAAGGCCGATGCGGACGTGACCGCCGCGCTCACCGAAGCCGAGCTCGAGGAGAAATTCGACCTCGATTACCATTTCAAGCAGGTCGACACGATCTTCGCGCGGGTGTTCGGCTGAACGCCTAGGCCGGGCGGGCTTGGACCCACGCGCGCAATCGCCTAGGCTGGCGCGCAAGGCGCAACAGGAGAGGACATAAGCCCCAATGCAGATCGTGAGAACCATCGCCTGGGTGCTGATCCTGTTCGCGATCCTCGCCTTTTCCTTCTTCAACTGGGAACCGGTCGAGGTCACCTTGTGGGACAATCTCGTGCTCGAGACGAAAGTCCCCGCGCTCGTCATCGTAGCCTTCCTGCTCGGCGCTCTCCCGATGTGGCTCTATCACCGCAGCGTCAAATGGAGCCTCCAGCGCCGCATCCGCAGCCTGGAAAACTCGATCAAGTCGAATGCGATGTCGCGCCGTCACGACCCGGATCACGGGGACGCGCCCGCGCCTGCCGCCACGCAAGCGCCGAAAAGTGTGGACAGCGACATTGCAAGCGGCGACACGCTCACCCCGACACCGCGAAACCCATCGGAGTGAACGTGAGCAATCCGGTCTATCTCGCCCTCGATGTTCCCCAGATCGAGCCGGCCAAGGCGCTGCTGTCGAAGGTCAAGGCGCATATCGGGGGGGTCAAGCTCGGCCTCGAATTCTTCTGCGCCCACGGCGCGCACGGGGTCCATGAAATCGCCCACATGGGCCTTCCCATCTTCCTCGACCTCAAGTTCCACGACATCCCCAACACGGTCGCCGCCGCGATGCAGGCGATCCATGTCTACGAGCCCGCCATCGTCACCGTCCATGCGAGCGGGGGGCGCGCGATGATGGAGGATGCCAAGGCCGCCGCTGCCGAGGGATGCAAGGTGGTCGGCGTGACCATGCTCACCAGCCTCGACACGAACGATCTTGCCAAGACCGGCATCTACGGCAGCGAGGAAACGCAGGTCATGCGCCTTGCCGAACTCGCGCACGAGGCGGGATTGGACGGGATCGTGTGCTCGGGCCACGAGGTTTCCCGCGTCAAGAAGGCGTGGAAAGACGGCTTCTTCGTCGTGCCGGGCCTGCGCCTGCCCGGATCGGGCACGGGCGACCAGAAGCGCGTCGTCACCCCGCGCGCAGCGCGCGATGCGGGGGCGAGCGTGCTGGTGATAGGCCGTCCAATCAGCCGGGCGGAAGATCCCGAAGCCGCCGCGCGCGCGATCGAGGCGACGCTCTAGCAGTCCCTGGCGGTTCAGGTTCAGTCGGCCGAACGCTCGGGAATGACCCGCCGCTCGGGAAGCTCGGGGCTTGCCGTGCCTTCGTTTTCGGAAAGCATCCGCATCTCCTCCGGGCTCAGCATCAGGCGCGGCGAATTCACCTGCCAGCCGACCAGTTCCATGTCCTCGCCCGTGCCGTGGAAGATGTAGGTTTCGGTGCCCGCGCCCTGTTCGAACTGCGTGTCCATCGTCACGGTCGTCACGTTGAGCCCGTTGTTGAACGAGGTGTTGAAGCCGCTGCGCTCGCTCGATTCGATCCTGCCCAGCCGGGCGGTGAACATGGCGACGAGGCTGCCCATGTCCTCGGGATCGGTCACTTCGCGGAAGGTCTCCCCCGTCATGGCGTAAAGCGCACCCGCATCGCCCTCGTTGTAGCGCGCGTGGAAGGTGTCGATGCGCTCCTCGGCGATGCCGAACTGTTCAACCGGGTTGCACGCAGCCAGCGCGAAGGCGCCCGCCAAAGCGAACAAGATACGGAAATTCATGGACGATCCCTCCCTGATGCGGAGCGCGACAATGCCGCGCCTTGCTCTCGCGTTCAAGCACTTCGCCCTTCACCTCGGCGCGCGCGCGGCCTAGGGATCGGAGCATGACGCTGATCAAGATCTGCGGGCTCTCGACCCCCGAAACCGTCGCCGCCGCGGTGGAAGCCGGGGCGAGCCATGTCGGCTTCGTCCATTTCGAGCCGAGCCCTCGCCACGTGGAGCTGAAGCAGGCGGCAAGCCTGCGCCGCGACCTTCCCGCCAGCGTCAAGGCGGTGCTGCTGCTGGTCAACGCCGATATCGAGACGACCGCCAGAGCGATCGAAGTGGCGAAGCCCGACGTGATCCAGTTCCATGGCTCGGAAACGCCCGAATGGATCGCGCTGGTGCGCGAGAAGACAGGCGTGGAAGCCTGGCGCGCAATCGGTGTGCGGAGCGCGGAGACGCTCGCCAATTCGGCGCGCTATGCGGGATCGGTCGACCGCCTGCTGTTCGATGCGCCCCCGCCGGAGGCCGCAGGCGCGCTGCCCGGCGGCAATGGCGTCGGCTTCGACTGGCGGCTGCTGGCGAGCCACGACCATGCCACCGAGTGGGGACTCGCCGGCGGGCTGAACCCGGACAACGTGGCGCAGGCGATCCGCGCGACGGGCGCGCCGCTGGTCGATGCCTCCTCGGGCCTCGAAAGCGCGCCCGGCGTCAAGGACGTGGACAGAATCGCGGCCTTCTGTCACGCGGCGCGTTCAGCACGAGAGACATGATGAACGACGCAATCCCCAATTCCTTCCGCGCGCTTCCCGACGAGCGCGGCCATTTCGGCGACTATGGCGGGCGCTATGTCGCCGAGACGCTGATGCCGCTCGTGCTCGATCTCGAGCGCGAATACAGGAAAGCGCAGGCCGACCCCGAATTCGCGCGCGAATTCGACGACCTGATGAAGCACTATGTCGGCCGCCCCTCGCCGCTCTATTTCGCCGAGCGGCTTACCGAGGCGCTCGGGGGCGCGCAGGTGTGGTTCAAGCGCGACGAGCTCAACCACACCGGCGCGCACAAGATCAACAATTGCATCGGCCAGATCCTGCTGGCGAAGCGCATGGGCAAGACCCGCATCATCGCCGAGACCGGCGCGGGCCAGCACGGTGTCGCGACCGCGACCGTGTGCGCGCGCTTCGGCCTGCCCTGCGTCATCTACATGGGCGCCGAGGACGTGCGGCGGCAATCGCCCAACGTCTTCCGCATGAAGCTCTTGGGCGCCGAAGTCGTCCCCGTCACCAGCGGTCGGGGCACGCTGAAGGACGCGATGAACGAAGGGCTGCGCGACTGGGTCGCGAACGTCCACGACACCTTCTACATCATCGGCACGGCGGCGGGCCCGCACCCGTATCCCGAGATGGTCCGCAACTTCCAGAGCGTGATCGGCACCGAGGCGCGCGCCCAGATGCTCGAGCGCACCGGGCGCCTCCCCGACCTTCTCGTCGCCTGCATCGGCGGCGGGTCGAACGCGCTCGGGCTGTTCCACCCGTTCCTCGACGACGATTCTGTGAAGATGCTCGGCGTGGAAGCCGCGGGCCACGGGCTCGACGGGGACGAGCACGCCGCGAGCCTGCTCGGCGGCGCGCCGGGCGTGCTCCACGGCAACAAGACCTATCTGTTGCAGGACGAGGACGGCCAGATCACCGAGGGCCACTCGATCAGCGCGGGGCTCGACTATCCCGGCATCGGGCCGGAACACGCCTGGCTGAAAGAGTCGGGCCGGGTCGAATACACCGCCGTCACCGACGACGAGGCGATCGAGGGCTTCAAGCTGCTCTGCCGCACCGAGGGGATCATCCCGGCGCTGGAGCCGAGCCACGCGATCGCGGCGGTGGCGGAGCGTGCCAAGGCGATGGACCGCGACAAGATCATCCTGATGAACCTGTGCGGACGGGGCGACAAGGACATCTTCACCGTGGCGGAGAAGCTGGGAGTGGAGATGTGAGGTGGGACGATGACGGCCCCATCGTGGGCGCTAAGCCCTCATTGCTCGAACGATTAGTCGGAAGTTTCAGCCCGATGCGAGGCCTCAAGGGTTTCGGCATCGGTCTGCTGCTTTCGCCAGTCCTGATCGCGATTAAATCATTCCGTGCTGAGGAATTTCATTGGGAAGGCGTGCCGATATTCATGCTGATTGTCGCCGTCGTATGCGGTCTCTGGGGCCTATTTACGAAGAAGGACATTCCGTTGTGACTAGATTGGCCACCGCCTTCGCCAAGCCCCACGCAGCCTTCGTCGCCTTCATCACCGCGGGCGACGGGGACACCGCCGCCAATCTCGATGCACTTGCGCGCGGGGGCGCGGACGTGATCGAGCTGGGGATGCCCTTCACCGATCCCATGGCCGATGGCCCCGCGATCCAGAACGCCAACCTGCGCTCGCTGGGCGCGGGCACGACGACCGCCGACGTGCTGCGGATCGCAAGCGACTTCCGCGAGCGGCACGCCGACATCCCGCTCGTCCTGATGGGCTATGCCAACCCGATGATCCGGCGCGGGGCCGACTGGTTCGCGGACCAATGCGCCAGCGCGGGCATCGACGGGGTCATCTGCGTCGACATTCCGCCCGAAGAGGACGAGGCGCTCGGCCCCGCCCTGCGCGCGCGGGGCATCGCCCCCATCCGCCTCGCCACGCCCACCACCGACGCCGCGCGCCTGCCGCGCGTGCTCGAAGGCTCGGAAGGCTTCGTCTACTACGTCTCGGTCGCCGGGATCACGGGCAAGCAGCAGGCGGCGATCGACAGCATCGAGACGAACGTCGCTCGCATCAAGCAGTCGACCGACCTGCCCGTCGCGGTCGGCTTCGGCGTGCGCACGCCCGATCAGGCCGCCGAAATCGCGCGGGTTGCGGACGGGGTCGTGGTCGGCTCGGCCTTCGTCGATCTCGTCGGCGAATTTGGCAAGGACGCGCCGAAACGGCTAGAGGAGCTGACTTCGGCAATGGTGGGCGCGATCAGATCCGCGCGCGAGAGGCAAGACACATGAACTGGTTCACCCGCGTCCGCAATTCGCTCGGCTTCGGCTCGGAGAAGAAGAGCACCGAGAAGGATCTGTGGATCAAGTGCTCGAACTGCCAGGAGATGCTCTTCGTCCAGGAATACGAGGAGAATCTCAGGGTCTGCCCCCGCTGCGACCATCACGGGCGGATCGGGGCGGATGCGCGGCTGCAATTGCTGCTCGACGAAGGATATGAATTGCTCCCGCTTCCGCAGGTTACGGAAGACCCGCTGAAATTCCGCGATTCGAAGAAATACACCGACCGCATCAAGGCCGCGCGCGCGGCTAACCCGCATGACGATGCCTTCGTGGTGGGTTCCGGGGCCATCGACAAACGCCCTGCCGTGGTCGGCGTGCAGGATTTCGCCTTCATGGGCGGGTCGATGGGCATGGCCGTTGGGCAGGCTTTCATCGACGGAGCTGAAAAGGCATTGGAGCGGCGCTGCGCCTACGTCGTCGTAACCGCGGCGGGCGGCGCGCGGATGCAGGAGGGTATCCTCTCGCTCATGCAGATGCCGCGCGCGACCGTTATGACGCGGCGGCTGAAGGCGGCGGGGCTGCCCTACATAGTCGTCCTCACCGACCCCACGACCGGCGGCGTCACCGCGAGCTATGCCATGCTCGGCGACGTGCATATCGCGGAGCCCGGCGCGCTGATCGGCTTTGCCGGGCAGCGGGTGATCCAGGACACGATCCGCGAGCAGCTTCCCGAAGGATTCCAGCGCGCGGAATATCTCCACAAGCACGGCATGGTCGACATGGTGGTGCATCGCCGCGACCTTAAGGCGCAGCTCGCCACCGTGCTCGACTACCTCCAGCCGAGCGCGGCGGCGTAGCGCGCCGATGCTCGATTTCGGGCGGTCGGACGACCCGCGCGTTCAATCCCAGCTCGACCGGCTTTCGCGCCTGAGCGTCCCGCAGGGAAGACTCGGGCTCGACACCATCCGCGCGTTGATGGACCGTCTCGGCAACCCGCACCGCGCCCTGCCGCCGGTGTTCCACGTCGCCGGGACCAACGGCAAGGGCTCGGTCTGCGCCTTCCTGCGCGCTTGCCTCGAGGCGCAAGGCTACCGCGTCCATGTCACCACCAGCCCCCACCTCGTGCGCTACAATGAACGCATCCGGCTTGCCGGAAAATTCATGGGCGATGCGATGCTGGCGGACCTGCTCGAAGAAGTGCTGGATGCGGGCGAGGATCTTGGGCCCAGCTTCTTCGAAGTCACCATCGCCGCCGCCTTCTGCGCCTTTTCGCGGGTGCCCGCCGACGCCTGCGTGGTCGAAGTCGGCATGGGCGGACGCTTCGATGCGACCAATGTGCTGGAGCCTGACGTGCTCGCCGCCTGCGGGATCGCGGCGCTGGGGCTCGACCATGAAAAGTTCCTGCTCGCCCCGGAGGAAGGCACGCCAAAGGAGCCGATGGCGCGGATCGGATTCGAGAAGGCGGGAATCGCCAAGGCGGGCGTGCCGCTTGTGACGCTGCGCCACGATGCGCTCCCGGCGGGAGCGGTGGCGGCGCAGGCGAGCCGGTTCGATGCGCCGCTCTTCGCGCAGGGGCAGGCGTGGGGGGCCCGCGCGGAAGGCGGACAGCTTTCCTATCAAGACGGCGCGGGCGCGCTCGACCTGCCGCTGCCCGCGCTTCCCGGCGCCCACCAGGTGGACAACGCCGGCCTCGCCATCGCCATGCTGCGCCATCAGTCGCGCATCGCGGTCCGGGAACAGACGATCGAGCGGGGCATCACCGCGGCGACATGGCCCGCGCGGCTCCAGCGCCTTGGGCCCGGTCCGCTCACGGGCGGGCGCGAGACATGGCTCGACGGGGGCCACAACCCGAGCGCGGGGGCAATGCTGGCGGCGCATTTCGCAAGACAGCGCGTCCATCTCGTGCTCGGGATGCTGGCGAACAAGGATCCGCGCGCGCTGGTCGAGCCGATGGGACAGAGCATCGCCACGCTCACCGTGGTGCCCGTGCCCGGCCATGAGGCGCACCCGCCCGAAGTCTTCGGCGAGGCCGCACGGGCCGCGCCCGACCTGCCGCGCGCGCTGGCCGCGATACCGGATGACGGCCTGCCGGTGCTGATCGCGGGGTCGCTCTACCTCGCGGGGGAGGCCCTGCGCCTCAACGAGGAGATGCCCGACTGAGCTATTCCGCCGGCTGCGCTTCGGGCGTCACGACCCCCGAAGCCGCGCCCGAACGCGACTGCCGCCACCATTCGGCAAGACACAGCACCACCGCAACCAGCCCGATGAAGGTCGTCAGCACGAAGACGTCGAAATAGCCGCGATCCTCGATCATTTCGCCCAGCGCCCCGCGCCCCAGCGTGCCCACCAGCAGCGTGAGCGAGGACAGCAGCGCATACTGCACCGCGCTGTAGCGCTTGTTCACGATCGAGGAGAGATAGGCGACGAAAGCCGCCCCCGCGATGCCGATGGCGAGGTTCTCGAAAAAGATCGTGAAGGTGAGCTTGGCAAGGCTCGCGCTGCCGATCACGGGGACCTGCGAAATCGCCCAGGTGAAGCCGACCGCATCGCTCACCAGCTGCATATTGGCGCCGCCCACCGCGAGGTCGGCATAAAGCAGGTTGGTGAGCGCGGCGAGCAGCGCGCCGATGGTCAGCGTCGCCATGCGCCCGATCGCGGTCAGCAGCACTCCGCCCACGGCAAGCCCGGCAAGGATCGCGAAGACTCCGAAGAACTTGGACGCGAAGGCGACCTCGTCGTTCGAATACTGCAATTCGCCAAGGTAAAAGGGATAGGCGAAGGTCCCCCAGATCTGGTCGCAGATGCGGTAGGTCAGCACCAGCGCGAGGATGAGGACGAGGCTCCACCCCATGCGCCCGACGAATTCGACCAGCGGCAGCACGAGCGCGCGGTAGAGGTGGTCCATCACGAAGCCCGCCCCTTGCGAGGGCGGCTCGTCGCTTGCGAGCAGGTTGGTTCCCTCGCGCTTCTGCGCGGCGAGCCAGCCCGCGATCAGCGCGGGAATCACGACCGTGGCGACGATGATCCAGGGGCCGAAATTGAGCGTGAACTCGGTCGGATTGGGCCGCTGCTCCGGCGGATAGGCGAGCGACATGACCATGAAGGTGACGACCACGCCGATCGCCCCCGCCCACAGCAGAGCGACAACGCCAAGCGCGCGGGCGCGGATTTCCGGCCGCAGCTCGCCGGCCTTGCGCAGCGCGAGCAATTGCTCGTCCGCTTCCTCGTCGCGCTCGCCCCGTCCCGAGCGAAGATCGGGCGCGAAGAGGCCGATGAAACCGATGGCGAGCAGGATCGCGCCCATCAGCGCGTAGGTCTCCGGCCATCCGATGCGCGCGGCGATGATGAGGCCGAACGCGCCCCCCACCAGCGCGGCAAGGCGATAGCCCATCTGGTAGACGGTCGAGAGGATGTCGAGCGTCGCCTTCTCATCCGCGACGTCGATGCGCCAGGCATTGATAGCGATGTCCTGCGTCGCGCTGGCGAAGGCGCCGATCCCGGCCAACAGCGAGAACCAGCCCAATTGCGTCCTGGGCTCGAGCAGCGACATCGTGACGAGTATCGCGCCCAGCAGAAGTTGTGCCGGGACCATCCACTGCTTGCGCCGCCCCAATCGGTGGATCCCGGCAATGTTCACCTTGTCGATCAGCGGCGACCACAGGAACTGGAAGGCATAGGCGAGCCCGATCAGCGAGAAGACGCCCATCGTCTCGAGGTCGACCTCGGCCTCGGACAGCCAGGCGTAGAGCGTGCCGAGGAACAGCGCGAAAGGCAGGCCGCTGGCAAAGCCGAACAGCGCCATGAAGGCCGTCTTGGGGTTGCGCATGGCCCGCGCGAGCGTCAGCCAGCCGGGCTTTTTCTTCGCTGCTTCAGCCATTTGCCCCGGTTCCGCCGGTCGTCGCGATATGCGCCATGCTTGTCGTCGTCTCCATATTCCTGCACCATTAGGCGCTGAGAGAGGAAATAGGAACGCCGCGATGAACACGCGCACAACCATGTCGAGCGACACCGCTCCCGAAAAACGCCCCACCGCAGGCCAGCTCGCGCTCGCCGAGGCGATCCGCCACGGCGAGGGCCGCGTCTCGCCCGGCGTCGGCACGGTCCCGGCAAGCAATTACACCTCGCCCGATCACTTCGCGCGCGAAAAGGCGGCGCTGTTCGACCGGATGCCGCAGGTGCTGTGTCCCAGCGCGCTGCTGCCCGATCCCGGCATGGCCGTGCCGCACGATGCGACCGGGCGTCCGCTGCTCGTCACGCGCGATTCGGACGGCGCAGCGCACGTCTTCCTCAACGTCTGCCGTCACCGGGGGACAAGGCTGGTCGAGGGTGAGGACGTGCAATGCGCGAAACGGCTCGTGTGCCCCTATCACGCCTGGACCTACCGCCTCGACGGCAAGCTCCTCGCCCTGCCCCGCCCGGAAACCTTCCCCGGTCTCGACAAGTCCGAATACGGTCTCGTCGAACTGCCGAGCGTGGAAGCGGGCGGGCTTATCTGGTTCGCACCGCGCGAAGGGGCGGATTTCAGCCATGCCGAGCAGCTGGGCGAGGATTTCGCCGCGCTCGGAATGCCCGAGGCGCACCTCTTCCGCCGCAAGACTCACGAGGTGAAGGGCAACTGGAAGCTCATCATGGACGCCTTCCTCGAAAGCTACCATGTGACGCGGCTTCACGCGCAGACGATCGGGCCGTTCTTCAAGGACGGGATCACCAGCGGCGACCTCGTCGGGCCGCACCAGCGTTCGGCGGTCGGTCGCCTGGAAGAGATGGAAGGGCTCGACCTTACCGACATGGCGCAGCTTCGCCGGGTCGTGACTTTCGCCTACCAGCTGATGCCGGCCACGATCATCGTGCCGAGCCCGGATTACGTGAACGTCATGGTGCTGATGCCGCAGGCCCATGACCGCACGCTGGTAGAGGACTTCATGCTCATCCCCGAGCCGCCCGCAACCGACAAGGCGCGCGACCATTGGGAGCGAAGCTGGGCGCTGCTCGACGGGGGCGTGTTCGCCTCGGAGGATTTCCGGGCTGCCGAGCTCGGCCAGCAGGGGCTCGAAAGCGGAGCCGTTCCGCATCTCACGCTCGGCACGCTCGAAGGGGGGATCGTGCGCTTCGACGAACTGGTGAGCGAGGCGTTGCGCGCGGCGAACTAGGCGCGTAACCGAGCGCCCCATGCCGACCAAGCCTCCCCGCCAGGACGACCGCCCCGAAGGGGACCGTATCGCGAAACTGCTCGCCCGCGCAGGCATCGCCAGCCGCCGTGAGGTCGAGCGCATGATCGGAGAGGGTCGTGTCACGATCGACGGAAAGCCGGTCGAGACCCCCGCGACCTTCCTCACCTCTCTCAGGGGCGTCAGCGTCGATGGAAAACCCGTCGCCGCGCCCGAGCCCGCGCAGCTTTTTGCGTTCCACAAGCCGACCGGGCTGATAACGGCGGAGCGCGACCCCAGGGGCCGCTCGACCATCTATGACGCGCTGGTGAACGCCCTGCCCAAGGACGCGCCGCGGGTGATGCCGGTGGGCCGGCTCGACATCAACACCGAAGGCCTGCTGCTGCTCACGAACGATGGCGAGCTGAAGCGGCTGATGGAACTGCCCTCTTCCGGCGTGCCGCGCACCTACCGCGCGCGCGCTTTCGGCGAGGTCAGCCAGCAACAGCTCGACGACCTCATCGAAGGGGTGGAGATCGAAGGCGTGCGCTACGGCTCGATCGACGCGAACCTCGAACGCGGGTCGGGCCGCAACGTGTGGGTCGAGATGACCATCACCGAAGGCAAGAACCGCGAGGTGCGACGGGTGCTCGAATGGCTCGGCCTCAAGGTCAACCGCCTGATCCGCACCGCCTACGGCCCGTTCGAACTGGGCGACCTGCCGCGCGGGGCGGCGGTGCGGCTGCGCAAGCAGGATGTCGGGCGCTTCATCAGCTCGCTCAGGAAGGGCAGGCCGTGAGGATCATCGCGGGCGAATGGCGCGGGCGGCGGATCGACGCGCCCAGGGGCGAGGCGACGCGGCCCACCGCGGACCGCACGCGCGAGACGCTGTTCAATATGCTCACGAGCCGCCTCGGCAGTTTCGAGGGGCTTCGCGTCGCCGACCTGTTCGCAGGCTCGGGCGCGCTCGGGCTGGAGGCGCTGTCGCGGGGCGCGGCGCATTGCCTTTTCGTCGAGCAGGACCGCGCAGCGCTCGATACGATCCGGGCCAATATCCGCAGCCTCGATGCGGGCGCGCGGGCGAGCGTCGAGGCGGGCTCGGTCATGGGCCTTCGCGCGGCGCGCGAGCCGCTCGACCTGATACTGCTCGACCCGCCCTATGGAACGGGCGCGGGGGCCGTCGCGCTCGACCGTATGCTGCGTTTGGGATGGATCGGCGAGGCGACCTGGATCGCGCTCGAAACCGGGCGGGACGAGGAGGTTTCGGTCAAGGGACTCGCGGTCGAGACCGAACGCACGCTCGGCAAGGGCAAGGGCAAGCTCACGCTGCTCACCGCCTCGTAGACGCGCACGAAAAAGGGGCGGTGCGAGCCGCCCCCGTTTCGGTTCGGATTGTCGGTGACACCTTAGCCACGACGGTTTTCCGGGAAGTCCATCGCGGGATAGTCACCCCAATTAAGGCCCGCAGCGCGCGGCTGGATGCAGCCGTCCTGCGATTCGTTCATGCACACCTCGTAGACTTCGCCCTCGACGCGGACCTTGGTGGCCTTGCCCTGTGCGTTGGTTTCAACGATTTCGGGCGACTGCGCCTTCCAGTCCGCGCGGTCGTTCTTGTGGTCGTCCGCCATGGCGGGCGCGGCGATACCGGCCGAAAGCGTGGCGGCGGCGGCGATTGCTAGGAAATTCCTCATGATTTTCGGTCCTCCATTCGGTTCGTTTACACTGAATCAATGGGAAGGCCGGGCGCGAGGTTCCGAATTTCCCGGGTTCCACGGCTCGCCGGGCATGGGCAAGCAGCGGTCGAAAACCGAAGCCATCGGGTTGCGGCCCCGCCGCGCGTTCCCTACCTGTTCACCGGGACAGCATGACCGATCACAGCCCCCTTCCCGCCCAGCAGGACTCCGGCGTCCCGCCCTATGCCGCGCGTCTCAATCCGCCGCAGCGCGAGGCGGTGCTGACGACCGAAGGCCCGGTGCTGATGCTGGCGGGCGCGGGCACGGGCAAGACTGCCGCGCTGACCGCCCGGCTCGCCCACCTCGTCGCGACGCGCCGCGCCTACCCCTCGCAAATCCTGTGCGTCACCTTCACCAACAAGGCCGCGCGCGAAATGCGCGAGCGGGTCGGCGCTCTGCTGGGACAGGGCGCGGAGGGAATGCCGTGGCTCGGCACCTTCCATTCGATCTGCGCCAAGATGCTGCGCCGCCATGCCGAGCTTGTCGGGCTGGAGCAGAATTACACGATCATCGACACCGACGACCAGATCCGCCTGCTGAAACAGCTCATCGCCGACAACGATCTTGATGAAAAGCGCTGGCCCGCGCGGCAGCTGGCCGGGCTCATCGACCGCTGGAAGAACCGCGGGCTCAACCCCGACGATCTCGATGCCGCCGAGAGCGAAGCCTATGCCAACGGGCGCGGGCAGGCGCTCTACCGCGCCTATCAGGAGCGGCTGAAGGCATTGAACGCCTGCGATTTCGGCGACCTGATGCTGCACGTCCTCAACATCTTCCGCGCGCACCACGACGTGCTGGCGGAATACCAGCAGCGCTTTCGCTACATCCTCGTCGACGAATATCAGGACACCAACGCGGTCCAGTATCTCTGGCTCCGCCTGCTCGCTCAGGAGCGCAAGAACATCTGCGTCGTGGGCGACGACGACCAGTCGATCTATTCCTGGCGCGGGGCCGAGGTCGCGAACATCCTTCGCTTCGAAAAGGATTTCCCCGGCGCGCACGTGGTCAAGCTGGAACAGAACTACCGCTCGACCCCGCATATCCTCGGCGCCGCCTCGGGTCTCATCCGCGCGAACAGCCAGCGCCACGACAAGACGCTGTGGACCGAGGCGAACGGCGGCGAGAAGGTGCGCGTCATCGGCGTATGGGACGCTCCGGAAGAAGCGCGCCGCGTGGGCGAGGAGATCGAACGGCTCGAGGGCGAAGGCGCGCCACTGGATCAGGTCGCGATCCTCGTGCGCGCCCAGTACCAGACCCGCGAATTCGAGGACCGCTTCATCCAGATCGGGGTCAATTACCGGATCATCGGGGGATTCCGCTTCTACGAACGCGCCGAGATCCGCGACGCGCTCGCCTACCTGCGCGTGATCGCCCAGCCGCAGGACGACCTCGCCTTCGAACGCATCTACAACCAGCCCAAGCGCGGATTGGGCGCGAAGACGCTGGAGAAGATGCACCAGCACGCCCGGCGCGTCGGCCTGCCGCTCGCCGCCGCCTCGCTGCAACTGGCCGATAGCGACGAATTGCCCAAGCGCGCGGCGAACACGATTCAAGCGCTGCTGCGCTCCTTCCTGTCGTGGCGCGAGGCGGCGGAGGAAATGACCCCGGCGGACCTGCTGCGCCTCGTGCTCGAGGAATCGGGATACAACGCCATGCTCGCCGCCGACCGGTCCGCCGAAAGCGCGGGGCGCGCGGAAAACCTCACCGAACTCGCCCGCGCGATGGAGGAATACGAGACGCTGGGCGACTTCCTCGAACACGTCTCCCTCGTCATGGACACGGACGGGCGCGAGGACGAGGAGACGGTCACGATCATGACGATCCACGCCGCCAAGGGCCTCGAATTCGACCACGTGTTCTGCGTCGGCTGGGAGGAAGGCGTGTTTCCTTCACAGCGCGCGCTCGACGAGGGCGGGCTCGCCAGCCTCGAGGAAGAGCGCCGCCTCGCCTATGTCGCGATCACCCGCGCGCGGCGGCGCTGCATGATCCTCCACGCCGCCAACCGGCGCATCTACGGCCAGTGGACGAGTTCCATCCCCAGCCGCTTCATCGAGGAACTGCCTGAGGAACACATCGAGCAGGAAACGACGCTGACCGGCGGCGCATCGCTGTGGCGCGCGAACTGGTCGGAGAACGAGGATCCCTTCGCCCATGTCGCCCGCGACCGGCCCGAGCGCGCGCAGGCCCGCGGCCCCGGCTGGCAGCGCGCCATCGCGTCGGGCTACGAGACGAAGCAGCAGCGCATCCGCGAAACCGGTCGATCCGCCGCCAGCTTCGCCGGCGAGGGTCGCAGCGACATCGCGATCGGCGCGATGGTCCACCACGACAAGTTCGGGACCGGCTGCGTGATCGACCAGGAAGGCAACAAGCTGACGATCAATTTCGAGGACGCGGGCGAAAAGCGCGTGATCGACAGCTTCGTGAAAGTCGTCGGCTAGAGCCTATTCGGCGACCAGCGGTGTCGCGGGCGCGGCATCTCCGCTCGTCACCAGCCAGTCGAAGCCCAGCACGATGAAGCGCACCATCTCATCAGCCTGCGCGATCCGCTTCGCCCCCAGCGCGCGGCGGACCTGTTCGAGATCGATCAGGTAATGCCCCTGCCCGGCCCTTACGGGCGCGAGGTCCACGCCGGCTTCCTCCAGAACGCCAGCCAATTCGTCGCCGCCTGTCGCCGGTTTCACCATGAAGGGCCCGTCCGGCGTCGGCAGGATCGCGCGCTGCTCCCCGCCGAGGGGGAGATAGACGACGTGCAGCGCCTCCATCCCGTTCGCCGCCGCGATGCCTTCCACCAGCGAGCCGAGATCGAAGGTCAGCACCGGCGATGTCGCCCGCCCGGCATGGGTCGCGCCCATCTTCAGGATCGCTTTGGGCGGCGCGCCGTCCGCTTCCTGGGCCTGCCGGTAGCGCGCGAGAAACAGCTCGCGGATCAGCGCCACCCGGTCGAGATTATTGTCGAGCAGGCGTCCGGTGAAGTTCGCCATGTAGATCGCCTGGCTGCGCTGGAGCGCGTCGATCCGGCCGAGCGCCTCATCGTCGCCTGCGAAGATCTCCCGCAATTCGGCCCACAGCTCCGGCCCGGCATTGGCCATGAAGACCGAGCGCTGATCGCCCTTGGCGAAAGCCTCGCGCTCGGCTTCGACCAGCATATCGAGGCTCGGCGCATCCTCGGCGCGCGCGGCGAACCATTCGAGATGAATGAGCGGCGAGGCGAGGAATTCCTGGTCCACCGCCCACAGCGCGCCGCCGGCGGCCACGAAATCGGCGGCGACCTCGGCCTCCTCCCGGTAAGAGAGAAAGGGAATGGCGAGCGGGCGGCCTTTCAGTGCGGCGGCGAGCGCGTCCGCACCGCCCGCGCGCAGGTGTTCCTCCATCCATTCGAGACTGTAGGGGCCGACCTCGATCACGTAATTGGCGAAGCCGTGGCGTCGTCCCTCGGCGGCGAAGGCGGCGACCAGCAACGGCGCGGCGGCGAAGCCGTGATCCTCTCCGATCGAGACGAACTGCGCATCGGGCAGAGCTTCGCGCAAGGGCACTGCGCCGGGTCCGGAAAGCCCCTCGGCGGAGAATTCGAGCGGGAGCGGGGTGATCGCGGGCGCGCCCTCTTCGGCGGCATGGAGCGGCTGCGCGGCGGCGAGGCCGAGAGCGATTATGGCGATGAACGAAGCGATACGTGGCATGATCCACCCTCCAATCCGCAGGGACTGTATTAGTCCGGCAACACGGCTATCGCGGAGCTTCCCCTACGTCAAGCGAGCGCAATTTTGTGCAGGAAGCTTCTCACCGCCGCACCGAGTTCGGCGAAGGCGGGCTGTTCGAGCGGCAGGTGCGCGCCGTTGGTGAGTTCGACCAACCGCTTGTCCGGCGCGCGAAGCGGCTCGAAGGCGGGCAGGCTGAGCGCGGTCGGGGTCCACGCGTCCGCCCCCGGATGGACAAGCAGCAGCGGGCAGGACAGGCGCCGCGCGGGAGCGGCCTCGTGTATGCTGCGAAAGAAGCGCGCGGGTATCCGGCGCCGCCCGATCAGCGGGTCACGCGCGAACCAGCGGGCGAGTTCGGGATCGCTCGTCATCGCGGCGAGCGGCGTGGCTAGCGCGAGGGGCAGGCGCAGGCGATCGACGAGGCCCGGCGCGAGGCGAAACGCGACCCGGCTCGCGCGGCCGAGCCAGCGCCAGCGCGCGATGCGATCGAATATCGCCGGGTCCGACGGGTCCACCAGCGTCGTCGCGATCACGCCCGCAACCCGCTGCTCCGCCTCGGCGGCGAGTGCGGCGACCATGCCGCCCAACGACAAGCCCATAAGGACCACCGGCCCCGGCTCCGCGCGCGCGAAGTCGGCGACGACGCGCGGCCATTCGGCGATGTCCCAGTCGAAGCCCGGCGCGGGCGCGGTCAGGCCGTAGCCGGGCAGGTCGGGTGCGACCACCCGCCAGCCCGCCGCGAGCGCGGGCAGCGCCGCCGGGGCGAGAACCCGACCGTTACCGCCGCCCCCGTGGACGAGAACGAGCGTGCCCTGCGTCTCGCCAACCGATTCCCACAGGTCGTAGCGCACCCGGTGTCCGCGCATTTCGCGGAAGCGCTCGTCGGGTTCGCACGGAAAGGCCAGGCCGAAGGCGCGCGCAAGGATCGCCCGGTATTCGGCCCACGATCGGGAATCGGCAAAGGTTCTCTCTTGCATGACGGCGCGATTATCGAGCAATTGCTCGGGTTCGCATACTCGGGTTGGGACAGGAGCGCGCCAATGGGCGGCAACAGGCAGAAATCCGCGCGGCGGCGGCCTTCGCAGGCGCGCTCGAAGGCGACGGTCGAGGCGATCCTCGAAGCGGCGACTCGGATTCTGGCGGAGGAGGGATTGGCGCGGCTCAACACCAACCGGCTGGCCGAAGTGGCGGGGGTGTCGGTGGGGTCGGTCTATGAATATTTCGCCGACAAACGCGCCGTCATCGACCTCCTGATCGACCGCCACCTCTCCGAGGGCGAGGCCGCGCTGGCCGAGGCGGCAGCGGGCCTGCCGGCGCAGGCCGAACCGCCAGAGATCGCGCGCGCGCTGGTCGATGCCGCGATCCACCTGCACCGCTCCGACCCGCGCCTCCACCGCGTCCTGTCGAGCGAAGTGCCGCTGGACCCCGCACAGCGCGCGCGGGTGGAGGCGCTGCGCGCCGCGAGCGTCGCGGCGGTCGCAGAAAGGCTGGCAGGCAAGGTCATCGAGCCCTCACTCAAGGCCGCGCTGCTGGTCGACACCGCCGATGCGCTCGCCCATCGCTGGATCGTCGACGATCTCGGCGCGCCGCTGGACGCGGACCGGATGGCGGGGGAGATGAGCGCGATGCTCCGCGCCTACCTGGCGGCCGAGGACGTGCAGGAAAGTCCGCGCGACAGGGCGGCCCCCGGTGCGGTAGGGCCACGGCATATATGAAGCAATATATTGTTTTATAAAGGAAATAATCCTGAAGGACGCGCGGATCGATCCTACAAGGAATTCCCCCTCCAACGCGCCCCGGATGGCTTTGATCAACTTGCGAAAAGCGCGGTCGGAAGGCCCGCGATCAGCTGAAACCGATGTCGAGGAAGCTCGGGCGCGGCCCGTTCCATTCGCCTGCCGGGACCGGCTCGTCCTCCTCGTCGCGGCGGCGCGAGCGGGACTTGCGTTCCGGCTTATCGTCGGAGCGTTCCTTGCGCGGGGCGCGTTCGCGCTTGGGCTTTTCGGGCGCATCGTCGCCCTCCCCGTCGCGGCGGCGGCGCGAGGAGCGCCTGGGCTTGTCCTCGTCCTGTGCCCCGGCCTTGCTCTCGCCCTTGCCCTTGCCCGAGCTGCCCTTGTCGTCGTCCGAGCCCGGCTCGGCCAGCGGCACGCGCACGTCTTCCTTGCCGAAGACCTTGATCGGGCTGCCGGTCAGCTTCTCGACATTCTCGATCGCCTCTGCGTCCTCTTCGGATACGAAGGTAAAGGCCCGCCCCTTGGCCCCGGCGCGGCCCGTTCGGCCGATGCGGTGGACGTAATCGTCCGGGTGCCACGGCGTGTCGAAGTTGAAGACGTGGGAGACGCCCTTGATGTCGAGGCCCCTTGCCGCGACGTCGGAGGCGACGAGGATGTTGACCTCGCCTTTCTTGAAACGCTCGAGTTCCTTCAAACGGCTCGACTGGTCCATGTCGCCGTGGATCTCGCTCGAGGCGAAGCCGCGCTTCTGCAGGTGCTTGTTGAGTTCGCGGACAGTCGTCTTGCGGTTCGAGAAGATGATCGCGGTCTCGACCTCGTCGTTCGCGAGCAGCCATTCGAGCGTCTCGCGCTTCTGGCGCGATTTCACCGGGATCTTGAAAGCGGTGATGTTCTCGTTGGTGGAGGCCGCGCGGCTGACCTCGATTCGCTTGGGATTGGAAAGGAATTTCGACGCCAGCTTCTCGATCGGCGGGGGCATGGTCGCCGAGAACAGCATGGTCTGGCGGCTTTCGGGAAGCTTGGAACAGATGAACTCGATATCGGGAATGAAGCCCATGTCGAGCATCCGGTCGGCCTCGTCGATGACGAGCAGCTCGCAGCCATTGAGGAGGATCTTGCCGCGCTCGAACAGGTCCATGAGGCGGCCCGGAGTCGCGATCAGCACGTCGACGCCTTCATCGAGCGTCTTCAACTGGTCGCCCATCTGCACGCCGCCGATCAGCAGCGCCATCTTGAGATCGTGGTTCGCCCCGTATTTCTCGAAATTCTCCGCCACCTGCGCAGCGAGTTCGCGGGTCGGCTCGAGGATCAGCGAACGCGGCATCAGCGCCCGCCGGCGCCCGGCGGCCATGACGTCGATCATCGGGAGCACGAAGCTCGCGGTCTTGCCGGTGCCGGTCTGGGCGATGCCGATCAGGTCGCGCATCATCAGGACGGCGGGAATGGCCTGGGCCTGGATCGGGGTCGGCTCGGAATAGCCGGCGTCCTCGACGGCCTTGAGCAATTCGGGGGAAAGGCCGAGATCGGCGAAAGTCATGCGTGTGGTAATGTCCGGGTAAAGGCAGGACAGCCCTGCCGCTTGCTGCATCCGGCCAGCGATGACGCCGCCGAAATCGCGCGCGCCTTCGCTCAAACGGCCATGAAAGTCAAGGAAACCCGCGCCCCGCGCCAGCGGCGAGCCCTATTCCTCGACCGCGACGAGCTGGCGCATCCGTTCGACTTCGCATTTGAGCCCCGTACGGCTCTTGATGCGGTCGCGGTCGACGCACAGCTTCCCGTCCTCGTTCTTCTCGACATAGAAACCCGAGTAGAAATCGCGCGCGCGGCAGGTCTTCTCGAGGTTGACGGTGACCATCCGCTTATCCTTGAGGAACAGGACGAGGCGGTTGCCCGATCCGGTCTGGACCCCGGCGATCCGTTCCACCGGAAGGCACTTGGCCATCTTGCGCTCCTCGTAGCGCGTGGCGACTTCCTCGCGCGGGAGCGTGGCGAGCAATTGCTGGCGTGTGGTCGGGCGGGCCGGCGAGATGCGGACGACGACGCGCTGTTCGATGCGGACCTGGTGGGCGACCTGCCCTTCGCGAAAGGCCGAGAGCGGCGCTGTCGCGGGCAGCGGCGCAGGGGGCAGCGCGCGGGGCGAGGCCTGTTCGGGCTCTTCGCGGTCGATCCCTTCGTCGACGCGGACGATGCCCTCCTGCCCCTCCGCTCGGTCTGCGAGCGGCACGTCCATGCCCTGCCCCATCATCGGGACCAGCAGCGCAAGCGGCGCGGCATAGGCGAGCAGGCTCGGCATGGTGGCGGGAGAATCCTCCAGTTCGCGGCGGGCAGGCTCGCATCTCGCGCGGGCGCCCGGACTTTCAAAGCGAGGGTGCGACACTAGGCCGCGCGATTGAACACCGGCTTAACTGCCTCGCGCCGCATGGCAAGCCACTGGTCACTTGGGGGCAGCCTGTGGCATGGGAGCAACAATGACCCTGACCGCCGAAAGACCCGCCGCCGACACCTTTCTCGCCGAAGCCGCCGAGCTGCTCGGGGCCAAGGGCCTGACCCGCGACGCCGAGCTGATGGAGCCGTGGCTGACCGACTGGCGCGGGCGCTACACGGGCCGCGCGCTCGCCCTCGCCTCGCCCGGTTCGACCGAGGAAGTCGCCGCGCTGGTGAAGCTGTGCGCGAAGCACGGCGTGCCGATCGTGCCGCAGGGCGGGAACAGCGGCATGGTCGGCGGGGCGACCCCGGACGATAGCGGTCGCGGCATCCTGCTCTCGCTGCGGCGGATGGACCGGGTCCGCAGGCTCGACGCACAAGCCGGGCAGGTGGTGTGCGAGGCGGGCATGATCCTCCAATCGCTCCACGATCTCGCGGCGGAAAATGGCCTGCGCTTTCCCCTGACGCTGGGCGGCAAGGGGTCGGCGACCATCGGCGGGCTGATCTCGACCAATGCCGGGGGCACGCAGGTCCTGCGCCACGGGACGATGCGCGCGCAGGTGCTGGGGATCGAGGCGGTGCTCGCGGATGGCGAAGTTTATGACGGGCTGACCGCGCTCAAGAAGGACAATCGCGGGTTCGACCTCAAGCAATTGCTGATCGGCTCGGAAGGCACGCTCGGCATCGTGACGGCCGCGACGCTGGGCCTGCTGCCTGCGCCGAGCGCGACAGTCACGGTCTGGGCCGGCCTTCCCGGAATCGTCGAGGCGCGCACCCTGCTGCGCGCGATGGAGCGGGCGATGGGCGACACGCTCGAAGGCTTCGAAGTGGTCCCCGCGCATTGCCTCGAGAGCGTGCTCGCCCACCTGCCCGATGCGCGTCCTCCGCTTTCCGGGCGGCACGCTTGGAACGCGCTGATCGAATTCGTGGCGACGGGAACGGACGAGGCGAGCTTGCGCGAACGGGCCGAGGCGGCGCTGGCTTCGGCAATGGAGGACGGCTTGTTCGAAGACGCGGTGATCGCCGCGAACGAGACCCAGGCCGAAGCGTTCTGGACCCTGCGCGATTCCATCTCCGCGGCCGAACGCGCGCTCGGCCCGGCGATGCAGCACGATATTTCGGTCCCGGTCGAGAAAATGCCCGAATTCATCCTCTCCGCCGGCCCGGCGGTCGAACGCGAATTTCCCGGCACGCGCGCGGTCGCATTCGGCCATCTCGGCGACGGCAATGTCCATTTCCACGTCCTCGCCCCCGAAGGCGCGGTGGCGGGCGAATGGGAGGAAGGCGAAGGCAAGCGGGTAAGCGTGCGGGTCTACGACCTCGTCACCGAATGGGGCGGCTCGATCAGCGCGGAACACGGCATCGGCCAGGTCAAGATCGGCGAACTCGCGCGGCTCGGCGATCCCGTGTCGCTTGCGATGATGCGGGCCGTCAAACAGGCGCTCGATCCGCACGGCCTGCTCAATCCCGGAAAGCTCGTCCCCGGCGCCTGAGCGCGCGAATCGGCAGCCGACTTGCGCCTCTTTGCACAAGCGCCTAAAGCGCGCCGCAACCGGCGGACGGGGCGCGGGCATCACGGCCCGATCCGTTCGCTGCGAACTGACAACGCACAGCAGTCTTCGGAGACATATTCATGGCCAGCGCGCCGCAGCAGCCGCAACTTCCGCTGTTCTACAAGGACCTCCTGCCGCTCAACAGCCGGGACCATGCCGACTGGAAGGTGAGCCAGTTCGGCTCGGCCGCTCATGTCGCCAACACCCACGCGATCCCGCTGACCGTCGACGAATTCGTCGATGCGCAGCGCAACTACCCGATCGTCTTCACTGCCGGCGACAATCCGCTGCCGATCGCGCTGATGGGCCTCAACGAAGGGGTAAACACCTTCGTCGGCGACGACGAGAAGATCATCGCGGGCGTCTATGTCCCGGCTTATATCCGGCGCTATCCCTTCATCCTCGCCAAGATGCAGCCCGACAGCGACGAGATGTCGCTGTGCTTCGACCCGACCGCGGGCGTCATCGCCAAGCAGGACGAGGGCCAGGCGCTGTTCGACGGCGAAGGCAAGCCGACCGAATACACCAACCAGGTGCTCGATTTCTGCTCCAAATTCGAGGAATCGGGCCAGCGCACGCGCGCCTTCCTCGAAGAGCTCAAGAAGCTCGACATCCTGATGGACGGCGAAGTCGCGATCACCCGCGCCGAGAACCCGGACAAGCCCTTCGTCTATCGCGGTTTCCGCATGGTCGACGAAAAGAAGCTGCGCGAACTTCCCGCGGAAACGCTCGAGGCGCTCAACAAGAACGGCCTGCTCATGCTGATCCACGCGCACCTGTTCTCGATGAACCTGATGCGCTCGATCTTCGAGCGCCAGGTTGTCCAGGGCAAGCTCCCGCAGCAGCAGCAGGCGCAGCCGGCCGTTATTAATTAAGGCTCGATGCGGCGGCGCCTAGCCGCCGATCCGGAGGTTTTTCGAGGCGGGCGGGGCTTGAAGTCCCGCCCGCCTTTTACCATGTCTGGGACAGGCGGTGTTCCCCCTCATCACCCGCCTGGAGCCGCGCCTGAGAGCGCGCTCCCCCCTGAACCTGGCCCACCTCGTGCATCCCCCCCTCTTGCACGGGGTGGCGCTTTTTACTTCAGCCTTATTCCGCTGCCTGCGCGAAATCGCCGCCCTCGGCGAGCCGGGCCGTTTCCGCGCCGAGTTCGCGCACCAATCCCGCAATCATGCGTGCGACCGGTAGAAGACCCGGCGCGGGCTCGGCGAGATCGACGTCGAGATAGGCCGAACGGCACAGCTCCACCTGCAGCGCATGGAGCCCGCGCGCGGGGGCTGCGTGGCGATCGAGCACATAGCCCCCCGCATAGGGCCGGTTATGCGCGCTCGCACAACCCTCGGCGTCGAGATAGCGGAACGCGCGCGCAACCAGCCTGGCATCGCACGACGCGCCGAAACGGTCGCCGATAACGTAGTGCGGCGCGCGGCTCTCGCCCGCCTGCAGGCGCAGGGGTGGCATGGAGTGGAGATCGACCAGCAGCGCCGCCCCCCATTGCGCGCGAACCCGGCGCAATTCGCGCTCCAGCAGGGCGTGATAGGGCCGGTGGATGCGCTCGATCCGGCCTTCGATCTCCCCGCGCGCGAGCGGGCGGTTCCAGATCTCGCCGAAACCGGGCAGGCGGCGCGGGACGAGCCCGAGCCCGCTTCTCGCCCGTCGATTGGAGCGTCCCTGCCCTTCTTCGGGCGTTCCCGGCGGGCGGCCTCCTTCGACCATGCCCCAGTCGACATCGTCCTCCGCCCGGTTGAGGTCGAGCAGCGCGCGCGGCGCATGGGCGACGAGCAGCGCCGCGCCGGTAAGGCGGGCGACTTCCTCGGCGACGAGATCGACCAGCCGGTCCTCGAGCCGCAATTGCGACAGGCGCACGTCGTGCATCGCCGCCAGCGTCTCGCCCGGATAGACCCGGCCCGCATGGGGCACGGCGATCACCACCGGAAGCGGCATCGCGCGCGGCGCGCGAAAGGTGAAGGCCGGACCGCAGGCCGGATCGCCCACCGCCCCGCCCTCGACGACCGCGCCATCGCGCGCGCCGCCGGGCCTGGCCCGGTCGCCGGCCTCGAAGTCGTGCTGAGGGAGATCGCCCTGCATAGTCATCCGTAACGACCTGCTGAACGCATTGTGCCTGCGTGTCAAAGCGTTGATTTGCCCAAGCCGTCTGGGTTACCGAGCACGGGCGTGCCACGCGGGGGGCGTTCCATCGCGGGTCAGGGGTAAAGGCGCGAGAAGATTTCTTAAGCGCCTCATGCTAGGCGTGCGCGCATGACAGCCAGCCAATCCCCCCGCAGCGATTCCCCCCGCATCCTGCTCGCCGAGGACGAGGAGGCGATGCGCACCTATCTTGCGCGCGCGCTCACCAATGCCGGCTACGAAGTGCGCGCGGTCGATCGCGGTACCGAGGCAATCCCGCTGCTCGAGACCGAGGATTTCGACCTGCTCCTGTCCGACATCGTCATGCCGGAAATGGACGGGATCGAACTCGCCCAGCGCTGCGCCGAGATTTCTCCGAAGACGCGGGTCATGTTCATCACCGGCTTCGCCGCGGTGAGCCTGCGCGCAAGCCGCGAACAGCCCGATGCCAAGGTGCTGTCCAAGCCCTTCCACCTGCGCGACCTCGTGCTCGAAGTGGAGCGCGTGTTCGAGGAACAGGCCGAGGCGAGCCTGTAGCCTCCCCGAATCGCTTGCACATATCCGCGGCCCGCGCTAATGGGCCGCTCCGCCCTCGGATCGACAGGTTCGACCAGGGCAGTCCGGCAGATGGGTTCGGGCGTATAGCTCAGTGGTAGAGCACTGTGTTGACATCGCAGGGGTCGGAAGTTCAACTCTTCCTACGCCCACCATCGCCGCCCCGGCAAACCCGGGACAAAGGCCCGCCTCATGGCGGGTTTTTTGTTGTCCGTGCTGCGCGCCCGCGCGGTCCCGTCCCCCGGCTTGCACAGGCGGATTGCTCTGCTAAAGCCCCTGTCAGGGATTACACCAGACATCGAAAAGCGGCGCGCTTACCCCCGTTCGCTGTGCCGCAGGACACCTCAAGGAAGGCGGGACACTTCATGCAGAAAATTCAGGTCAAGAACCCGGTCGTCGAACTCGACGGCGACGAGATGACGCGGATCATCTGGCAATGGATCCGCGAGCGGCTGATCCTGCCCTATCTCGATATCGACCTGAAATACTACGACCTCTCGATCGAGAAGCGCGACGAGACCGACGACCAGATCACGGTCGATGCGGCCAACGCGATCAAGGAACATGGCGTCGGCGTGAAATGCGCGACGATCACCCCGGACGAAGCGCGCGTCGAGGAATTCAGCCTCAAAAAGATGTGGCGCTCGCCCAACGGGACGATCCGCAACATCCTGGGCGGCGTGGTCTTCCGCGAGCCGATCGTGATCGACAACGTGCCGCGGCTCGTGCCGGGCTGGACCGACCCGATCGTGGTCGGCCGCCACGCCTTCGGCGACCAGTACCGCGCGACCGACACGCTCATACCCGGCCCCGGCAAGCTGCGCCTCGTCTTCGAGGGCGAGGACGGGGAAAAGATCGACCTCGAAGTGTTCGAATTCGAAAGCTCGGGCGTCGCGATGGCGATGTACAATCTCGACGATTCGATCCGCGCCTTCGCCCGCGCCTCGATGAACTACGGCCTCGACCGCAAGTGGCCGGTCTATCTCTCGACCAAGAACACGATCATGAAAGCCTATGACGGGCGCTTCAAGGACCTGTTCGAGGAGGTCTACGAGAACGAGTTCAAGGACAAGTTCGACGCCGCCGGCATCCATTACGAACACCGCCTGATCGACGACATGGTCGCCAGCGCGCTCAAGTGGTCGGGCAAGTTCGTGTGGGCGTGCAAGAACTACGACGGCGACGTGCAGTCCGACACCGTGGCGCAAGGCTTCGGCTCGCTCGGGCTCATGACCTCGGTCCTGATGACCCCGGACGGCAAGACCGTCGAGGCCGAGGCCGCGCACGGCACCGTCACCCGTCACTATCGCCAGCACCAGCAGGGCAAGGCGACCTCGACCAACCCGATCGCCTCGATCTTCGCCTGGACCCGCGGCCTCATGTATCGCGGCAAGTTCGACGACACGCCCGACGTGGTGCGCTTCGCCGAAACGCTCGAGAAGGTCTGCATCCGCACGGTCGAAAGCGGTTCGATGACAAAGGATCTCGCGCTGCTGATCGGCCCGGGCCAGAATTGGCTGACCACCGAGCAGTTCTTCGAGGCGATCGTCGAGAACCTCGAGAAGGAAATGGCCAGCTGGGCCTGATCCGCCCTTTTCGGCACTGGAACACCCGCGCTCGCGCGGCGTAGGTCAAGGGCGGCCCTGCCACGCGGCGGGGCCGCCTTTTGCAATTCAAGAGGAGGGGCAGCAATGGCATCCACCAGCAGCAAGGCGCGGCTCGAAGTCCGGCAGGCCAAGCTCGAGGACGTGCGCGCCATCGGCGACCTCGTCCGCCGCGCCTATGCCGAACTGCCCGCCTACACCCACGGCGAGATCCGCGGGCAGATCAACAATTATCCCGAAGGCTGCTTCGTCGCCAAGCTCGACGGCAAGCTGGTCGGCTATTGCGCGACCATGCGCCTCGACGAAGACGTGGCGCTGTCGGACCACAGCTGGGACGAGGTCACGGGCAACGGCTTCGGCGCGCGGCACGACCCGACCGGCGACTGGCTTTATGGCTACGAGATGTGCGTCGATCCCAAGGTGCGGGGCACGCGGCTCGGGCGCAGGCTCTACGAGGAGCGCCGCGCGCTGGCGGAACGACTCGATCTGAAAGGCATCGTCTTCGGCGGGCGGATGCCGGGCCTTGCGCGGGCGATGCGGCGCAAAACCAATCGCGCGGAAGGGCCGGAGGATTACCTGCAGAAGGTGATCGACACCAAGATCCACGACCCCGTCCTGCGCTTCCAGCTCGCCAACGGGTTCGAGCCGCACGGCATCCTCGAAAACTACCTGCCCGAGGACAAGGCGTCGAAGGCATTTGCCGTGCGAATGGTCTGGCGCAATCCCTATGTCGACATCGACGCGCCGCCCAAGCACCGCCTGCCGCGCGATGTCGAAAGCGTGCGGATCGCCACCTGCCAGTTGCAGGCCCGCGCAGTCGCGGATTTCGAGGAGTTCATGCGCTCGGTCGAGTATTTCGTCGATGTCGCAGCGGACTACGAAAGCGACTTCATTGTCTTCCCCGAGATGTTCACGCTCATGCTGCTTTCAGCCGAGGGCCGCGAGCAGAGCCCGCTGGAAGCGATCGAGACGCTGAGCGAGTTCACCCCGAAAATCCGCCAGCGACTGTCGGAAATGGCCTTGAGCTACAACATCAACATCATCGGCGGTTCGCATCCCACCCGGATGCCCGACGGCGACATCCACAATGTCGCACTCGTCTGCCTGCGCGATGGGTCAGTCCATTCGCAGGAGAAGATCCACCCGACCCCTAACGAAGCCTATTGGTGGAACATCAAGGGCGGCGACAGCATCGACGCGATCCCGACCGACTGCGGCCCGATCGGCGTGCTCATCTGCTACGACAGCGAATTTCCCGAGCTTGCCCGCAGACTGGTCGACGAAGGCGCGCGGATCATCTTCGTGCCGTTCTGCACCGATTCGCGGCAGGGCTATATGCGCGTGCGCTATTGCGCGCAGGCCCGCGCGATCGAAAACCAGTGCTACGTTGTGCTCTCGGGCAATGTCGGCAACCTGCCGAACGTCGCCAACATGGACATCCAGTACGCCCAGTCCTGCATCCTCACCCCCTGCGACTTTCCCTTCGCGCGCGACGGGATCGCGGCGGAGGCTTCGGAAAATGTCGAGACGCTGACGATCAGCGACGTGAACCTCGCCGACCTCAGCTGGGCGCGGGCCGAGGGCACGGTGCAGAACCTCGCCGACCGCCGCTTCGACCTCTACCGGATCGAGTGGGACAAGCGGGTGGGCAACATCACCGATCCCTTCGGAGAAGACCACGACAGCTCGATCACCCGCCCGCTCGGCCCGCCCCATGGTGGGGGATGAGGAGCCGGGTGCTGATGAGCTGGACGCGGATGACTTGGGCGCTGATGACTTGGCGGGGGCGCTAGGCTAAGTCTCGTCCATGGCAGGCGAATTGTCCCTTTCCCCGGTGATGTCGGATGCGCTCGTGATCCTGGGCTCGGCCGGCATCGTCATCCCGGTCTTCGCCCGTTTCCGCATCACGCCGATCATCGGCTTCATCCTGATCGGCATCCTCGTCGGCCCCTACGGCCTCGGGATGCTGACCGACCGCGTGCCCTGGCTATCGCACGTTACCATATCCGATCCCGAACGATTGGCCCCGTTCGCCGATTTCGGCATCATCCTGCTGCTGTTCGCGATCGGGCTGGAACTGAGCTTCAACCGGCTGTGGCAGTTGCGCCGGCTGGTGTTCGGGCTCGGGAGCCTTGAACTGCTTATCATCGGTAGCATTTCCGCGGTCTTCTTCGGCTGGGCGAGTGGGATGGAGACGACTGCGGCGCTCGCATTGGGCTTCGCGCTCGCCTTCTCGTCGACCGCCATCGTGCTGCCGATTTCGGGCACGAGTTCTCCGGTCGGGCGCGCGGCGCTTTCGATGCTGTTGTTCGAAGACATCATGATCGTGCCGATCATCTTCATCCTCGGCGCGCTCGCTCCGAATGCCGAAGGGGGCTGGAGCGCGATCACCGACACGCTGTGGCAGGGCGCTCTCGTCATCGCCGTGCTGCTGGTGCTCGGCCGGGTCGCCCTTCCCCGCCTGTTCAGCCAGGCCGCGCGGACCAAGAGCCCCGAGCTCTTCCTCGCCGCCTCGCTGCTGGTCGTGATCGGTGCGAGCCTCGCCACCGCCGCCACGGGCCTGTCGCCCATCGTCGGCGCGCTGATCGCGGGCCTGCTGATCGCCGAGACCGAGTACCACGGCGAGGTCGAAAGCATCATGGAGCCGTTCAAGGGGCTCGCGCTCGGCGTGTTCCTCATCACGATCGGCATGAGCATCGACCTGCGCGCGATCTGGAGCGACCTCGGCACGATCATGGCGGCGGTGGTCGGCGTGCTGGTGTTCAAGGCGATCGTCACGGGCATCCTGCTGCGCGCGATGGGCGCGCGGCGCAGCACCGCGACCGAGACGGGCGTGCTCATGGCCTCGCCGTCCGAGACGACGCTGATCGTCCTCGCCGCGGCGACCAGCGCGCTGGTGATCGATGCCGAAACCGCGCAGTTCTGGCAGATCGTCACCGCCATCGGCCTCACCGTCACGCCGCTCCTTGCGAAGCTCGGGCGCGTGATCGCCCGCCGGGTGGACGGCGTGCCCGAAGTGCTCGAAGGGGCGGACGAGGACGAGCCGCGCACGATCATCATCGGCGGCGGTCGCGTCGGGCGGCTGATCGCGGACATGATGACGCGGCACGAACAGCCCTATGTCATGCTCGATTCGGACCCTGACCTCATCAGCCGCGCCCGGCGCGAAGGCTACCGCGCGGTGTTCGGCGACGCGGCGCGCGGCGATGCGATCGACCGGCTCGGCGTCGAGCGCGCCCCGGCGGTGGTGCTGACGATGGACGAGCCCGTCCTCGCCCAGCGCCTCGTCGCAAAACTGCGCGGCGAATATCCCGACCTTCTGATCGTCGCCCGCGCGCGCGACAGTGAACACGCCGCCGCGCTCTACCGCGCGGGCGCAAGCCACGCCGTGCCGGAAAACCTCGAAAGCTCGCTCCAGCTGTCCGAAGCCGTGCTTGTCGACATCGGCGTCGCGATGGGCCCGGTGATCGCCTCGATCCACGAAAAGCGCGACGAATTCCGCGAGACGATCGAGCGCGAGGGCGGCCTGGCCGCAAAGCCCGCCCTGCGCACCACACCGAGCGCGAAAGCGAACCCGGAAGGCCCGCCGCAAGGCGTCACCACCTGACCGAAACTCTCGCGCAACTCACGGATTTCTCGGAGCTTTCCCCCTCGCCCGCGCGTTGGTCGGGCAAAGGAGGAAACATGACCGATATCGATCCGACCAAGCCGATCCCGAACGACGAGAAGTTCAAGCCGCAGAACGTCAAGGGGCCGCTCAAGGACAAGGCGCCCAATTCCGGCCGCGGCAAGCCCGGCGACACCGAGGGCGACGACATCGAACAGGGCAGCCAGCCCGTCACCAACAAGCGCCCGAGCCGCTGAGGGAGGAGGCGCGCGCGCCGGCCTAGCCGGCGAGCGCGCGCTTGACCGCTTCGATCGCCTCGCCGGCCTTCGCGCCGTCGGGGCCGCCGCCCTGCGCCATGTCGGGCCGTCCGCCCCCGCCCTTCCCACCGAGAGCCTCGACCCCGGCGCGCACGAGATCGACCGCTGAGAAGCGTTGGGTCAGGTCGTCCGTGACCGCCGCGGCGATGCTCGCCTTGCCGTCATTGACCGCGACGATCGCCGCCACGCCCGAACCAAGCCGCGACTTCGCTTCGTCGAGCAGCGGGCGCAGTTCCTTCGGGTTGAGCCCTTCGAGCACCTGCCCGGTGAAACTGACGCCCGCGACCTCTTCCTGTGCGGGCCCGCCCGATGACGCCGCTCCGCCGCCGCCCAGCGCGAGCGCCTTCTTCGCCTCGGCCAGTTCCTTTTCGAGCCGCTTACGCTCGTCGAGCAGAGCCGCGATCCGTCCCGGCACTTCCTCTGGCGTTGCGCGGATCGCGCTCGCTGCGGCCTTAAGCGCTTCCTCGCGCCCGACGAGCCATTGGCGCGCGGCCTCTCCCGTCAGCGCCTCGATCCGGCGAACGCCAGAGGACACGGCGCTTTCCGAAACGATGCGAAACAGGCCGATGTCTCCGGTTGCCTCGACATGAGTGCCGCCGCACAATTCGACAGAGTAATTGCGTCCGCCCTCGCCCGGGCGCCCCATCGCGAGCACGCGAACCTCTTCGCCATATTTCTCGCCGAACAGCGCGAGCGCGCCCGCCTCGACCGCTTCGTCCGGGCTCATCAGGCGCGTCGTGACGACCTCGTTGGCGCGGATTTCGGCGTTCACCTCGGCCTCGATCGCGGCGATGTCTTCGTCGGTGAGCGCGCTGGGATGCGCGAAGTCGAAGCGCAACCGGTCCTCCGCCACCAGCGAACCTTTTTGCGTGACGTGCCCGCCGAGCCGGTTCCTGAGCGCGGCGTGGACGAGGTGGGTCGCGGAATGGTTCGCGCGAATCTTCGTGCGGCGCTCGGCATCGACATCCAGCTGGACATTGTCGCCGACCGCGACTTCGCCCGCCTCGATCCGCGCATGGTGCGCGTGGAGGCGGCCGAGCGGCTTCGATGTGTCGGTGACGACCGCGCTGAGCCCCGCCGGCGTTGTGATAGTGCCGGTGTCGCCGGTCTGCCCGCCGCTTTCCCCGTAGAAGGGGGTCTGGTTGGTGAGGATGACGGCCTCTTCGCCCGCTATCGCGGCCTTTACCTCGGCGCCGTCCTTGAGGATCGCGACGACCCGGCCTTCGCCGGTGGTCGCGGCATAGCCGGTGAATTCGGTGGCGCCTTCGCGCTCGGCGATGTCGAACCAGACCTCGCCCGAAGCCGCTTCGCCCGAACCCTTCCACGCGGCGCGCGCGGCGGCCTTCTGACGGGCCATGGCCTCGTCGAATCCTTCCCGGTCGACCCCTAGGCCACGGGCGCGCAGGGCGTCCTCGGTGAGGTCGTAGGGAAAGCCATAGGTGTCGTAGAGCTTGAACGCGGTTTCGCCGTCGAGCTCGCCACCTTCGGTCATGTCGGCGGTCGCCTCGTCGAGCAGTTTCAGCCCCTTTTCCAGCGTCTTGCGGAACTGCGTTTCCTCACGCTCGAGAACTTCCTCGATCAGTGCCTGCCCGCGCACGAGTTCGGGGTAAGCCTGCCCCATCTCGGTCACGAGATTTCCGACGAGCCGGTGCATCAGCGGTTCCTGCGCGCCGAGCAGGTGGGCGTGACGCATGGCGCGGCGCATGATCCGCCTGAGGACATAACCGCGCCCTTCGTTCGAAGGCAGCACGCCGTCGGCCATCAGGAACGAGGTCGAGCGCAAGTGGTCGGCGATGACCCGGTGCGAGGCGGTGTTTTCGCCCTCGGCCGCGACCCCGGTGAGGCTTTCCGACGCTGCGATCAGCGCCTTGAAGGTGTCGGTGTCGTAATTGTCGTGCACGCCCTGCAGGACAGCGGCGACGCGCTCGATTCCCATGCCGGTGTCTATCGACGGCTTGGGCAGGTCGCGGCGGGTGCCGTCGGCCTGCTGGTCGAACTGCATGAAGACGAGGTTCCAGATCTCGACGAAGCGGTCGCCGTCCTCGTCAGGGCTGCCGGGCGGCCCGCCGGGGATGTGTTCGCCATGGTCGTAGAAGATCTCCGAGCACGGCCCGCACGGGCCCGTCTCGCCCATCGACCAGAAATTGTCGCTGGTCGCGATGCGGATGATGCGCTCTTCGGGCAGCCCGGCGATCCTGCGCCAGAGGTCGAAGGCTTCGTCGTCGTCATGAAAGACCGTGGCAGTGAGCTTTTCGGCAGGCAGGCCCCATTCGCGGGTCAGCAGGGTCCAGGCGTGCTCGATCGCCTCGGCCTTGAAATAGTCGCCGAAGGAAAAATTGCCGAGCATCTCGAAGAAGGTGTGATGCCGCGCGGTGTAGCCGACATTATCGAGGTCATTGTGCTTGCCACCTGCACGCACGCATTTCTGCGCCGAGGTCGCGCGCGGCCCGGGCGGGGTTTCGAGCCCGGTGAAGACGTTCTTGAACGGCACCATGCCCGCATTCACGAACATCAGCGTCGGGTCGTTGTAGGGGACGAGCGGCGCGCTGTGCACCACCTCGTGCCCGGCCTTGCCGAAATAATCGAGGAAGGACCGGCGGATGTCGTTGGTCGAGGTCATGGGCGTTCGTTTCGCGTGAGGCTGCGCTGGAGCGTGTTCATGGACCGGCAGTTAGGCAATGCAGCGCCGGGCGGCAAGCCGCGCTTTCGCGCCGCTCGTCAGGCAGGCCCAAGGCGGAACGAAAATCCGGCGCCGGACCGGAGCCTCTTGGGGAGAAGGCTCCGGCTCCGCCGCCGGCTTGCAAGGTCCGGGCGCCGCGATACGCCCGGCCCCTATCAGTCCTCGGAATCGGGCTCCGGCCCGGTCATCATCTCTTCGGCGACCTCGTCGGTCTTGCCGCGGATCGCCGCCTCGAGCCGTTCGCACACCTCGGGGTTCTCCTTGAGATAGGTCTTGGCGTTCTCGCGGCCCTGGCCGATGCGGATGCTGTCATAGGAGAACCAGCTGCCCGACTTCTCGACGATGCCCGCCTTCACGCCGAGGTCGAGGATCTCGCCGATCTTGGAGATGCCCTCGCCGTACATGATGTCGAATTCGACCTGCTTGAAAGGCGGGGCAACCTTGTTCTTGACCACTTTCACGCGGGTCGAATTGCCGATAACCTCGTCGCGGTCCTTGATCTGCCCGGTGCGGCGGATGTCGAGGCGGACCGAGGCGTAGAACTTGAGCGCGTTGCCGCCCGTCGTCGTCTCAGGATTGCCGTACATCACGCCAATCTTCATCCGCAGCTGGTTGATGAAGATCACCATGCACTTCGACCGGTTGATCGAGCCCGTCAGCTTGCGCAGCGACTGCGACATGAGGCGCGCCTGCAGGCCGACGTGCGAATCGCCCATCTCGCCCTCGATCTCGGCCCGCGGCACGAGCGCGGCGACAGAATCGACCACCAGCACGTCGATCGCGTTCGAGCGCACCAGCGTATCGGTGATTTCCAGCGCCTGTTCGCCGGTGTCGGGCTGCGAGACGACCAGTTCGTCGATATCCACGCCGAGCTTCTTCGCATAGACCGGGTCGAGCGCGTGTTCGGCATCGACGAAGGCCGCGGTCCCGCCCGCCTTCTGCGCTTCGGCAATGACGTGCAGCGCAAGCGTCGTTTTCCCTGAGCTTTCCGGGCCGTAGACCTCGATCACCCGGCCCTTGGGCAACCCGCCCACGCCCAGCGCGATGTCGAGCCCGAGCGAGCCGGTGGAGATCGCCTCCACCTGCATCGCTTCCTTCTGGCCCAGCTTCATCGCCGAACCCTTGCCGAATGCCCGGTCGATCTGGGCAAGCGCTGCGTCGAGAGCCTTCTGGCGATCCACGTCCTTTTCCTTCTCTACCAGTTTCAATTGGGTAGCCATCGCACGCACTCCTTCGCTTGCCTAGGGGTGACCGCGTAGTTTTCGACCAGCCCTTTCGTGACGAAGGATGTATCGCATTTGTTCTACAGGAACAAGTAGGGAACGAAATTTTTTGGGCGGGCCTGTCCAAAAGGCCGCGCTCAGGCTTTCGCTCCGGCCTTCCCGGAAGCGCGCATCACCGCTGCGACCTTGTCCCCGATCGCGGCCACGCTGAACGGCTTGGCGATGAAGTGCATATCGGGGATGTCGATGTCCTTGCGCAGCTGTTCCTCGGCATAGCCCGACATGAACAACACCGGGATATCGGGATGACGCTTGCGGATCTCGCGGACCATGGCGGGCCCGTCCATCCCGGGCATGACGACATCGCTCACCACGAGGTCGAAGGGCTCTCCAGCCCGGTCCAGCGCTTCCAGCCCTTCCTCGCCGCCGGAACAGGCGGTGACCTCGTAACCTTCCCGGGAAAGGGCGCGTTCGGCGACGGCGCGGACCATGTCCTCGTCCTCGACCAGCAGGATGCGCCCGCCGACCGACCAGTCGGACGAGCCGACCGGGTCCGCCGCGCGCTTCTTGGGCATTTCGCCGCGGTGGACTGGGAAATAGATGGTGAAGCGAGCACCCGTCGGCCTGCCCTGCTTGTCGAGCACGTTGTCGGCAAAGATGAATCCACCCGACTGCTTGACAATGCCATAGGCGGTGGACAGGCCGAGGCCCGTGCCCTTGCCCTGTTCTTTGGTGGTGAAGAAGGGCTCGAACAGCTTGGGCAGGACGTGCGGCGGGATGCCGCCGCCGGTGTCCTGGACGATCAGCACGGTGTAATCGGCCGCGGGCAGGATCTCGCTGCCGAGCTTGATCACCTCTCTCGCCTGCAGGCTGCGGGTGAGCAGCGAAATGCGCCCCGAAGCGCCCTCACCCTTCGACTGGATCGCGTCGCGCGCATTGACCGCAAGGTTCATGATGACCTGTTCGAGCTGCTGCGGATCGGCGCGCACGGGGCCGAGGTTGCGATCGTGCTGGACGTAGTAGGTGATCTTCTCGCCCAGCAGTCGCTTGATGAGCGGGCTCACCTCGCTCACCACGTCGGGCAATTGCAGGATCTCCGGGCGCAGCGTCTGCTGGCGCGAGAAGGCGAGCAATTGCCGGGTCAGCGCGGCGGCGCGATTGGAATTGGCGCGGATCTGCTGGATGTCGTCATAGTCGCTGTCGCCCGGCGTGTGGCGTAGCAGCATGAGGTCGCAGGTCCCGATGATCGCGGTCAGGACATTGTTGAAATCGTGCGCGACTCCCCCTGCGAGCTGGCCCACGGCCTGCATCTTGGTCGCCTGAGCGACCTGGCGGCGCAGCTGGTTCTCCTGCGTCGAATCGGCCAGACTGAGGAGCACCGCCGCCTCGCCCAGCCCGCGCACGCCGGCAAGGCCCATCGAGACCGGCTCTTCCGGCGAAGAGACGAGCCGCACCGCCATGTCGCCGCTGGTGGCGGGGCCGCGCCCGTGGCGGCGCACCGCGTCGGACAGCGCCGCCTTGTCCTCGCGCACGACGAGATCGGTGGGGAAGGAAGGCAGCCCCCTCCCCTCGCGGTCGACCGAGCGCAGGAACGCCTCGTTGCCGAACAGGAAGCGCCCGTCGCGGTCGGTCATCGCAAGGCCCAGCGGCAATTGCGAAAGCAGCGCCTCGAGCTGCGCGACCCCGGCCTGCATCGCCCCGTCCCAGCTGTTTCCGATGCCGACCCCGCTGTCGACCAGCAGCATGAGCGATTCGCCCGCCGCGCCCGGCGGCGCCTTGCCCGCAGGAGCGTCGATCAGCGGCACGTCGATCAGCGTCTGCGGCGTGCCACCCCTGCCCTCGCGCGCGAAATAGATTCGCTCGCGCTCGTCCGAACGCAGGAAGGAGACGAAATCCTGCCCGGCAAGAGTCGCGCTTTCGTCACCCGCGGCGCGCTCCGCGAAACCCGCGCTGGCCGAGCGCACCACCCCCTCTGCCGAAACGATCGCCGCCTCGATCCCGGCGCGGCTCAACATCCGACCGAAGGGGCCGCCGAGATCGATATCGGTTACAGCCGCGCGCGGATCCGCCTCGATCCGGCGAAAGCGCCACACGAGATGATCCTCCCCGCGCCCCGCCCGCGCCACTGCGACCCGCCAGGGCGCTTCGCCCGCGCGGGTCAGCGCGCCCAGATCCTCATTGGCGCTGCCGTCGCGCCAGGCTTCCCGCGCGAGCCGGGTCAGCGCCTCGAGCACCGGGCGGTCGAAGGGCAGCAGGGGCGGCGCCGAATCGACCCCGAAGGCATCGACGAAGCCGCTGTTGGCGCACACCAACCGGTTCGCTCGGTCGGTGATCGCGACCGCCTCGCCCGCTTCGGCGCCAAGGCCCTCGATCGCGGCGGCGGTCACCGACCAGTCGGGCGAGGCAGCGGTTTCGGCGGCGGGAGCGCGCTGCATCCGCTCGAACACGAAGGCACCCGCCAGCAGGACCGCAACCCCGGCG
The DNA here is from genome assembly GCF_011765465.1 of Erythrobacter sp. NCBI lineage: Bacteria > Pseudomonadati > Pseudomonadota > Alphaproteobacteria > Sphingomonadales > Erythrobacteraceae > Erythrobacter > Erythrobacter sp. The sequence goes on along the minus strand of NZ_CP050265.1, from coordinate 681,315 downwards.
GAAAAGGCGAGCGTGACGACAAGGTCGAAAGTGGCGAGATAGAGGATCGCGATGCTCAGGCCGAGTGAGGCGACCAGCAGGACGCCGGGCACGAGCGGACTCTCCCCGGCTGCCCCCGAGCCCTTCGTCGCCCCTGCCGAGATGTCCAACTCCTTCAAGCGCTTGCCTCGTCCCTTCGATCGCGCTGCTAAATCCTTTTCGGCAGCCAGGGTCGCCTGTCTAGTTCGCGTTCAGCCTGCGGTCGAGACGCGCTTCCATCAGCGCGAGGCGTTTTGCCCGCTTGCGCGCGACGATCACCCGCCACACCGCGCTCGAGAGGACATAGCCGAGCCCGGCCGACACGATCGCGAGGACGAGGAAGCCGACCACCGTCACGCCGGCCATCTGCGAGAAATCGACGAAAGCCTGCCACCACGTGCTTTCCATCTGGCCGCTGGCGACATTCGCGGTCGCGGCATCGACCTGCAGCATGAAATTGCCGATCCGGTTGGCGATGACCACCCAGAAGGCGAGCGTGAGCGGATTGGTGACGAAGGTCACCAGCGCGGCGAGCGGGACATTGGCGCGCGCAGGCAGCGCGAGGAAGGCGGCAAGGAAGATCTGCCCAAGCGGGATGATGAAGGCCGAAAACAGCCCCAGCGCCACTCCGCGCGGGACCGAACGGCGCGTGAAGCGCCACAGCTCGGGCGACAGGAAACGATGCGCGATCGGCGCGAGCCAGCGATTTTTCGCCATCTCGTCGCGCGTCGGCATCCGCCGCCGGAGCGAATCCGCCCCCCAGCTGCGGGAGCGCAGTTTCGAGAGAAGTTCGCGCATCATGGCCTGGCGCGGGCCGTGCTCCCGAAAAACCGGGAAGGCAAGTCATTTGCAATCGAGGCCGCAGCTTCCACCATCATCGCCGATATGGGTATCGCCCGGCCCATGACCAGTGGGTGAACCGGGCGCATCGCAAAAATCCGCTGCGGCGCTCAAGAAGCCCGGTTCGCCGCCGTGCGCGCCCCGCGTTCAGCCTCGCTCGCGCAGCAGCCGGGCCTTGTCGCGCTTCCAGTCGCGCTCCTTGATCGTCTGGCGCTTGTCGTGCGCCTGCTTGCCCTTGGCGAGCGCCAGTTCGACCTTCGCGCGGCCGGTCCGATTGAAATAGATCGAGAGCGGCACAAGCGTCATGCCCTTCCTCTCGACCGCGCCGAACAGGCGGTTGATCTCGCGGCCGTGGAGCAGCAGCTTCCTGGGGCGGCGCGGTTCGTGGTTCTGGCGGTTGCCGTGGGAATATTCGGGGATGTTCGAATTGACGAGCCAGACCTCGCCGTCCTTCACCTCGGCATAGCTTTCCGCGATCGACGCCTCGCCTGCGCGCAGCGCCTTCACCTCGGTCCCCTGCAGGGCGAGGCCGGCCTCGAAGGTGTCCTCGATCGCGTAGTCGAACCGCGCGCGGCGATTCTCGGCGACGATCTTCTGCTTGTCGAAAGTGGGCGGTTTGGGCTTGGCCATGATCGCAGGCCACATAGGCGCTGCGGCTCGCAACGCAAAGCCTTCGCCTTCGAGACTTGCGGCGTGTGGCAAGGAAGTCCTTGAATTGACGCCGAAGCGTGCCACCGTGGCGACGAATCAGGTATCTCGGTTTTTCTCAAGGTCGATCCCCCATGCATTTTCCAAAGGCTGCCCTTGCCCTCGCCCTTCTGGCCGCGACGGGGGTTCTGCCCGCGCCCTTCGCCGCCGCCCCCGCGACGGCCCAGCAGGCGGCTGCCGTCCCGCTCGAATTCTACGGCGACCTGCCGGCGGTGGAAGAAGCCGTGCTCTCGCCGAGCGGCACCTACACCGCCCTGCTGATGACGCTGAACGGCGAGCGGATCATCACAGTGACCGACGCGGCCGGTCAGCCGGTCAAGCAATTCGTCGTCGGAGATGCCAAGGTGCGCGGGATCGAATGGGTAGGCGAGGAAGCGATCCTCCTGCTGCGGACCGAGACCGGGAACCTTCCCCGCCAGTACCGCAGCGCCAAGGTCGAATGGTGGCGCGGCAATGTCATCCCGCTCGACGACCGCCGCCCGGTCGTCTCGATCTTCGCCGACCAGCGCTCCATCGTGAACGGCATCCTCGGCTTTCACGGGATCCGCCGGGTGGACGGGCGCTGGAAGGGCTACTTCGGCGGGCTGAGGCGCGGCCCGTCCTCGGGCGAGCGCAATATGCTGCTCGACGAGGGCCGCTCGCTGTTCGCCGTCGACCTCATGACCGGCGAGGCCGAAAGGGTCGCCTATGCCGCCGAAGGCTCGATCATGCGCGACTGGCTCGTCGGGCCGGATGGCGAAGTGGCAGCGACGCTCGACATAGAGCGGCGGACCGGCGACTGGCGGATCGAGGGACCGGACGGCTCGACCCTCGCGCGCGGGAGCCAGCCGCGCGGCGACATCGACCTCGTCGGGCTCGGCGCGAACGGCGCGAGCGTGATCCATTCCGAATACGACGAAGGCCGAGGCGACTGGGCGAGGCGCAGCGTGCCGCTTACGGGCGGGGAGCCGGGTGCGATGTGGGAAGGGGTCGCGATCAACCGCTATATCCGCGATCCGCTGACCGGCATCGTGCTCGGCGTACGGACCACGGACGGGGATTATCTCGTCGAGGACGAAGCCCGGCGCGCGCGGCTCGAAAAGGTAACGGACCTGTTCAAGACGCGCCGCGGCATAAGCTTCACGATCGCCGGGTATGATGTGGACCTTTCGACCATGATCGTTTCGACCAGCGGCAATTACGACAGCGGCACGTGGCTGCGCGTCGAGGCGGACACGGGCGAGCGCAGCATCGTCGGGCTCGAACGGCCCGCGATCCAGGGCCGCGCCATCGGCAAGGTGTCCGAGTTCACCTACGAGGCGAGCGACGGGCTCGAGATCCGCGGCATACTGACCCTTCCGCCGGGGCGCGAGCCGGTGGACCTACCCGCGATCATCCTGCCCCACGGCGGCCCGGCGGCGCACGACAGGCTCGCCTTCGACTGGTGGGCGCAGGCATTCGCCGCGCGCGGCTATGCCGTGTTCCAGCCCAATTTCCGCGGCTCGAACGGGCGCGGCGCAGCGTTTCAGGAGGCGGGCGACGGAGAATGGGGGCGCGCGATGCAATCCGACAAGTCCGACGGGCTGAAAGCGCTGGCTGAAGCGGGCATCGTCGATCCGAAGCGCGCCTGCATCATGGGCGCGTCCTATGGCGGCTATGCCGCGCTGGCGGGCGTCACCATCGAGCAGGGCGTCTATCGCTGCGCGGTCTCGGTCAACGGGGTGAGCGATCTCAAGGCGATCACCCTTGCCCAGCGGACCGGCACGCGCGACATCTTCCGCCGCGCGATCGACCGCCAGTTCGGCGCGGCGACCGATCTCGAGGCGATTTCGCCCGCGCGGCTTGCCGACAGGGCCGATGCGCCGGTGCTCCTGATCCACGGGCGCGACGACACGGTGGTTCCCTTCGCCCAGAGCGCGCTGATGGCCGACGAGTTGAAGGACGCGGGCAAGGTGTTCGAATTTGTCGAACTGCCGGGCGAGGATCACTGGCTGAGCGCCGCCGAAACCCGCAAGGCCATGCTCGAGGCGGCGGTGCGCTTCGTCGAGCGGCACAACCCGCCGCTTGCCGGCGGCTAGAGCAAACCGGCGAACTCCAGCGCCTCGTCGACCGCCTTGCGCGAGGCTTCGCTCGCCGGGACCAGCGGAAGGCGCACCTCGTCGGTGAAGCCCTCCATCACGCGGGACAGGGCGTATTTCACCGGCGCGGGCGAGGCGTCGGAGAACATCGCGTAGTGCAGCGGGAACAGGCGGTCATTGAGTTCGCGCGCCTTGGCCAGTTCGTTAGCGGCGATGGCATCGTGGAATTCGGCGCACAGTTTCGGCGCGACATTGGCGGTGACCGAAATAGCCCCGCTTCCCCCGGCGGCGCTGTGGGGAAGCCACAATTCGTCATTGCCGGAAAGCTGGCAGAAATCGCGCCCGATGCCCATGCGGTGATCCGCCACGCGGGAGAGGTCGCCGCTCGCATCCTTGATCGCCACGATCCGGTCGGGATAGCGCCTGACCAGTTCGATCACCGTCTCGTCCTCGATGTCGGTCACGGTCCGGCCCGGCACGTTGTAAAGCACGATCGGCAGGTCGCTGTTCTCCGCAAGGAAGCTGAAATGCGCGATCAGCCCGGCCTGGCTCGGCCGGTTGTAATAGGGCGCGACGCACAGCCCCGCTGCCGCGCCCGCCTTCTTGGAAAAATTCATGTGCAGCAGGGCGTTGCGCGTGTCGTTCGACCCGCAGCCCGCGATCACCGGCACGCGCCCCGCGGCCTGTTCGACGCAGACCTCGATCACGCGGTGATGCTCGGCATTGGAAAGCGTCGAAGCCTCTCCGGTCGTGCCGCAGGGGACCAGCGCGCTCGAGCCCTGCTCGATCTGCCAGTCGACCAGCCGGCGAAAGGTCGCCTCGTCGAACGACCCGTCGCGGAAAGGAGTCGCCAGAGCGGGAATTGAGCCGCTGAACATTGCAAAAATCCTGTCACTCAAAGAAAAGCGTCGGTGGAAGAAACGGGGTCGCGCGGCGCCCGGTTCCCTTGCGGGGTTCCGGTGCCTTTCGCCCCCTGCGTTCAGGGCCTGATAAGGAGCCGACCGGCATAATGTCCAGCATGGTCACACGGAGGAAGACAAACACAGGCGCTCTGGCGGGCGTGCTCGCGGCGAGTGCAGCTGCTGCGCTCGCCGGTCCCTCGGTCGCGCAGATCGCCCAGCCCCAGCCGATGGAGGAAGACAGGGCCAGCCTCGTCGCGCGCCAGCCGACCCCGATCGGCGCCGCGCTGGACAAGTGGGAAGCGCTGCAATCGGCCGACCGGACGTTCGGTTTTGACGACTATTCGCGCTTCGTCATGTCCTATCCGCAGTTCCCGCTCACCGACACGCTGCGGGTGCGGGCGGAGAACACGCTCGATGCCGAAGCGCCCCCGGCCGCCGACCTGCTGCGCTATTTCGATCTCTATCCGCCGCTCACCAATGCGGGCCGCGCGCGCTATGCGCTGGCGCTTGCAGGGGCGCAGCGGCCCGAGGCGTTCGAGGTCGCGCGCGAGGCGTGGCGCATGGGCACGATGAGCGAGCCGGCCGAGCTTTACCTCTCGAGCCTCTATCACGCGCGCCTCACACCCGAAGATCACGCCGCGCGGGTCGATGCGCTGCTGTGGCAGGGCAACGCCGATGCGGCGGCGCGGGCGATGGTGCACCTTGCCCCGGGCGAGCGCGACCTTGCGATGGCGCGGCTCGCTCTGGTCCGCGGGACGCTGCCCGAGGAAGCGGGACTGACCGTCCCCGAAGGCGCGCTGCGCGATCCGGGCTATGTCTATGCGCTCGGCAACCACCTGCGCCGTTCGAACCGCCTGCCCGACGCGGTGCAGCTTTTCGCCAATCGCCCCGCCTTCGACCGCCCGGCGCATGACGGCGAGGCGATGGTCGGCCTGATGCTCACGCTCGCCGAAGCGGGCGGGCCGACCAATGCGGTGCGCATCGCGAGCCGGATCGACGATGTCTTCCGCGAGAACCGCGACATTTCCGAAGGCTCCTTCCGCCTGCGCGACCGTTACACCGACCTCATGTGGCTGGGCGGAACCTCGGCTCTGTGGAACCTCGGAGACGGGGCGAAGGCCGCGCCGCTGTTCTATCGCTACGGCGAAGGCGCGCGCACCCCGCTCACCCGGTCCAAGGGCTTCTACTGGGCCGGCCGCGCCGCACGCGCAGCGGGCATGACCGACGAAGCGACGCGCTATTTCGAAATGGCCGCCGCGCACCCCGAATATTACTACGGCCAGCTCGCGATCCGCGCGCTGGGCCGCGAAATGCCCGGCTTCGCGCCCGTGCCCGAACCCGTGATCGACGAGGCCACCCGCGCCGAGTTCGAACAGCGCCCGCTGGTCCGCGCGATCCGCGCGATCGCCGCCAACCGCCGCGACTGGCGGACCGAGCGGCGCTTCTTCCAGGCGCTGGGCGACAGCGCCGAAACCCCGCAGGACATGGCGCTGGTGGCCGGGCTCGCGCGCGAGACGGGGCTCGAGGAAATGGCCGTCGTGCTCGGCATGAAGGCGGGCGAGAACGGCCTTCCCGGCTTCGAGCGGGTCGGCTTCCCGACGCTCGACACGCCGGTGGTCAACGACTGGACCATGGTCCACGCGATCAGCCGGCAGGAAAGCGAATTCGACCGCACCCGCGTTTCCCACGCCGGGGCGCGCGGCATCATGCAGCTGATGCCCGGCACCGCGCGCGAGCAGTCGCGCAAGCTCGGCGTGCAGTATATGTCCGCGAACCTGATCGGCGATCCGGCCTATAATATCCGCCTGGGCGATGCCTATTTCGCGCGCATGATGGATTATTACGGCGGCGCCTACCCGCTCGCGGTCGGGGCCTACAACGCCGGGCCGGGCCGGGTGAACCAGTGGCTGCGGATGAACGGCGACCCGCGCACCGGCGAGATCGACTGGGTCACATGGGTCGAGAAGATCCCGTCGAATTTCGAGACGCGCTATTACATCATGCGCGTGCTCGGCAACGCGGTGAGCTACAGCCATATGTACCCGGAAAAGGCCGGGCTGCCGCGCACGATCGACAAGTTCCTTCCCTAAGGAGCCGCGCACCATGTCTTCCCGCCAGGGGCCGCCGATCACGCCCGCAGGCTTCGCCGCGCTGAAGGCGCGCTACGACCACCTGCTCGGCACGGAGCGCCCCGCAATCGTGGAGATCGTCAGCTGGGCGGCGGGCAATGGCGACCGCTCGGAGAACGGCGACTATCTCTATGGGCGCAAGCGGATGCGCGAGATCGACCGCGAGCTTGCCCACCTCGCCCGCCGGATGAAGGCGGTGCGAGTGGTCGATCCCACCCAGCAGCGCGATGCGGAGCGCGTCTTCTTCGGGGCTACGGTCGAGCTTGCCGACGAGGACGACGAGCGCAAGAGCGTGACCATCGTCGGCGACGACGAACAGGACGCAGGTTCCGGGCGGATCGGGTGGAGTTCCCCTCTCGCAAGGGCGCTGCGTGGCGCGGCTGTCGGTGACCTCAGGACCGTGCGCCTGCCGACGGGCGAGAAGGAATGGGAAGTGATGGACATTTCCTATGACTAGGCTCGGCCTTGCCCTGCTGCCGCTTGCCGCGCTCGCCCTGCCAGCGGCGGCGCAGCAGGACGGCAAGGAAAGCCTCGGCGTCTATTCGAACTGGGCCGCCTTTCGCGACGAAAGCGCGGCGCGCTGCTACGCCATCGCCAGGCCGCGCGGGAGCAATCGGGCCGCCGCCTTTGCCAGCATCGCGACATGGCCGAAGCGCGGCATTCGCGGCCAGCTTCACATCCGCCTTGCCCGGCCCGCGGCCAAGGGCAGCGCGCCCAGCTTGCGCGTCGGTTCGCGGCGCTTCGACCTCGTCGCGCGGGGGCGCGATGCCTGGGCGAAGGACGCCGCGGCGGACGCCGCGATCATCGCCGCGCTGCGCTCCGCCACCATCCTGCGCGTAACCGCGCGCGCGGCAGGCGGCGGGCGCTTTACCAGCCGCTACGACCTCGACGGGGTCGCGACAGCGATGGATGCCGCCACGGTCGGCTGCGCGAACCTGCGCTGACACGAAAAGGGCCGGACGCAGCGCGTCCGGCCCCTCGCCTTCGGTTCCTCCGATCAGAAGCGGAAACCCACGCCCGCCATCACCTGGTGCCGGTCGAGATCGATCTCGCCGAGGTCGACGTCGGGGATCGTGTCGTCCTCGAAATCGAGCTCCGCCTCGGAGTAGTTCGAATAGCGGTATTCGAGCTTGGCGAAGGTGTTCGCACCGAAGCGGTATTCCGCCCCCGCGCCCACGCGGTAGCCGTCGGCGTCGATCTTCTCGTCATAGTCATCGCCGTCGAAGGTCGCGGCAAGGTTGTAGCGGGCATTGGTGTAGCCGCCCTTGGCATAGACCAGCAGGCCGGGCGAGGCGACCACGCCGGCGCGCGCGCCGAGATAGATGTCGCGTCCCGTATCGACTTCGCCGAAGCCGATGCCCTCGAAATCGCCGTCCTCGAAGCCGGTGTCGGCGGTCGAGCCGGTCAGCTCCGCCTCGACCCCGACGACGACGCCGCCGAGATCATAGTCGTAGCCCGCGCCCGCGCCGTAGACGAGCCCTTCGATCGACTGGTCGTTGTCCTCGTCGAGGTCGTCGTCGACCGTATCCCCGGCCTTGCTCGCGTCGAACCCGGCGAGCGCTTCGAGGCGGAAGCCGGTGAAGTCGTCCGTGTCCTGCGCCATGGCGGGCGAGGCGACGGCGAAGGCGGTTCCTGCGAGCAGGAGTGTTGCGATCGGTTTCATGTGTCATTCTCCATTGATCCCACGAACGCGCCTTTCGCGTCCGCTTCGATCGGGAGAACGGGCGGATTTTGTCCCTTGTTTCATGAACATGGCGCAACAACGCGGTGTTGCAGCAAGGCCACGAAAGCGCCGCCGGATCGTGCCGCAGCAGCGCCCGGAAGTGCGCCGCGAAACGGATCGACGGGGCGAGCGACTGACGCGCCCGCTCGCGGGAACCCATTGGCGGAATGCACCTTCCCGCGCGCGGGCTTTGATTTGTGCGCCGCACGCGCCTATATGCGCGGGCGATCATGCCAGAAACGAGCCTCATGACCATTCCCGGGCAGGTCGACCCGGTTCCCGTCGCGCGCGACATCACGCCGCGCGCGGACGGGCGCGTGGACCTCATCGGCCTGCCCAAAGGGCGGATCCACGAATTGTTCGAGGAAGCCGGGCTCGATGCCAAGGCCGCCAAGCTGCGCGCCAAGCAGGTGTTCCACTGGCTCTACCACCGCGGTGTAACCGACTTCGAAGCGATGACCGACATCGCCAAGACCATGCGCCCATGGCTCGCCGAACGCTTCGTCATCGGCCGCCCCGATGTCGTCGAGGCGCAGCATTCCTCAGACGGCACGCGCAAGTGGCTGCTTCGCACCAGCGACGGCCATGATTTCGAGATGGTCTTCATCCCCGACGAGACCCGCGGAACCCTGTGCGTGTCGAGCCAGGTCGGCTGCACCCTCAACTGCACCTTCTGCCACACCGGCACGATGCGGCTGGTGAGGAACCTCACGCCAGGCGAGATCGTCGGCCAGGTCATGCTCGCGCGCGATGCGCTGGGCGAATGGCCGAAGGGGCGCATGAACGACCTCGGCGAGGAAGATGCCGGCCACTACACCGCCGATGGACGCCTGCTCACCAATATCGTGATGATGGGCATGGGCGAGCCGCTCTACAATTTCGACCACGTGCGCGACGCGCTGAACCTCGTGATGGACGGCGACGGGCTCGCCCTGTCGAAGCGGCGCATCACGCTTTCCACGAGCGGCGTCATCCCGATGATGGAACGCTGCGGCAAGGAGATCGGGGTCAACCTCGCGGTTTCGCTCCACGCCGTGCGCAAGGAGGTGCGCGACGAGATCGTGCCGCTCAACCGCAAATACGGCATCGAGGATCTGCTCCAGGCTTGTGCCGACTATCCCGGCGCCTCGAACGCGCGGCGCATCACTTTCGAATACGTGATGCTCAAGGACAAGAACGACAGCGACGAGGACGCGCGCGAGCTCGTCCGTCTGCTGCGCAAGTATGACCTTCCCGCCAAGGTCAACCTCATCCCGTTCAACCCGTGGCCGGGCGCCGGCTACGAATGCTCGACGCCAGAGCGCATCCGCGCCTTTTCCGACATCGTCTTTGAAGGCGGCATCAGCGCGCCGGTCCGCACCCCGCGCGGGCGCGACATCGATGCGGCCTGCGGGCAGCTGCGCACGGCGGCAGAAAAGAAGAGCCGCGCCGAACGCGATCGCGAAGCGGCGGCGGCCGCGTCCTGACCTCCCGCCCGGCGCACGCCGCGCACGGCCCGTCCGGGCCGACTCCGCGGCAAGCCACATAGGTTGCTGTTTTCCCGGAACATTCGGCGCTTTGATCCCCTCCCTGGGCACGCCCGCGCGCGCAGTCCCGCGCGCAAGGGTCGCATTGCCAATGGAGGAGGAACGACATGGCGGAAATTCCCGTAGAAAAGAAATCGGGCGGCAAGGGATGGCTCTGGCTCATCCTGTTGCTGCTGATCGTCGCGGCGCTCGCGTGGTGGCTGTTCGACGAAGCGGCCGAGGGCGACCTCGACGGCGACGATGAAGTGGTGCTCGAACAGGCCGAACCCGTCACCACCGACACGACAGGCATGGCCGAAACCGCCGGCGCGGGCGAGATGACCATCGCCGCGATCACCGCCAACCCGTCCGAATATTACGGGCGCGAAGGCTTTTCCGGCACGGTCACGGTCGGCGGCCCGCTGACCGATCGCGGCTTCTGGATCGAGAACGACGGCGCGCGGATGTTCGCCATCGTCATCGACCAGCCGCGCGAACGTCCGGTCGACATCAATGTCGGGGCAACGCTCGACATCACCGGCGGCACGATCCGCCAGCCCTCGGAAATCGAGGATCTCGCCGGAGACGACCTCGACGCCGACACAATCGACGCGATGGAAGGCCAGCAGGCGGTCCTCGTCGTCAGCGAGCGCAATATCGACATAAGCGAAGCGGCCTGAGCGCCCCCCGCGAGGAGAAAACCCATGAACACCGACAACTACGTCGATCTCGGCAAGCTCGACGATTACAAGCTCGAAAACAGCCACCAGGACCTGCGCGGGTCCGCGCTCTACAGCCATGACGGCACGAAGCTCGGCACGATCCGCCGGATGCTGGTCGATCCCGAACGCGAGCACGTCGCGGCCCTCGTGCTCGACGATGGGCGCGGCGTGCCGGTGAGCGAGATCGAGATCAGGAAGGGCGATGCCTATATCGATCCCGTCGAGGAAAGCCGCTGGTTCCGCCCCGAAGAAAGCCGCCGCGATGTCGAGCGCGGGCCGGTCCCGGTGCGGCGGCGCGAACATCCGGGCCGCCGTGCCTGACCCGGCGTCCTAGCCGCCGATCCCGGTCATCCAGAGCACGACCTGGCCGACCACCGCGAGCGCGCAGGTCACGACCCCGAGGACGGGCACGAGTTTCCACATATTCGGCACGTCCTCGGGCTGGCCTTCCCGCTTCATCCGCCAGAGCGCCGCGTTGACGGCGGTGAACACCACCAGGATCGCAAGGCTCGTCCCGCTCGCCAGCGTCCCCAGCGGCACGAACAGGGCGAGCACGAGGATCACGCCGAGCGAGGCGAGCGTCGCGACGATCGGCGTGTGGGTCGCGGAGTTGACCCGTCCGAACACCGCCGGCGTCGCCAGCAGGTCGTCGCGCCCCATGTCCATCAAAAGCCGCGCCGCCGCGATCACCTGTGTCAGAGCGCCGTTCACGATGACGAAGAGGCTCGCGATGGCGAGCGGGAGCGCGGGAAAGCCCGTGTCCGCAGTCGCGGCGTAGACCAGCGGTGCGTCGGCCCCGGCGATCGCGTCGATGTCGCCGCGCCCGGCGAGCGCGGCGGCGATGGCGAGGTAGAAGACGAAGACGATCACCAGCACCAGCCACATGGCGAGCGGGAGCGTTTTCTTCACGTCCTTCACCTCCTCCGCGGTCTGCGCGACGTCGCCGAAGCCGATGAAGGAATAGATCGCGAGGAAAGCGCCAGCCAGAATCGCGCTCGCCGCGCCCGCGCTGCCCATCTCGCCGCTCTCCGCGAGCCTGCCCGGCCAGCCGATCAGGCTGTCGCGCAGCAGCCACAGCACCACCACCAGGGTCGCGATGCCGATCGCAGTCGTCACCGACATGAACCAGGCGCTCTGCTTCATCCCCGCAATCGAGATCGCGCCCAGCAGCACGACGAGCCCGCTCGTCGCAATCCAGTGCGGCACGTCGGTAAAGCTGTTGAGGTAGGAGACGAAGCCGGTCGTGATGGTCGCACCCGAGACGATGTTGGCGATGATCATCATCCACCCGATCACCCCGGCGAACCTGTCGGAGCCAAAGCCCTTGCGCACATAGTCGATCGCCCCGCCCGCGCTCGGCACGCGCGCGGCGATCTCGGCAAAGGACAGCGCGGTGAAGACCGCGACCACCCCGGCGGCGGCATAGGCGAGCGGGGCGAGCGTGCCCGCTTCGCCCATGACCTCGCCGATGACCACGAAGATCCCGGCGCCGAGGATGGTCCCCGTCCCATAGAGGATGAGGCTCGCAAGGCCCATTGATCGCTTGAGGGGCATGGCTCTCCTTCGCTCGCGCCTGTCCTCCAACCAAGCCGCGAGAGCGCGCCTCGTTCCGCGACGAACGGCCCGCCGATCCTGTCGGGCGGCTGGGCCGATGGGCCTCTTGAAATTCATTTTGTTCAGCCAGCGTTCGTCTTGAATGAACGAAAAGGGGCTCGTCCGCATCACCGGACAGGAAAGGACTGGGTCATGAAGACATTCGCAATTCTTGCCGCCGCCGGTTCGCTCGCCGCTTTTTCCGCGCCCGTCGCGGCGGCCGACATCGCTCCCCCCGCCGCTCCCGCCGCCGCTTACGATGTCGCCGCCTTCACCGGCCTTGCGAGCGGCATCGTGCAGCCCGCGAGCTATGACCGCGACCCGCCGCGCCATGCGCGCGCCTGGGGCCGCCGCGGCGGTCGCGACTGGGATGACCGCTGGGACGACGACCGCTGGGACGATGACGACGACTGGCGCGAGCGCCGCTGGCGTGACCGGGACCGCTGGCGCGACGGGCGCCGCCTCGGTCGCCGCGACCGGATCTGGCGCGGGCGCGACGGGCGCTTTCGCTGCCGCCGCGACGACGGGACGGTGGGCCTCGTGATCGGCGCAGGGGTCGGCGCGCTGCTCGGGCGCGAGATCGACCGCCGCGGCGACCGCACGCTCGGCACGGTGCTCGGCGCGGTCGCGGGCGGGCTGCTCGGCCGCGAGATCGACCGCGGCGACGTTCGCTGCCGCTGACTTTCGAGGGACGAGGCCGGGGGCCGCCGGGACGAAAGTTCCGGCGGCCCTCTCGCTTGCGCGTTGCCGCGCTGGCGGGGCGCTGATAGGTCTCTCGCCCATGCCCGCCGCGACCGCCCTTCCCGCCCCCGCCGCATGACCCGCCCCGCGATCCTCGTCATCGGAGGGGCGACCCGTATCGGCGCCGCCATCGTCACCGGGTTCGGCGAGGCCGGGTGGCACGCGGTGATCCATTACGGGACTTCGGCCGAGGCGGCCGAGGAACTCGCCAGCGCCCTCCCCTCGGCCGAGACGGTGCAATGCGACCTTGCGGACACGCGCGCGGCCACGGCGATGGTCGAAGCGCTCGCCGCGCGGCTTCCCGACTGGCGCTGCCTCGTCAATTCGGCCTCGCTGTTCGAATATGACGGGGCCGAGGAGGCCGACGAGGCGATCTATGCCCGCGCGATGCAGGTCAATGCGCTGGCCCCGGCGCGCACGGCGCAGGCCTTCCTCGCCCATGCGACAAGCGCGGCCGGGCGCACGGTGATCCAGGTCACCGACATGAAGATCGCCAATCCCAATCCCGATTTCTTCAGCTACACCATGTCGAAGCACGCGCTTTCGGCCACCATCGCGATGCTGGCGAAGGGCGCAGGCCGGGCCGAGGACCGGGTCTACGGCCTCGCACCCGGAGCCATCCTCGCCAGCCACGACCAGCGCGAGGAGGAAACCGAAGTCTCGCACCGCCTCAACCTGCTGGAGCGCAAGACCGACGTGGACGAGATCGTCGCAGCGGCGCGCTTCCTCGCCACCCGCGCGATGCGAAGCGGCTCGACGATCTTCGTCGATTCGGGCCAGCACCTGCTCGACCAGGACCGCGACGTGATCTGGCTCGCCCGCGAGAAGGCGCGCGGGCAGGCAGGCGCGGGGGCGGACGCGGCATGAGGCACGCGCTTTCGACCCGGCTTTGGCATTGGGTGAACGCGGCGGCGGTCGTCGTGCTGTTCATGTCGGGGCTGACGATCTCGAACGCGCACCGGCGGCTCTACTGGGGCAATTACGGTTTCGCGCCCGAGGAGGCGTGGCTCCAGGTCATGCGCTTTCCCGGCTGGACGACGCTGCCGATGTTCCGCTACGACCTCGCCGAGGCGCGCGGGTGGCACAACACGGCCGCCTGGGTGTTCGCGCTGGGCCTGCTCGCCTACTGGATCGTGATCCTCGTCAATGGCCATTTCCGCCGCGATGTCGCCGCGGGCCCGCGCGCCTATGCGCCTGCCGCCATCTGGGGAACGATCAAGGGCTACCTGACGGGCGCGAACCGGCGCGAGGAGAAAGCCGACTACAACCCGCTCCAGCGCATCGCCTATGCCTTCGTGCTCGGCGTGTTCCTGCCCGGCATGGTGCTTACCGGCCTTGCGATCAGTCCCGGCATCGAGCCTGCCGCGCCGTGGCTGGTCGAGGCGTTCGGGGGGCGGCAGAGCGCGCGAAGTTTCCATTTCCTCTTCGCCTTCGCCCTGCTCGGTTTTGTCATCGTCCATGTCGCCATGGTCTTCGTCGCCGGGCCGATCAGGACGCTGTCGGGGATGACCATTCCGAGTTTCCGCAAGGAGCGCAGCAATGGCTGAAATCAAGCGCCGCCACCTGCTCGCAGGCCTCGCCGCGCTGGGCGCGGGCGCCTGTTCGCGGATCGGGGAGAGCGAGACCGCCACCTCGCTTTTCGACACCGCCGAAAGCTGGCACCGCGCCGCCCACCGCGCGCTCGCCGGGCGCGAGGCGCTTGCCCCCGAATTCGACCGCTCCGAAATCTCGCCGAGCTTTCGCGGCAATGGCTCGCTCACGGTCGACACGGAGGAATATCGCGAGCAGCTGGCGAAGGGCTTTCCCGACTGGCGGCTGACCGTCACGGGCCTCGTCGCCAATCCGCTGGTGCTCTCGCTCGAGACGCTGCGCGCCATGCCCCAGCGGGTGCAGGTGACGCGCCACGATTGCGTCGAGGGCTGGAGCGCGATCGGCGAGTGGACCGGACCCCAGCTCTCCACGCTGCTCGATGCCGCACGCGTGCTGCCGGAGGCCAACTTCATCGTCTTCCGCTGCGCCGACACGCTTTATGGTCGGCGCTATTACGAAAGCGTCGACATGGTCGATGCCTATCACCCGCAGACCATCGTCGCGCACCAGTTGAACGGCGAGGACATCCCCGAAAAGAACGGTGCGCCGCTGCGCATGAGGATCGAGCGGCAGCTCGGCTACAAGCACGCCAAGTACCTCACCGGCATCGAGGCGGTCGCCAGTCTCGATTCCATCGGCGAGGGCAAGGGCGGCTTCTGGGAGGATATCGGCGATTACCAGTGGTATGCCGGGATCTGAGAATGACGGTCGCGAATATCATCGATCGCCGTGCCCACCCCTATCGCTGGAAACGGATCCAGGCGATCGTCGAAGCGACGGCGCACGACAACGGGGTCGAAGGGGCCGACGAGGCCGAGCCGGGCGATCCCGGAACCAGCGTGCTTTACAAGGAGCGCGACGGCATATCGGTAAGCGAGGCGGTAGCGTGGGCGACGGCCATGCCCTGCGAAGTCACTCTCTACCTCTATGAGGAAGGGACGAACTAGGCAGGCGGATAGATCCGCTGCATCGCCCGCCAGTCCGCTGCGATGAGCTCTTCCAGCACGGCCATGTCCACGTCGGCCAGCTTGTTCACGTAAAGGCAGCTCTTGCCTTCGGAATGCTTGCCGAGCCGTTCGAGGATCGCTGCCCGTTCCCGTGCCGCTTCCGGGTCGGAATAGCCCGCCATCAGGTGCAGCGAATGCTTGGCCTTGCGGGGCGAAAAGCCGCTCCGCATCCAGCGCACTGCGCGCCCGCTGGCATAGACCGTCTCGTATTCTCCATAACCGATCAGCGAGGCGCCCCACATCACCGGCTCCTCCCCCGTCACGCGGCGGAACAGCGCATCGAGAGCGCGCGCGTCCTCGCGCTTCGCGGGCGGTTCGACCGAGGCGAGGAACGCCTCGACCGAGCCCGCATTGGGCAGGATCTTCGCATCGGCCATGGCGCGCAGAGGATAGCGCAGAATTGACAGCGGCAAAAGCAGGGGCATCTTGGGCGCTCGCACGCCTCGCCGGGACCGCCCCGGCCAACAGGGAGCCAGCATGAGCAAGACCCTTCTCGACCGGTTTCTCTCCAAGGCCGTAACGCGCGGGCGGCTCGGCGTCGTCTTCGCCGATGGCGAGGCGCGCGTCTATGGCGAGGCGGCAGACGGCTTTCCGGAGATCGTGCTGCGCTTCACCGACGACGCCGTGCCGCGCGACATCGTGCTCGACCCGCGACTGGGCGCGGCCGAAGCCTTCATGGACGCCCGCCTCGTGATCGAGGAAGGCGACGTCATGGGGCTCGTCTCGCTGCTCCGCATGAACGGGCGCTGGGAGCGCGGCAGCGACAAGCTGCGCCCGAGCCTGCCCAAGCGGCTCGTAAACACCGCCGCGATGGCGGTCGACCGGTTCAACGACGCGGTGCGCGCGCAGAAGAACGTCGCGCACCACTACGACATCGGCAACGCGCTCTACGCACTGATGCTCGATCCCGAACATTTCCAGTATTCCTGCGGCTATTGGAACACCGACCATTTCGGCCCCGACATGACATTGGGGCAGGCGCAGGAGGCGAAGCTCGCGCATATCGCGGCCAAGCTGCAGATCCAGCCGGGGCAGAAGGTGCTCGACATCGGCTGCGGCTGGGGCGGCATGGCGATCTACTTGGCGAAGCATTACGACGTCGAGGTGACGGGGATCACGCTGTCATCCGAGCAGGCCGCGCTCGCGCGCAAACGGATCGCGCAGGCGGGCGTGGCGAAACAGGTCACTATCGAGCTGGTCGATTACCGCGATTTCGCCGCGTCGGGGCAGACCTTCGACCGGATCGTTTCGGTCGGTATGTTCGAGCACGTCGGCCAGGCCCAGTTCGACACCTTCTTCGAATGCTGCGCCCGGCTGCTCGACCCGCAAGGCGTGATGCTGATCCACACGATCGGGCGGATGGGGTCGCCCGGCACGACCGATGCCTTCACCCGCAAATACATCTTCCCCGGCGGCTATATCCCCGCCCTGTCCGAAACCGTGGCCGCATCGGAGAAATTCCGCCTGATCGCCGCCGATGTCGAGGCGCTGCGGGTCCACTACGCCAAGACGATCCGCCAGTGGTACGCGAACTGCATGGCGAACAAGGACGCCATCGTCGCGCTCCACGACGAGCGGTTCTTCCGGATGTGGACGTTCTATCTGGCGGGCGCGGCGACCGTGTTCGAGCACGGCGGCATGTGCAATTACCAGATCCAGTACGTGCGCGACCGCAATGCGCTGCCCCTCACGCGCGACTGGATCGCGCAGGAGGAGAAGCGCCTGCTTTCAGGGTCTTAACGCGCGGCAAGCTGCGCCGGATCGACCAGCGCGACGGGGCCGTGATCGTCCATGTGATCGCCGTGGACGAAGTGCAGCCGGCCATCGTGGACATAGTCCATGTGATCGCCGTGCTGGACCATCTCGTGCTCTTCACCCTCATGGCCGTGCATATGATCGTCGGTGGTCACCATGCTCGCCAGTTCCTCGGCCGCCGGGTTGGTCGAGGACACTTCGAGCGCGTGTTCGTCGAAATGCGCGCCGTGCGCGAAGTGGAGGTGCCCGTCGTGCAGGTAATCGACATGGCCGGCGTGTTCGATCGCCATGTGCCCGCAATCGGCGCCGTGGGCATGGTCCTCATGCCCGGCATGGAGCACCTCGTGGGCATAGGCACCCGAAGCGAGCGTGGCGGCGGCAATGGCAATGAGGGAGAGGGATCTTTTCATCGGAGCATTTCCTTTTAGTTCAGATCCCATCCGCGGCCCTAGCTCCATTGCCACGCGCTGTCACCTTAAAAGGGATGATACTTTAATACGTTACATTCGCCCGCCCGGTGTCGCCCCGGCGCCCTCGCCCGCGGGCGATTGCCTCGCGCCCGGCGGCTTGATACGGGCGCTCCACTTTCCCGTGGGCCTAGGCGGCCCGCCAAGCATCCGGAACCTGATCCATGAGCGACATCAAACGCGTCGTCCTCGCCTATTCGGGCGGCCTCGACACTTCCGTCATCGCCAAGTGGCTCTCCGTCGAGCGCGGGCTCGAAGTCGTCACCTTCACCGCCGACCTCGGCCAGGGCGAGGAGATCGAACCCGCGCGCGACAAGGCCCGCGCGATGGGCATTCCGGACGAGCACATCTTCATCGAGGACCTGCGCGAGGAATTCGTGCGCGACTTCGTCTTCCCGATGATGCGCGCCAACGCCCGCTACGAAGGCGACTACCTGCTCGGCACCTCGATCGCCCGTCCGCTCATTTCCAAGCGCCTTGTCGAGATCGCGCGCGAAACCGGCGCCGATGCGATCGCTCACGGCGCGACCGGCAAGGGCAATGACCAGGTCCGCTTCGAACTGTCGGCCTATGCGCTCGACCCCAACATCAAGGTCATCGCTCCTTGGCGCGAATGGGATCTCACCAGCCGCACCGCGCTCATCGCCTGGGCCGAAGCGCACCAGATCAAGGTGCCGACCGACAAGCGCGGCGAAAGCCCGTTCTCGACCGATGCCAACCTCCTCCACACCTCGTCTGAGGGGAAGGTGCTCGAAGACCCTTGGGAGGAGACGCCGGACTACGTCTATTCGCGCACCGACCACCCGGAGGATGCGCCCGACACGCCCGAATATATCGAGATCGGTTTCGAGCGCGGCGACGGCGTGTCATTGAACGGCGAGGCGATGAGCCCCGCCACCCTGCTCGCCGCGCTCAACGACCTCGGGCGCAGGCACGGCATCGGCCGGCTCGACCTCGTCGAGAACCGCTTCGTCGGCATGAAGTCGCGCGGGATGTACGAAACCCCCGGCGGCGAGATCTACGCCCGCGCGCACCGGGGGATCGAGCAGATCACGCTCGACCGCGGCGCGGCGCACTTGAAGGACGAGCTGATGCCGAAATACGCCGAGCTCATCTACAACGGCTTCTGGTTCAGCCCCGAGCGCGAGATGCTGCAGGCGGCTATCGACCTGTCGCAGCAGAAGGTGACCGGCACGGTGCGGCTCAAGCTCTACAAGGGCCTTGCCGGCGTGGTCGGGCGCAAGTCGCCCCATTCGCTCTATTCCGAAGCGCACGTGACCTTCGAGGACGACGCGGGGGCCTATGACCAGAAGGACGCGGAAGGCTTCATTAAATTGAACGCGCTGCGCCTGCGCCTGCTCGCCCAGCGCGGCGGGTGAGCAGCCGAGTCGCGCCGACTCGCCATCGGACCTCCGCAACATCCGGCAAGCATTGCTTACGGCAAATTGCCGAGAAATCCGGGCGCGGCGGGGAGCGGTTCTCGCCCGCACCTGTCCAATGCGACGAACGGTTGAGTTGTCCACCATTCTCCACAGCTAAACCGGGGAAAAGTGGATAAGTCGGGGTTGCGCCGCTTGCCGAATGGCCTCTCCGGGCGCAATCTCAACCTGTCTTCGGGACGGGAAACATCGGCAAGACAGGGTCGCAAGACCTTGAAAAGCCGAAGTTTTCTAACCGAGAGACCACGCTGGTGACTGTCCACGCGTCGTCTGAGAGACGGGATGCAGGAAGCCTCGGTCGAATGCAACCCGCCTTGCCTGAGGATGGCGCGAAGCAAAGTCGGCGTGAAGGCCGCGATGCCGGTCCGCAAGGGCAGCAGAGGAAAGGGACTTCGGTCCCGGCAACTGCGCCCGCCCCTTGCAGGCCATACGGGATCACGGTCTCGGCCGGGCAGGCAGCCTCTCGGCCCTGCGAAGGATCCTTCGGGGTCCTGCGCGGACGGGACGGCAAGGCCACCGGGCCGGATGCCGGCGCGAGCGCCGGTGAGGAAGCCTTCGGGCTGGCCGCGCCTTCGGGCAAGGCCGCCGGAGGCCCAGACATCGGGCGCCAAGTGCGCTGCCGGACAAGCGCGAGGGAGACGGTCCGCCGGAAGCCTCGCACGAAGAAGGCAGCGTCCACGCGCCGGTGAGAGTGGGGTCGGCAGCAATGCCGGCCCCATTTGCTTTGTCCCCTCCCCTACCTGTCGAAGCGGCCGGAAATGCGGCAAACGGCCCCTTTCCCGCGACATTGGTAAAGCGCCCGGATTGCCTTGCCCGCACGCGCCGGGCTAGACCCTGTCGCCATGGGAGAGGTTCGCTCCACCGCTCCGCGCCCGGCTTTCGGCGCGCATATTGCGCTCCGCCTGGCCGCCGCGCTCCCGCTCGGCCTTGTTGCGGGCGGGCTCGCCCTGCCGGCGCAGGCGCAGGAAAACCTCGCCGAGGGCACGGGCGAAACCATGGCGAGCGCCCCCGCCGCCGCGCCTTCCGTCCCGCCTGCGGGCGAGCCGCGGACCCGACCCGCCGAACCCGCTCCGCCCGCCGGTTTTAAGGCCGCTTTCGCCCCGCTTGCCAAAGCGCCGCGCCCGGACCTCGCCGTGCCCGAAAGCGCCGTGGACCTCTCCGCGATCGAGCCCGAGATCGAGACGCCCGCCTTCCGCAGCCTCGGCACCGGAACGGCATCCTATTATGGGCGGCGCTTCCACGGGCGGCGCACGGCGAACGGCGAACGCTTCGACATGAACGCGCTCACCGCGGCGCACCGCACCCTGCCCTTCGGCAGCATCGTGCGCGTGACCAACCCTTCCAACGGGCGCAGCGTCACCGTGCGGATCAACGACCGCGGCCCCTTTGCGCGGGGGCGGGTGATCGACGTGAGCCGCGCGGCGGCCGAGGAATTGGGCCTGATCCGCCGCGGCCACGCGCCGGTGGAGCTCGAACTGCTCGAATAGGTCAGTCGCCCGCGGCGTGCAGCCTCACTCCACCGCGACGATCGGCCCGCGGATCGCGCCGCCGGGATAGGGCTCGTTGTGGACGTTGACGTAGAAGTTTTCGGGGTTGCCGAGCATCTCGCTCGCCAGCGCGGGTTCGATCATCGTGCAGCCCTCGGCGGTCCTGTCCATCTGCGGCGTGGCGAGAGTGACGACCGGCGGCCCGTTCTCGCTCGCCGCGCCGCGGTGGATATGCGCGGCCTGCGCCTGGGCGATGCCGGTGGCGAAGAGTTCGTAGCACAGCTCGCCATTGCGCTCGAGCGCGGCGTCGAAGCGCCCGGTCCCGTTCGGATCGCCCTCCTGCGGCACCTCGTTCTCGCCCTCGAGATTGGCGACGAGCGGCGTGCCGAACTGGAGATCATTGGGAGAGGTGGTGCAGCCCCCCATCGCAAGCGCGGCGACAGCGCCGACGGCGAGCGCAAGGCGGCGCGGGAGGGCGTCGGTGAAAGCGGTGCGGGTCATGGGATGCTCCTTCGCTTTGTTGTGTTGTCACAACGTCAGCGAGTGGGGGAGCGGGTGGTTCCGGGGTTAGCGAACCGCAACAACGCTTCGAATAACTCTCGACGATCCGAAACGAATTTGGCAAAGCCGAACAAGCAAAAGTATGAGGACTTCATGCCCACTCAGCCCGGCCTCCATAGGAATTTTCACCTCGAGAACTATCCCCCGACGATACGGAATGCGATCCGGAGGATCGCTGATACCTTCTATGTTACGCGATCATTCTCGGAAATCCGGGTAGATAATAGTGTATACTATGGCGCCTTAATCCGACCCACTGACGACTCTTCAGTTGTCCTCAACACCCAGAGAGAACTTCTCGTTGTTTTTGCGAATTACGACACGTTCGAGATTCGCACACTCGAGGCATACAATCAGTTTTACAGTTTAGTGGAGTCCGCTCGCGTCGACAATAGCCTCCGTTTGACGTGACCCCCAGCTTTCCCCCAGCTGGGATTAGAGCCGGGCGGTTGTTTTGCGCATCAGCGCGGTTGAAGCAATGGGCTGCGTAGCGGAGCCCGTAGGGCGTAGCGAAGCAGGCCATTGCTTATCCAGTTCGGCGGCGAACGCCGCCGGGGTTGCGTAGCCAAGGGACGAGTGTGGCCTCTCCCGGTTGTAATCCTCGACCCAAGCAGCGATCTCGACCCGTGCGTGGGCCATGCTGAGGAACAGGGTCTCGTTCAGCAGTTCGTCGCGCATGCGGCCGTTAAAGCTCTCGACGTAGCCGTTCTGCATCGGCTTGCCCGGAGCGATGTAATGCCACTCCACCCCGATCTCGCCGCACCATGCGAGCACGGCATTGCTGGTGAGTTCGGTGCCATTGTCGCTAACGATCATGCCCGGCTTGCCGCGCTGGGCGATTAGCTGGGTCAGCTCGCGCACGACGCGGTGCCCCGAGATCGAGGTATCCGGCACCGCCGCCAGGCACTCCCTGGTCATGTCATCGACCACATTGAGCACCCGGAACCGTCTGCCAGAAGCGATCTGGTCATGGACAAAGTCCAGGCTCCAGCGCTGGTTCGGCAGTGCCAGCACCGGAGCTGGCGCTCTGGTGCCGACAGCGCGCTTGCGGCTGCGTCGTCGCCTCACTGCAAGCCCTTCCTCCCGATACAGCCGCTGGGTCTTCTTGCGGTTGATCATCACGCCCTCCCGGCGCAGCAGGATATGCAAACGGCGATAGCCGAACCGGCGCCGCTGGTTGGCCAGCTCACGCAGCTTCTCACGCAGCGCGCCGTCATCATCCCGGATGGAACGATAGCGCACGCTCTTGCGATCGGCATCGATGACACGGCACGCCCGCCGCTCGCTCATCCCATGACATGCCTGGAGATGTGCGGCAGCTTCTCGCTTCGCGGCGGGCGTCACCACTTTTTTGAGAGCAGATCCTTCAACGCCACGTTGTCCAGCATCGCATCGGCCAGCAGCCGCTTGAGCTTCGCGTTCTCGCTCTCGAGCTCCCGCAGCCGCCGGGCCTCGGACACCTCCAGCCCGCCATACTTGGCCTTCCAGTTGTAGATCGTCGCTTCAGACACCCCGTGCCGCCGGGCCAGATCGGCGGTCTTCGCGCCCGCCTCCGCTTCCTTCAGCACCCCAATGATCTGCTCCTCTGAGAACCTCTTCCGCTTCATCGTCTGTCCTTCCTTCAGGCCAGACTCTAATCGCTCGTGGAGGAAAATCAGGGGGTCACGTCACGTTTTCTGGTGAGTGATGACAATAATGTAGACAGACACATAAAGCTTTACCTTGAACAACACCCAGAATATCCAGTTATCGTTCCTATCACATTTGACCAACTTGACCGAAGAAGGGACCCATTAATATCTGCCGTAAGACAGAACCATTATATTCGCGACTTGTTTGGCTTCCAGTCCCCCCTAAGAGAAGAGCATTTCTTCTTCGGTCGCAGCGAGATTGTATCTGGTGTTATTGACTTAGCAAAGTCTGGCCAGCACTCCTGCTTGTTCGGCCTTAGGAAAAGCGGCAAAACATCTACGATTTATGCTATCGAACGCCGTTGTAAACCAGCTGAATTGACGGTGGTAACGCTAGACTGCCAAGACTTGAAAATACACAGTAGACGTTATGGAGAGCTCCTATACCATATCGTCAACACAGTTCGAGACAAAGCCAAGCTCAAGCAACTGCCAAAACCAAACTCATTTGATGGAGCCGAGATTTCAGAATGGTTTTCGGAAAAAATGTCTCAAACTATTGGATCCCTTAGATCAAGTCTTCTTTTGATATTTGACGAGATAGAAAATATTTCACCCGAGACCGCTGCATCAGACCACTGGAGGAGCGGCAAAGATCCCGTTTACTTCTGGCAAGTTCTGAGGTCATTCTCGCAGAGCCTAAAGAACCGATCACTGGCGTTTTGCATCGTCGGCACAAGCCCCTACTTACTTGAGAAACAAAATATCCAAGGCATCGACAACCCCGCCTACCTACTTGCTCAGAAGAGATTTATACCAAATCTCACTTTCGACGAAACGCGAGAAATGGTGAACCGCCTTGGCTTCTTCATGGGCTTAGATTTCGATGCCGCCGCGATAAATGCCTTGCATTCGAGTTATGGAGGGCACCCATTTTTCACAAGGCAAGTTTGCAGCAAGGTGCACCAATTGACTACCGGTCAGCGGCCCAAAGCCGTGCCTATGAAGCGGGTTAGAGATGCCCAGAGGGAGTTCTCTGGACAACTGGATAGGTACATGTTCGATATCATCGCGAACTTAAGGGACTACTACCCTTCCGAATTCCGGGTTTTAAAAGATTTGGTGACAGAAAAATCAGATGAAGCGACTGAGTATGCCACAGAAGCGCCGGACCTCATCGACCATCTTATCGGCTATGGACTCATAATTGTTAGAGATCAAGTAGCCGAAATCGCCTTTGACGCAGTCAAAAAAGCTGTTCTTCAGGTTGAACCCGATGAGAATTTGATTGATCTTGAAGGAAAGTGGGCGGAGCTTTCACTGCGCCGCAATCGATTGGAATCTACAATTCGGACGAATCTGCTTTTTTGGGCAAAATCAATTGATGGCTTTAAATTTGAGGATGTTCTTTCTAAATCATTGACGAAGAAAAAGTACGATGGACTTCAAGATACTAATCCAAAGTTTTTATTTTCCTCAGAAAGCAGCCCACTATACTTGGTTGACCTTATCTCGATCATTGGCCACCAAGAATGTCTTACACACCTATCCTCGTCGAAACCGAAAATTCGAGAGTCGCTTCACATTGTAAATAAGTTTCGAGCAGATGCCCATGCAAAGAATATATGCGATGAAGATTTTGACAACGCGTGTGATTGCTTTGATTATCTCGAGGATATTTTTCTATTTTGAATCATTACCTTGAGATTTTGCGTGAGCCTGCCGCAACATCGGCTTCAGATAAGCCCCAGTAAACGACCGCTCCACCTCGGCCACCGCCTCCGGCGTGCCCTCCGCGACGATCTCCCCGCCGCGCACGCCGCCTTCGGGGCCGAGGTCCACAATCCAGTCGGCGGTCTTGATCACATCAAGGTTGTGCTCGATCACCACAACGGAATTGCCCTGCTCCACCAGCCGGTGCAGCACTTCCAAGAGCTTGCGGACGTCCTCGAAATGCAGGCCCGTCGTCGGCTCGTCGAGGATGTAGAGCGTCTGCCCGGTGGAGCGTTTCGACAGCTCCTTGGCGAGCTTCACGCGCTGCGCCTCGCCGCCCGATAGCGTCGTCGCCTGCTGGCCGACCTTGACGTAGCCGAGGCCGACCTCGTTCAGCATCCGCATCTTGTCGCGGATCGAAGGCACCGCCTTGAAGAAGCCCTCCGCGTCCTCGATCGTCATGTCGAGCACGTCGGCAATCGACAGGCCCTTGAACTTCACCTCGAGCGTTTCGCGGTTATAGCGCTTGCCCCCGCATTCCTCGCAGGTGACGTAGACATCGGGGAGGAAGTG
This sequence comes from Erythrobacter sp., assembly GCF_011765465.1. Lineage (NCBI taxonomy): Bacteria > Pseudomonadati > Pseudomonadota > Alphaproteobacteria > Sphingomonadales > Erythrobacteraceae > Erythrobacter > Erythrobacter sp. The sequence goes on along the minus strand of NZ_CP050265.1, from coordinate 656,154 downwards.
CATCTCGATCTTGATGAGGCCGTCGCCGGTGCACGCCTCGCAGCGCCCGCCCTTGACGTTGAAGGAGAAGCGCCCTGGCTTGTACCCGCGCGCCTGCGATTCCGGGAGGCCGGCGAACCAGTCGCGGATCTGGGTGAAGGCGCCGGTGTAGGTCGCGGGGTTGGAGCGCGGGGTGCGGCCGATGGGGGACTGGTCGATCTCGATCACCTTGTCGCAGTTTTCCAGCCCCTCGATCGACTCGTGTTTCCCTGCGACAACGCGCGCGCCGTTCAGCACCCGGGCGGCGCCGGCATAGAGCGTGTCGATGGTGAAGGAGGACTTGCCCGAGCCCGAAACGCCGGTGATGCAGGTGAAGGTGCCCAAGGGAATCGAGGCGGTCACGTTCTTGAGGTTGTTGGCGCTCGCGCCCTTCACCGTCAGCTTCAGCCCATTGCCCTTGCGGCGCTGTTTCGGCACTTCGATTTCGCGCCGGCCCGTGAGGTAATCGGCGGTGAGCGAGCCCTTGGCCTTCATCACCTGTTTCAGCGTCCCCTGCGCGACCACTTCGCCCCCGTGCACCCCCGCGCCGGGGCCGAGGTCGACGATGTGGTCGGCGGAGCGGATCGCGTCCTCGTCATGCTCGACCACGATCACCGTGTTGCCAAGATCGCGCAGGCGTTTCAGCGTCTCCAGCAGCCGGTCGTTGTCGCGCTGGTGGAGGCCGATGGAGGGTTCGTCCAGCACGTAGAGCACGCCCGACAGCCCGCTGCCGATCTGGCTGGCGAGGCGGATGCGCTGGCTCTCGCCGCCCGACAGAGTGCCGCTGGTCCGGTCGAGGTTGAGGTAGTCGAGGCCCACGTTGTCGAGAAAGCCCAGCCGCTCGTTGATCTCCTTGAGGATCGCCTTCGCGATCTGGGATTGCTGCTCGGTCAAATAGTCGTCGATTTCGGCAAACCACGCTTTCGCCTGCGCAACGCTCATGCGGACGGGTTCGGCGATGTCGATCGGGCCGGTGGGGCCGGGGATCTTCACGCTAAGCGCCTTTTCGTTAAGGCGCTTGCCCCCGCACGCTTCGCACGGCTGCGCGGTCTGGAACTTCGACAGTTCCTCCTGCATCCACGCGCTTTCGGTCTGGCGCATCCGGCGGTTCAAGTTGCCGATCACGCCCTCGAACGGCTTGGTGACGGTGTATTCCTTGCGACCGTCCTTGAAAGTCAGCGGCACCGGCATCCCGCCCGTACCGTGAAGGATGATGAGACGCTGGTCGGGCTCCAGGTCCTTCCACGGCGTGGTGAGGTCGAAATCATACGCCTTGGCGAGGCTGGCCAGCACCTGCATATAATAGGGTGACGGCGGATTGGACTTGGCCCAGGGGACGATCGCGCCCTGTTTCAAGGTAAGCGCCTCGTTCGGCACGACGAGCTGTTCGTCGAAGAGCTGCTTTTCCCCGATCCCGTCACAGGCCGGGCAGGCCCCCTGCGGCGAGTTGAAGGAGAACAGGCGCGGCTCGACTTCCTCGATGGTGAATCCGGAGACGGGACAGGCGAATTTCTCGGAAAAGACGATGCGGTTGGCGGGGATGCCGGCGCCCTTCATCGCGCCGCCGCCCTCGTCCTCGCCCTCGCGGCCCGGCACGACACCATCGGCGAGGTCGACATAGGCGAGCCCATCCGCCAGTTTCAGCGCGGTCTCGAAGGAGTCGGCGAGGCGCGTTTCAAGCCCCGGTTTCACCGCGAGACGGTCGACCACCACCTCGATGTCGTGCTTGTATTTCTTGTCGAGCGCGGGCGCCTCTTCGATGGGATAGAGCTCCCCGTCGATCCGGACGCGGGTAAAGCCCGCCTTCTGCCATTCGGCGAGCTCCTTGCGATACTCGCCCTTGCGCCCGCGCACGACCGGGGCGAGCAGGTAGAGCCGCGTGCCCTCCGGCAGGGCCATGACGCGGTCCACCATGTTGGAGACGGTCTGCGCCTCGATCGGCTCACCCGTTGCGGGGGAATAGGGCGTGCCCACCCGCGCCCACAGCAGGCGCATATAATCGTAGATTTCGGTCACGGTCGCGACCGTGGAGCGCGGGTTCTTCGAGGTCGTCTTCTGCTCGATGCTGATCGCAGGCGAGAGCCCGTCGATATGCTCGACATCGGGCTTCTGCATCATCTCGAGGAACTGCCGCGCATAGGCGGAGAGCGATTCCACATAGCGCCGCTGCCCCTCGGCATAGATCGTGTCGAAGGCGAGGCTCGACTTGCCGCTGCCCGAAAGGCCCGTGACGACGATCAGGCTGTCCCTCGGCAGGTCGATGTCGATGCCCTTGAGGTTGTGCTCGCGCGCGCCGCGCACGGAAATCTTGGTCAGCATGGGGCGGGCCAATGCTTCTGGATCAGGGAGAGGCTCATGGGAGGGCTTTGTTCCGGAAATGTTCGTAGGTGTAAAGAGGGCGCGGGGCGCGGGCGCGAGGCTGTCCGCAGGCTTGTGCGGGAGATGGCCCTTGCCCCGTCGATTGCAACGGACGAGGCGCGCCTTGGTGCCCGGCTGCCGGCCCATCCCCGGCAGCGAGCGCGCGTCAGGAACGCCGATGCCGAGTGCCAGATGCCCCGCCGAGGCGGACGCACGCGCCGCATTGCACGGGAAAACGGGCGAAGCGTGGACATTCGCGGGGCCCTCGCCCGTTGCTTTCATGAACTACAAGCAATTGTAATATCGATTGAAACGAGGATATCCATCACCGCAACCGAACTCCAGCGCATTCCCCGATCCGCCCCGCCCGCCCTACCCCACAGGCGCGTACCCACACCGCCCGCTGCCCGCAGCGCGCAAGGCGTGCGGCGGCGGCGCTTCTTCGGCTCCTTCCGCGCTTTCCGCGAACGCCTGATGCGCCTGCGCGCAAGGGCGCGCGGGCGCGGCGCGGCGCTCCGCGATCCGGCCCGGCGTATCGCCCTGCCCAAGCGGAAAGGCGCCGCCGCCCTGCTGAGCGTTTCGGCGGTGGCGCTCGCTGGGGCTTCGGACATCGCGATCCGGGCCGAGCCCCGCACCGCGCCCCCGGTGGTCGAGCAGGCCGTGTTCGACCCCGCGATCCGGCGCGATGCCGCCGACCTTGCCACCAGCGAGGCGATGGTCGCGGCGCTGGTCGAGGAAGAAGGCGTGCGCTACCGCGTCTATCGCGACGTCGCGGGCTATCCGACCGTGGGCGTGGGCCACCTCGTCCTGCCCGAGGACAATCTGCGGCTCGGCCAGCGCATCACCCATGCCCGCGCGATGAAGCTGCTCGAGCGCGATCTCGAAAAGGCGGAGGCCGGGGTGCGCGACCTGCTCGCCGGGCTGCCGGTCAACCAGAACGAATTCGACGCGCTGGTCGATCTCGTCTTCAATGTCGGCATCGGCAATGTCTCGCCGGAAGAAAGCCCGCGCCTCAACGCGGCGATCCGGGCGGGGGATTACGAGGCCATTGCAGCCGAGCTTGAATACACCACGGCTGCCGGACGGGTCGCGGGCGGGCTGATCCACCGCTCCGAACGGCGCACGCAGATCTTTCTCGATGCCGATTACGAAGATCCGCGAAGCGCCTGATTTCGATAGCAAAAACCGCTGATGGGGAGGGGCTATAGAAAACCTAAAGTCCCAAAGTGCCCCGGTCGCGTTATGGTCGCAGCCTCTTTGCAAGTCCTCGCATGAGCCCTTCGGGTCGCACTGTTCCGGGCGGAGCGACAACTTGCTCGGAGCGGGTCGGTCGGCGGTGTCCCTGCCAAGCATTGGGGGCGGGTGATGCCGCCCGGCCGGCCCAACCTTTCAAGGCCGAGCGGGAACCCGGCGCGCGGCCCCGATACGCCCTTCGGCCTCGTCGATGATGACGACCGCCCGTTACTCCGGCACGCACGTGCCGAGAGTCGAGAAGAACCCTTCGATTCCCCCGGTCTTTTCGGCTTCGACGACCCGCCGGATCGCCTCCTGGCGGTGGTCGAAGACCCGGTTTCCGGCCGCCTCGAGCCGGGCCTCGTCGTCCTTGAGCGCCTCGCGCAGGACCGCGTTCCAGAATTCGCGCCCGAGCGTGGCCGTGTCGGGGCCGAGCCGCTTCGGGAGGTTCTGCCAGAACGGGACTTCCGCGCTTGCCTCGTGGACCGCCTGCAACGCCCACCAATAGCCCGCGCACATCTCCGCCTCGCGCAGTGTCGAGGCGCGCACGCCCGATGCCATCGCATCGGCGAATTCGGCGTCGGCCTCGGCCGGGGTCGAGACGCCCTGCGCCGCGAGCGGAGCGGCGGCGAGCGCTGCGAAAGCGGTCGCGGCGACGAGCGGGGCGCGGAGGGACAGGCGGCGCAGCATCGTGATCATGGCGGGTTCTCCCATTGCTGGACATGGCCCTAGCGCAGGGCAGCGGGGCGATCCTTGGAAGGATGCGACAAAGCGCGGCTCACACGGCCGCCAGCGCCCGCCTTCCCGGCTCGCCCAACCAGCGCGCCTCGACGCCCCAGACATCGGCGATGGTCCGGCTCGAAAGCGCCTCTTCCGGCGGTCCGGCGGCGACAAGCCGGCCCCCGCGCAGCACCATCACCCGGTCGGCATGGTTCATCGCCAGCGCGAGGTCGTGGAGCACCACCACCACCCCCTGCCCCGCCGCCGCACAGGCGCGCAGGTGGCCGACGAGAGCGAGCTGGTGGGCAAGGTCGAGCGCGGCGAGCGGCTCGTCGGCGAGAATCCAGCGCGGGCTCCCGGCAAGCACCCGCGCGAGCAGGGCGCGCGCCCGCTCGCCGCCCGACAAGCGGCTCGCCGGGCGATGGCGCAGGTCCTCGAGCGAAAGCGCGGCGATCGCGCGCTCGATCGCTTCGCGCCCTGCGCCCCTCGCATCGCCATGCGGCATCCGCCCGAGCGCGACGAGCGTCTCCACGGCCACGTCCCAGGCAATGTCCGCCCCTTGCGGCAGGTAGCCGAGCACCCGCGCCCTCTCGCGCGGGGGCAAGCCTGAAAGATCGCGCCCGTCGAGGCTCACCCGGCCCTGTTCGGGCGCGAGCAGGCCGGCAAGACCGAGCAGCAGGCTCGACTTGCCCGCCCCGTTGGGTCCGACGATCGCGGTGATCGCCCCCGGCTCGAGCGCGGCGTCCAGTCCTTCGAGCACGCGCACGCCGCCGCGCCGCAGCGACAGGTTCTGAGCCGCCAGCATCACACTTCCCCCCGCCGCATCCGCAGCAAGAGCCAGGCGAAGAACGGCGCGCCGATCAGCGAAAGCGCGATGCCGAGGCGCAATTCGGTCACGAAAGGCAGCACCCGCACCGCGCTGTCGGCGGCAAGCACGAGGCAGGCTCCGGCGAGCGCGCTCGGAAGGATCAGGCTCGACGGGCGGCGGTCGGTCAGCGGGCGGACGAGATGCGGCACGATCAGACCGACGAAGCCGATGATGCCCGCGACCGCGACGCTCGCCCCGACCGTCAGGCCGACGCCGACGACCAGCAGCGCGAGCAGCCGCGCCGGGTCCACCCCCAGCGAACGCGCCGCCTCCTCGCCCAGCGTCAGCGCGTCGAGAGAGCGCGCGGCGAGGGCCAGCACCGCGATGCCCGCTGCCACAAGCGGCGCGGCGAGCAGGACCTCGTTCCACGAACGGTCGGTCAGCGCGCCGTTCAGCCACAGCACGATCTGGCTCATCGCGAAGGCCGAGGGCGCCATCGTGATCGCAAGCGCGGTGAGCGCGCCTGCGAGGCTCGCGATCATCAGCCCGGCGAGCGTGAACAGCGCGATCCCTCCGCCTGCCCCGCCGGCCGCGTCGCTGCTTGTACGCCCGGCGATGAGCGCGAGCAGCGCCATGGCAAGCCCCGCGCCCGCCAGCGCGAAGCCCGGCAGGCTCCACGCGGCGAGCGCGGGTGGGAGCGCCTGCGCGAACCAGAACGACCCGACCGCGCCGAGCGCCGCCATCGGCGCGATGCCGAACAGGCCCGGATCGGCCAGCGGGTTGCGAAGATAGCCCTGCATCGCCGCTCCCGCGGCGCCCAGCCCCGCGCCGATCACCACGGCGAGCAGCGCGCGCGGCAGGCGCAGTTCCATCAGGATGAGCGCCGCGTTCTCCGGCCCCGCGGCGGGCGCGAAAGGCGCGATCCACACGCGCCCCGCCAGCAGCGAGGCGGGCAGCAGCAGCGCCAGCAGCGCGCCGAAGGCCAGGCTCGCGCGGGTCACGGCGCGGCGTGCTCCATCCGCTCCCTGATCGCGGCGAAACGCGCGCGCACCGCAGGGATCGTCGGCCCGCCGCAATAAAGCAGGTTCGTCGGCAGGCGCTCGACGCGCGTGTCCTCCAGCCGGGCGAGCAGCGGGTGTTCCTGCCCCGCGCTGTCCCCCGCAACCAGCAGCAGATCGGGCGGGTCGGCGAGCAGGGTTTCGAGCGCGACATGGTCGGCCTGTCCCAGCCCGCGCGCGGCGGAATGGCTCGCAAAGCCGGCCTCGCGCATCAATTCGCCGATCAGCGTCGCCTCGCCCGGCACGATCTGGCCCGGCTGCCAGAGCATTGTGGCGATGTCCTCGCCGGGCGTTTCCGGCCCCGCCGCGATGCCCCCCGCAATTCGGCGCGCCAGCGCCTCGCCCGCCGCCTCGCGTCCCGCCAGCGCGGCGATCCGGCGGACCTGTTCGAGGCTTTCGGCAATACTCACCGGGCTGCCGAACGTCTCGACCCTGAGCCCCGCGCGTTCGAGCGCGGCGCGGGTCGCGGGATCGAGGAAGCTGCTCGCCAGCACGATGTCGGGCTGCAAGGCGAGCACTTCCTCGGCCGTCCCGCCGGTGGCGGCGAACCGCTCGACCACGCCCCGCGCGAGCGAGCTCGAGGCGGCGTCGCGGCTGTAATGCGACAGGGCGAGCACCTGCGCGGGCGCGGCGATTTCGACCAACAGCGCATCGAGGCATGGGTTGAGGCTGACGAAGCGCGGTGCGCCGCCCGCGTCCTGCCGGGCCTCCCGCTCGGTCGCGGGCGCGCAGGACGCGAGCAGCGCCGGAAACAGCGCCACGAACAGGGCGAGCGACAGGGCGGCAAGGTGGGCCCGGGCAGTGGTGAGAAGGCGTGACGGCATCGATCCCCTTGGGCCCATCCGATAGGGCCGCGCCCGCCCGCCCGCAAGCCGCGCCGTTGGCGCTCGGCCTGCGGAGGGTTAACCCGCTGCGCGCGGCTGTGCGCTTTCGGGACGCGCGCAAAGCCGCGCTCGCCCGGCTTTGCCTGCGGCGCTAGTCCAGCGCGCGTGACCCGCGCCCGCATCCTCAAACGCGCCCCTGCAGCGCCCAGCCCCGCCACACCAAGCGACGTCGCACCCGCACGCGCTGCGGCATCCGGGGAGAGGTCCGGGCTCGGCGGGCCACTGCACAGGCTCGCGACCCGCTTCTCGCGGCAATCTTCACGCGCAACTGCGACCGCGCATCCGCTCCGCCGGCGGCTCGGCGTGCTCGTCCTCGCCATCGCCGTCCCGGCCCTTGCCGCACCGGAAGCGGAGCGGGAGCGTCATGTGCCTGCGGACGGCCAGAGCCCGGCTGTCGCCGCGCCGGCGATGCCTTTCGAGCAGCCCGGGATGAGCTTTCCGGGCTCGGCCTTCTACTACCTCGCCGACCCGCCCGAGCGGGCCGCGCTGATCGCCCTGCCCGCGCCCGACCCGCTGGCCGAAGCACCGGCGGAGGGCGCACCGCTCGATCCCGGCCCGGCCGCCGCGCCCTTCCTCGCCGCGAGCGCCAGCCCGCGCGCCGCCGACTGCCTTGCCGAGGCGATCTTCTACGAGGCGGCGAGCGAGAGCGAGGCGGGCCAGCGCGCGGTCGCGCAGGTCGTGCTCAACCGGGTGCGCCACGCCGCCTGGCCGAACAGCGTGTGCGGCGTGGTGTTCGAAGGCTCCGAACGATCCACCGGCTGCCAGTTTACCTTCACCTGCGACGGCAGCCGCGCCCGGCCCCCGCGCGGTGCGGCCTGGGCGCGCGCGCGGCGCATCGCAGGGGCCGCGCTGGCGGGCGAGGTCTATGCCCCGGTCGGCCTTGCGACGCATTACCACACGCTGTGGGTCGCCCCGCGCTGGGCCGCCTCGCTCGATTCAGTGGGCACGATCGGCGCGCACGTCTTCTATCGCTCGCGGGGGAATGCCGGGCAGCTCGCCGCTTTCGATGAAGCCTATGCCGGAGCAGATAACGAGCTGGGGCCGGGAGCGGGCGCGCGCGGGCCCGCGCCGCAGGCGCGCCCGCGCGCGCCCGCGCCCTCCGACTCCGCCAAACCAGCCGCCGCCCGGCAATCACCGGTCCCCTCCCCCGCACCCTCAGCCGAACCCGCAAAGGGCAGCGGCAGCGTGCGCGCCGAATATCGCACCGCCGGAAGCTGGAAGGCGCGGCCCGAGCCGCCAGCCCCCGCCCCGCACATCGCGGTCGAACCGCTTGCCGCAGCCCCGCCGCAAGCCCCTGCGGCGAAAGGGTTAATGCCCGCGAAACCCTGACTCCACACCAAGCCTTAGCGCCATACCCCGTAAAGCCACGCGTATTGCATCAACGCCTGCGCCACGGTCGCAGGGGCGTCGGCACGACGCCCGCGACGGGGCCAAGACAGCGGAAACCGCGCCAGCATGACGATCCATTTCGCGGCCGCCCACGGAAGAGCCCCTGCACCCGCCTGCGCACCGGTCGCGCGCGGTCTCGCGCGGCGTGCGCGCGAGAGGGCCGCCAATGACAATGCGCGCGCGGCAAGGCCTGCGCCGAGCGCGCTTCCCGCGCGCGCGCGCCGCCACGCGCCGAGCGAGGAAATCCTGCGCGCGGCCCTGCGCCATTTCGCCGAGCACGGGCTCGGCGCCGCGCGCGCCGCGCGGGTCAAGGCCGAAGCCGCTTTCTTCGCGGGCGACCGCGCCGCCTATGACTGGTGGCTCGAGATCACCCGCACGCTCGACCGCCGCCTCGCGCTCGAGATCACGGCCCAAGAAGGCCGTCCGCGCGCCTGAACGGGCGGCCCTGTCGCGCTCGCGCCCCGGCTTGCCGCCGGGCGCCTTCCGGTGATCCCGAGACGCCAGCACACTCCTGCCTGCCCTGCGGAGCGCCGATTTTCGCGCGATAAAGCAGTAAGCGTTCCGTTAACCCGGCCTTGACCTGTTTGCGCTAGCCCGGAACGGATATGGGAGCGAGTGGACCCCTTGCCAAACTGCGCGCGCTGGCGCCGCGTCCGCGGGCGGACCGCGTGTCCGCGCGCGCGCGCCGTCTGCTGGTAAAGACGCTCTACACCCAGCCGGCCAGCCTTGCGATCGGCGCGCTCACCGGGATCGCGGCGACCGGCGTGTCGGCTTTCGTCGCGCGCCTGCCCGAACTCTATGTCGGTGCGAGCGTGCTCACCGTGATCGCGCTTGCGCGCGTGGTCGCCGCGATCGGCCTGTCGCCGGACAGCGGGCGCACCAGCACCGCCCGGCTCGAGGCGATCTACGAGATCGGCGCTTTCAGCTATGCGCTGGCGATCGGGATCGTCGGGGCGATGACGATCTGGCTCGGCGCGCCGGGCGAGGTGCAGGTGCTGATGGTGGCGAACACGCTGTGCTACGGGGTCGGCGTGTCGGCGCGCAATGCCGGCCGGCCCAGCATCGCGATCGGCCAGCTCACGCTTTCGCTGCTGCCGATCATGGCGGCCTGCATCGCCGAAGGCTCGGCCGCGCTGATCACCCTGGCGGTCACCATCGCCCTGCTCATCCCGGCGATGATGTCGATCGTGCTCAACATCTTCAAGGTGCTGCGCGATTCGATCGCCTCGGCCGAGACCAGCTCGCAGCTCGCCGACAAGATGCAGGTTCTCGCCCGCACCGATGTCGTCACCGGGCTCGCCAACCGCGCCGGGCTCAACCACGCGATGGTCGAGACGATGATGGGGCTCGAGGAGGACGCGCGGCTTGCGCTGATCTGGATCGACCTCGACCGTTTCAAAGAGGTCAACGACCTGCTCGGCCACCCGGTCGGCGACCGCGTCCTGATCGAGGTCGCGCGGCGGCTGCGCGATGTCTCGCCCGCAGGCGCGACCGTGGCGCGTTTCGGAGGGGACGAATTCGTGGTCTTCACCACCGTCGAGGATCGCAAGGCGACCGAACGGCTCGCAAGCGAGATCCATGCCGAGATCATGCGCCCGGTGCGGATCGACGGCGACAGGCTGGAAGTGCGCGCCTCATTGGGCGTCGCGCTGCTGCCCGAGGACGGGGCCGATGCCGACACGCTGATGCAGAGCGCGGACCTTGCGCTCTATCACGCCAAGGTCGGCGGGCGCTCGCAGACGCGCTTCTTCGACCGGTCGATGACCCGCGACCTCATCCGCCGACGCGAAATCGAGGACGAACTGCGCGCCGCGATCCAGCGCGAGGAACTGTCGATCTTCTTCCAGCCGATCGTCGACCTCGAAACCGGCCGCATCCGCACCTTCGAGGCGCTGGTGCGCTGGTTCCACCCGGAAAAGGGCGAATTGAAGCCCGACGAATTCATCCCCGTGGCCGAGGAGACGGGCGTGATCGTCACGCTCGGAAACTGGATCACCGCGCAGGCCGCGCGCACGGCCGCGACCTGGCCGGAGGACGTGAACCTAGCGGTCAACCTCTCCCCGCTGCAGATCCGCGCGCCGGGGGCGGCGCTCGGGATCAGGAACGCGCTGCGCGAAGCGGGGCTCGACCCCAGGCGGCTCGAACTCGAAGTGACCGAGAGCCTGTTCATCGAGGACAACCACGCGACCGCGGCCTTCATCGAGGAACTGTCCGCGATCGGGGTCAAGTTCGCTCTCGACGATTTCGGCACGGGCTATTCCTCGCTGGGCCACATCAACACCTTCCCGCTGCACAAGATCAAGGTCGACCGCAGCTTCGTCTCGGGCGCGCACGTGGGGCGCAAGAGCGATGCGATCATCCGCGCGGTCGCCGAAATGGGCTCGACGCTCGACATCGAGATAGTCGCCGAGGGGCTCGAGACGGTCGAACAGGTCCAGGCCGTGCGCGAGGCGGGCTGCACGCTGGGCCAGGGCTTCTATTTCAGCCGGGCCGTGCCCGATTACCTCGCCGCGATGCTGATCGCGCAGGAACGCGGCGAGGACTTCGCCCCAACACCGGCGCGCGCGCAAGCCTGAGACCAACCCCATCGAAAGCCACGCATCGCCGTGTCCGCGGTACGAAGGGGCGCGCCTTCATCCGCTTATTGCAATTGCGAACTGTTATCAAAGATTTCCGCCGATCCTGCCCTTTTGGCGGTTGCAATGGATTTCCCACGCGCCTAGGCCCGCCCGCGAGATCACGGCGCGCTTCGGCTTGGGACGGGCTGGCGGCTGCGCCAATGGACACGGTTTTCGTCCCGAAGGATCAGGGAAGGAAGTCCAAAACATGGCCCGCACCAAGATTGCGCTGATCGGCGCCGGGATGATCGGCGGCACGCTCGCCCACCTCGCCGCGAAGAAGGAAATGGGCGACATCGTCCTGTTCGACATCGCCGAGGGAATGCCGCAGGGCAAGGCGCTCGACCTCTCCCAGTGCGGACCCATCGAAGGCTTCGACGCCTCGATCAAGGGCACGAACGACTATGCCGACATTGCAGGCGCCGACGTGGTGATCGTCACCGCGGGCGTGCCCCGCAAGCCCGGCATGAGCCGCGACGACCTGCTCGGCATCAACCTGAAAGTGATGAAGGCGGTCGGCGAAGGCATCAAGAACAACTGCCCCGACGCGTTTGTCATCTGCATCACCAACCCGCTCGACGCGATGGTCTGGGCGCTGCGCGAATTCTCGGGCCTGCCGCACAACAAGGTCGTCGGCATGGCGGGCGTGCTCGACAGCGCGCGCTTCGCGACCTTCCTCGCTTGGGAATTCGGCGTCTCGGTGCGCGACGTCAACGCCTTCGTCCTCGGCGGGCACGGCGACACGATGGTCCCGGTCCTCTCCTACTCCACGATCAACGGCATCCCGGTGAAGGACATGGCCGCGATCAAGGGCGTGTCGGAAAGCCGCCTCGACGAAATCGTCGACCGCACCCGCAAGGGCGGCGGCGAGATCGTCGGCCTGCTCGGCAACGGCTCGGCCTATTACGCCCCCGCCACCAGCGCGATCGCCATGGCCGAAGCCTATCTCGGCGACCAGAAGCGCATCCTTCCGTGTGCGAGCTATGTCGAAGGCAAGTACGGCCTCGACGGGCTTTATGTCGGCGTTCCCACGATGATCGGCGCGGGCGGCACCGAGGACGTGATCGAGATCGACCTCAACGACGAGGAAAAATCCAACCTCCAGGTCAGCGTCGACGCGGTCAAGGAACTGCTCGAGGCGTGCAAGGGGCTGGATAGCTCGCTGGCGTGAGCATCGCGTTCGTCTTCTTTCTTGGCCTATCCTTGGTCGCCCTTGCGAGTTGGATCGCAGGGGTCAGCCTCAGAAGGCTGAGAAGCGGGTGGACCGCGATCGTGAGCGGCAGCATCTTGCTTGTTCCGGGGCTTCTCTTGTTCTTCGATGCTCCGGTGCACTTAGTCGGCATTGACGGCGAGGAAATCTATGGATTTGCCATGCTTGGAGCGGTGACGATGCTGCTCGGGATGATCGCCCTGACCATTGCGCTTATCATCCGCTCAAAAATCCACCTATTCGGAATCATAAAAGAGGAATAATCATGTCCATCCTCGTAAACAAAGACACCAAGGTCATCACGCAGGGGATGACCGGCAACACCGGCACCTTCCACACCGAACAGGCGCTCGCCTACGGGACGCAGATGGTCGCGGGCGTGACGCCGGGCAAAGGCGGCACGGAGCACATCGGCCTGCCGCAGTTCGACACGGTGAAGGAGGCCAAGGCCGCGACCGGCGCGACCGCCTCGTGCATCTACGTGCCGCCGCCCTTCGCAGCCGACGCGATCTGCGAGGCGGTGGATGCGGAGATCGAGCTCATCATCTGCATCACCGAAGGCATCCCGGTGCTCGACATGGTCCGCGCCAAGCGCGCGCTCGAAGGCTCGAAGTCGCGCCTGATCGGCCCGAACTGCCCCGGCGTGCTGACCCCCGATGAGTGCAAGATCGGCATCATGCCCGGCTCGATCTTCAAGAAGGGCTCGGTCGGCGTCGTCAGCCGTTCAGGCACGCTCACCTATGAAGCCGTCCACCAGACCACCCAGGTCGGGCTCGGCCAGTCGACCGCGGTCGGCATCGGCGGCGACCCCGTCAACGGGACGAACTTCATCGACGTGCTCGACCTCTTCCTCGACGACCCGGAAACCGAAAGCATCATCATGATCGGCGAGATCGGCGGCAGCGCGGAAGAAGAAGCCGCCGCCTTTTTGAAGGCCGAGGCCGCCAAGGGCCGTAAGAAGCCGACCGTCGGCTTCATCGCGGGCCGCACCGCGCCTCCGGGCCGCCGCATGGGCCACGCGGGCGCGATCGTCTCGGGCGGCCAGGGCGGCGCGGAAGACAAGATCGCGGCGATGGAGGATGCGGGCATCCGCGTCTCGCCGTCCCCGAGCGAACTCGGCACGACGCTCGCGGCGATGCTCAAGGAAACGGCCTGACCATACCTCTGGCGCGCCCCGGCCCCGCCGGGGCGCGCCCCCTCCTCCTCCCCCTCCTACCCCCAGCGGGACATTCGCCATGAACAAGGAAACCGCAAACTTCATCCCCGAAATGACCGACCAGGAAGGCCCGCAGCCCGGACCCTCCTGGGGCAACCGGGCGTGGCTCGACACGGTGAGCGGGGCCGACGCGGACCTGTCGGCGGCGATGGACCCGACGCAGATGGGCCTCGAGGCGATGAAGGGCGCGGTCGAAAAGGCCGCGGCGAAGGCCGGCAAGAGCATGGACCCGCAGGCGGTCCAGCGCGCGGCGAGTATGTCGATCGCGGCGATGACGCTGGTGCGGCTCTACCGCGTGCGCGGGCATCTCATGGCCGATCTCGACCCGCTGGGCCTGTCCGGCCAGCGCGAGGTGCCCGAGGACCTGACGCTCGAATTCCACGGGCTTGCCGGGCTCGAGAACGAAGAGGTCTATGTCGGCAGCGTGCTCGGCATGGAATGGACCACGGTGGGCCGGCTCCACCGCCGCCTGCGCGAAGTCTATTGCGGCAAGGTCGGCCTCGAATACATGCACATCGCCGACACCGAGGAACGCCGTTTCCTGCAGGACAAGTTCGAAAGCCCGGGCGAGACGATCCAGTTCACGCCGGAAGGCAAGAAGGCGATCCTCGCCGCCGTGCTGCGCGGCGAGCAGTACGAGGAATTCCTCGGCAAGAAATATGTCGGGACCAAGCGGTTCGGCCTCGACGGCGGGGAATCGATGATCCCGGCGCTCGAAGCCGTCATCAAGCACGGCGGCAGCGCAGGCGTGCGCGAGATCATCTACGGCATGGCGCATCGCGGGCGGCTGAACGTGCTCGCCAACGTGATGGCGAAGCCCTACCGCGTGATCTTCCATGAGTTTTCGGGCGGCAGCGCGAACCCCGACGATGTCGGCGGTTCGGGCGACGTGAAATACCACCTCGGCACCTCGACCGATCGCGAGTTCGACGGGATTTCGGTCCACATGAGCCTCACGCCCAACCCCTCGCACCTCGAGGCGGTGAACCCGGTCGTGCTCGGCAAGGCCCGCGCGCAGCAGGCGATCCGCGACGACCTCGCCAAGAAGGACGAAGTCCTGCCCGTGCTCATCCACGGCGATGCGGCCTTCGCCGGACAGGGCGTGGTGTGGGAGAGCCTCTCGCTCTCCGGCGTGCCGGGCTATGACACCGGCGGGTGCATCCACTTCATCATCAACAACCAGATCGGCTTCACCACTTCGCCCAAGTTCGCCCGCTCCTCGCCCTATCCGTCCGACGTGGCGAAGGGCGTCATGGCGCCGATCCTCCATGTCAACGGCGACGATCCGGAAGCGGTGACCTTCGCGTGCAAGCTCGCGGTCGAATACCGCCAGACCTTCCACCGCGACGTGGTGATCGATATGTGGTGCTATCGCCGCTTCGGCCATAACGAGGGCGACGAGCCCAAGTTCACCCAGCCGCTCATGTACGACGCGATCCGCGGCCATCCCAAGGTCTCGAAGATCTACGAGGAGCGCCTGATCGCCGAAGGCGTGATCGAAAAGGGCCACCGCGAAGAGGTCGCCAAGGAATTCGTCGAATTGCTCGACGAGGAATTCGAAGCGGCCAAGAGCTACAAGCCCAACGAGGCGGACTGGTTCGCGGGCCGCTGGGCCGGATTGAACAAGCCCGCCGATCCCGAAACCGCGCGGCGCAATGTCGAAACCGCGATCGAGCGCAAGATGTTCGACCATATCGGCCGCGTGCTGACCGAGGTGCCGGACGATCTCGACATCCACAAGACGCTGGGCCGCGTGCTCGCGGCGAAGAAAGAGATGTTCGAGACCGGCGAAGGCTTCGACTGGGCAACGGCCGAGGCGCTCGCTTTCGGCAGCCTCGTGATGGAAGGTTACGGCGTGCGCCTGTCGGGGCAGGACTCGGGGCGCGGCACCTTTTCGCAACGCCATGCCGTCTGGGTCGACCAGAAGACCGAGCGCAAATACGTGCCGCTGAACACCCTGCCCCACGGCAAGTTCGAGGTGCACGACTCGACGCTGTCGGAATACGGCGTGCTCGGCTTCGAATACGGCTTCGCCATGGCCGATCCCAAGAGCCTCGTGCTGTGGGAAGCGCAGTTCGGCGACTTCGCCAATGGCGCGCAGATCATGATCGACCAGTTCATCGCGAGCGGAGAGGTCAAGTGGCTGCGCGCCAACGGGCTCGTGATGCTGCTGCCGCACGGCTACGAGGGACAGGGGCCGGAGCACTCCTCGGCGCGGCTCGAACGGTTCCTGCAGCTGTGCGCGAACGACAACATCCAGGTCTGCAACATCACCACCCCGGCGAACTACTTCCACGTGCTGCGCCGCCAGATGCTGCGCCCGTTCCGCAAGCCGCTCATCATCATGACGCCGAAATCGCTGCTGCGTCACCCGATGGCGAAGAGCGACCGCGAGGAATTCCTCGGCGACCGTCAGTTCCGCCGGATCAAGTCCGACACGACCGAGATCGCCGACGAGAAGGTCAAGCGCCTCGTCCTGTGTTCGGGCAAGGTCGCCTACGACCTCATCGAAAAGCGCGACGAGCAGGGCCTCGACGACGTCTCGATCGTGCGGATCGAGCAGCTCTACCCCTTCCCGGGCGAGCCGCTGGCGGTGCGGATGAAGCGGATGACGGGTCTCGAACAGGTCGTCTGGTGCCAGGAAGAGCCGAAGAACAACGGCGCGTGGCTGTTCGTCCAGAACCAGATCGAGGATTCGCTGACCATGGCGGGCTTCGAAGGCAAGCGGCCGATCTATGCCGGGCGCGATCCCGCCGCCTCGCCCGCGACCGGCCTCGCCAGCCGCCACAAGGAGCAGCAGGAGCGGCTCGTGGAGGAAGCGCTGGGGCTCGCCGGCTAGGCCCGCCAAAGCAAGACAAGAGACAGCAACGAAGCTCAGGAAGCATCCGAAATGGCAACCGAAATCAAAGTCCCCGCCCTCGGCGAATCGGTCACGGAAGGCACGATCGGCGAATGGCTCAAGCAGCCGGGCGACCCGGTCGAGGCCGACGAGCCGATCGCGAGCCTCGAAACCGACAAGGTCGCGGTCGACGTGCCCTCGCCGGTCGCGGGCGTCATGTCCGAGCACAAGGTCGCGGTCGGCGACACGGTCGAAGTCGGCGCGGTGATCGCGCTGATCGACGAGGGGGCCGAAGCCTCGCCCTCGCCCTCGCCCTCCCCTGCCCCTGCGCCCGCCGAGAGCGAGACGAAGGACGACGACGCGGACAGCAAGGGCGGCGAAGGCCCGTCCGAGGAACTGATCGCGGCGGCCGCGACGCTTTCGCCCGCGGTGCGCCGCGCGGTGCTCGAACACGGGGTGGACCCCTCCACGATCAAGGGCACGGGCAAGGACGGCCGCCTGACCAAGGAAGACGTGATCGCCGCCGCCGAAGCGAAGAAGAGCGGCGCGCCCGCGCCTTCCGCAGCGCCCGCCCCGGCGCCTTCACCCGCCCCCGCTCCGACGCTGGTTGCGACCGGCGAACGCCGCGAAGAGCGGGTCAAGATGACCCGGATGCGCCAGACCATCGCCAAGAGGCTGAAAGGCGCGCAGGACAATGCCGCGCTGCTCACCACGTTCAACGATGTCGACATGAGCGCGGTGATCGAGGCCCGTAACAAGTACAAGGACCTCTTCGCCAAGAAGCACGACATCCGTTTGGGCTTCATGGGCTTCTTCGCCAAGGCCGCCTGCCTTGCGCTGAAGGACGTGCCGGCGGCCAACGCCTATATCGAGGGCGACGAGATCGTGTACCACGACTATGTCGACATCTCGGTTGCCGTGAGCGCTCCCAACGGCCTCGTCGTCCCCGTCATCCGCGACGCCGACAAGAAGGGCTTCGCCCGCATCGAAAAGGACATCGCCGATTTCGGCCAGCGCGCCAAGGAAGGCACGCTGACGATGGAGGACATGAGCGGCGGCACTTTCACCATTTCGAATGGCGGCGTGTTCGGAAGCCTCATGTCGACCCCGATCATCAACCCGCCGCAGAGCGCCGTGCTCGGCCTCCACCGGATCGAGGATCGGCCGGTCGCGGTGAACGGCGAAGTCGTCATCCGCCCGATGATGTATATCGCCCTGTCCTACGACCACCGCCTGATCGACGGGCGCGAGGCGGTGACCGCGCTCAAGATCATCAAGGAAGCGATCGAGGATCCGACCCGGATGCTGATCGACCTGTGAGGCGCGCCATCGCGGCGTAACGATTGAACAAGACAATGGCTGATCCCACCTCGCCATCGAGGGGTCACGGAGCAGAATAATGGCTGAATACGACTACGACGTCCTCATCATCGGTGCCGGCCCCGGCGGCTATGTCGCTGCGATCCGCGCGGCGCAGCTTGGGCTGAAGACCGCCTGCGTCGAAAGCCGCGAAACGCTCGGCGGGACGTGCCTCAACGTGGGCTGCATCCCGTCGAAGGCGCTGCTCCACGCCTCCGAACTGTTCGAGGAAGCCGAGGGCGGCCATTTCGCGACCTGGGGGATCGAGGCCAAGGCGACGTTCGACCTCAAGAAAATGATGGCCGAAAAATCCAAGGCCGTGAGCGACCTCACCGGCGGCATCGAGTTCCTGTTCAAGAAGAACAAGATCACCTGGCTCAAAGGCCACGCCGCGTTCGAGGACGCGCACACGGTCAAGGTCGGTGACGAAACCCACACGGCGAAGGACATCGTCATCGCGACCGGCTCTTCCGTCACCCCGCTCCCCGGCGTCGAGGTCGACAACGCAAAGAAGCGTATCGTCGATTCGACCGGCGCACTCGACCTGCCCGAAGTCCCCGAACATCTCGTCGTGATCGGCGGCGGCGTGATCGGCCTCGAACTCGGCAGCGTTTGGCGCAGGCTCGGGGCGAAGGTGACGGTGATCGAATTCCTCGACCAGCTCCTGCCCGGCATGGACGGCGAAGTGCGCAAGGAAGCGGGCAAGATCTTCAAGAAGCAGGGCATGAACATGATGCTCGGCCACAAGGTCACCGGCGCCAGCGTCAAGGGCAAGAAAGTGACGCTGACGGTCGAGAAATCGGCCGGCGGCGACGAACAGACCATCGAGGCGAGTCACGTCCTCGTCTCGATCGGGCGACGGCCCAACACCGACGGGCTGATGCTGGAAAAGGCCGGGCTGCAGACCAACAACAAGGGCCAGGTCGAAATCGGCCACGACTTCCGCACCAAGGTCGACAACATCTGGGCGATCGGCGACGTGGCTCCCGGCCCCATGCTCGCGCACAAGGCCGAGGACGAGGGCATCGCCGTGGCCGAATTCATCGCCGGGCAGACGGGCATCGTGAACCACGATGTGATCCCGAACGTCGTCTACACCACGCCGGAAATCGCGGGCGTGGGCCTCACCCTGGAACAGGCGGTCGAAGCCGCGGGCGGCGACAAGGCCAAGGTCAAGGTCGGCAAGTTCCCGATGATGGCGAACAGCCGCGCCAAGGCGAACCGCGACACAGACGGCTTCGTCAAGGTGATCGCCGATGCGGAAACCGACCGCGTGCTGGGCGTGTGGATGGTGAACTCGCTTGCGGGCACCATGATCGCGCAGGCGGCCCAAGCGATGGAATTCGGCGCGACGTCGGAAGACATCGCCTATACCTGCCACGCCCACCCGACCCATGCCGAGGCGTTCAAGGAAGCGGCGATGGCGGTGACGGGCAAGCCGATCCATATCTGACACCACGCGTCGGCGGCCTGAGGGGGAGAGACGATGGCCTATCCGCAAGTGACGACCAAGCCCGGCGCGCTCGACACCGCGGCGGCGATCCGGGAGGGCAGGCTCTCTGTCGCCGAGGCGGTCGATGCCGCGATCGTGCGGATCGAGCATCTCGATGCCGAAGTGAACGCTCTCGCCGTGCCCGATTTCGAGCGCGCCTTTGAAACCGCCAAGGCGATGGACCGGGAAGGGCCTCCAAAAGACGGGGGCGAGAACCAGCCGCTCTTCGGAGTGCCGATGACGGTCAAGGAAAGCTTCGATGTGGCGGGCCTGCAATCCTGCTGGGGCCATGAACGGCTGACCGATTACGTGCCCGCGCGCGATGCCGAACTGGTCCGGCGGCTCAAGGCCGCCGGCGCGGTCATCATCGGCAAGACCAACGTGCCGACCGACCTCACCGACTGGCAGAGCTTCAACCCGGTCTATGGCCGCACCACGAACCCGCATGACCCGGCGCGCTCACCCGGCGGTTCCTCCGGCGGCGGCGCGGCGGCGGTGGCGGCCGGGATGGTGCCTTGCGAATACGGCACGGACATCGGCGGATCGGTCCGCGTGCCGGCGCATTTCTGCGGCATCTGGGGGCACAAGACGACCCACGGCATCGTCTCGAAACGCGGCCATGACCACCCGATGATGGCCCGGCGCGAAGGCTTCGTCGCGGCGCATGAAAGCGCGCTGTCGATCGCCGGTCCGCTCGCGCGCAATGCGGAAGATCTCGCCGTGCTGACCGAAATCGGCGCGCGCTTCCCGCTCCGGGCGAAGGGCAAGCCGCTCGCCGAGTGCCGCCTGCTCGCGCTCACCGACCTGCCCGGCTGCCCGCTCGACGCCAGCGTCGCCGGGCCGACCGAAGCCGCGCTCGAAGCGCTCGCGCAGGCGGGCATTGCGGTGGACCGGGAAAGCGAACTCCTGCCCGATCTCGCGCAGCAGCACCGCGACTACCTGCGCATGATGAACACCGTCATGGCCCGCGGCGCGCCCTCGCCCAGCGGCAAGCGCGCCACGGCGAGCGACTGGTTCGACCTGCTCGACGCGCAGGCCGCGAGCCAGGTCCTGTGGGAGCGGCTGTTCGAGCGCTACGACTTCGTCCTCGCGCCCCCCGCCCCGGTCCTCGCCGTGCCGCATCGCGAGGAGGCGGTGTTCAAGGGCTCGCTCGACGTGAACGGCGAGGACGTGCCGGGCGGCGCGGGGCTGATCTTCTCAGGGCTCGCCACCTTCCCCGGCCTGCCCTCGACCGTCCTTCCCATCGGGTCGAGCGGCTATCTCGGCGCGGAGCTGCCCTGCGGGATGCAGGTCATGGGGCCGGCCTTTGCCGACCTCGACTGCATCGCGGCGGCGGGCGAGATCGGGAAAATCTTGCACGGCTGAGCGCAGCCCGCCATGGCGCGCTGATGGCCCGCAAACCCTTCATGCTCACGCTTGCCAAGTGGCACATCTGGCTCGGCTGGCTGGTCGGCGTGCCGATCGCGGCATGGCTCGCCACGGGTCTGTTCATGACCTTGAAGCCCATCGAGGAAGTGCGCGGCGAGCACCTGCGCTTGTCCGCCGAGGCCGAACCGCTGGTCCTGCCCGGCAGCGCCATAGCGGACGAGGCGGCGCAGCTCGCCGAGATGCGGGTGGTCATGCAGGAGGGCCGCGCGGTCGCGATCCTCACCAGCCTCGACGGGGCGGTGAGCCGCCTCGACATGGCAACGGGCGCGCCCCTCCCCCCGCTCGACGCCGCCGCCGCGCGCGCGCTGGTCGAGCGCCGGATCGCAGGCGGCGACAACGTGCGCGCGGCCACCTTGTTCGAAGCCGATGCCGTCCCCTTCGATTTCCGCCGCCCGCTCGCGGTCTGGCAGGTCGCGCTTGCGGACGGGACGAACATCTATGTCGGGCGCGACACGGGCGAGATCGAGGCGGTGCGCACGCGCTGGTGGCGCTGGTTCGATTTCGCCTGGGGGCTGCACATCATGGACCTTTCCGAGCGCGAGGACACCAGCCACCCGGTGCTGATCGGCTTTGCCGCGCTCTCGCTCATCGGCGCGCTCTTCGGCGTCGTCCTGCTGTTCCGTCGCCGCCGCGCGCGCGGCCTGAGGAGCGCGCCATGAACGCAGGCGTTACGGGTGCGATCCTGACCCCGATCCTCGACTGGCTCGACCTTGCCGGCATCGCGGTCTTCGCGCTGTCGGGCGCGCTCATCGCCGCGCGCGAGCGGCAGAGCTTCGTCACCATGGGCTTCTTCGCGCTCGTCACCGGAGTCGGCGGGGGCACGATCCGCGACCTGTTGAT
Organism: Erythrobacter sp.; assembly: GCF_011765465.1. Taxonomy (NCBI): domain Bacteria; kingdom Pseudomonadati; phylum Pseudomonadota; class Alphaproteobacteria; order Sphingomonadales; family Erythrobacteraceae; genus Erythrobacter; species Erythrobacter sp. Next base: position 634,684 of record NZ_CP050265.1, on the reverse strand, counting down.
CGGCGCGCCGGTGTTCTGGATATTCGATCCCTGGGTCGCCCCGGTCTGCCTCGGCATGGCGATCCTCGCCTGGTATTTCCCGGGGCGCATCTGGGACGGGCGGCTGTTCTTCTACGCGGACGGCGCGGGGCTCGCCGCCTTTTCGGTGCTCGGGACGGCCAAGGCGCTCGCCTATGGCATCCCGCCGGTCCCGGCGATGCTGATGGGGGTGCTGACCGGGGTTGCGGGCGGGATCATCCGCGATGTCGTGGCGGGGCGGCCTTCGGTCATCATGCAGCCGCAGATATATCTCACCGCCGCGCTGATCGCCTCGGCCATCACGGCGGCGGGCTCCTTCCTCGCCGAGGTCCTGCGTTTCAACGAGACCATCGCCTGGGCCGCGGCCTTCGCGGTCGGCTTCGTCGTCCGGCTCGGCGCAATCCGGTTCCGCTGGCGCTGGCCGTCCTATGGCAGGCTGCGGCGCAAGGCCGCCGCCGAGACGGCAGCCCAGATGGACGCCATCGCCGAAATCGAGGCTGGCGAGTATCCCGCCGGAGAAGCGAGCGAAGGGGCGGGCCAGGCCGAAGAAGCCGCCTCGCCAGAGCGCGATTCAGCGGCGCCTTGATCCGCCTTAGCGGCGCAGGTCGCCGTCGATCGGACGCCGCTCGGGGATTTCTTCGCCGGGGATCGGCCCGCCGGGATAGGCCGGCTGGCGCGACGCGCTGAGCGGGACGAGCGGCTCCCCGCGCGGCGCAGCGCGGCGCTCTCCGGCAAAGGCAGCCTCGACATCGGCCGGGCTCGTCACCAGCGCGACGCGCATCGTCTCGTCGGGCTGCGGGCCGAAGCCTTCGCGTTCCTCGATATTGGCGCGCGCGGTGAGATAGCGCACGTCGCTCCACTGGTCGCCCCCGCCCGAGCGCATCGGTGGGATATACGTCTCTTCCCCGCCCGCAGGCGCGCGCGGCGTCGGGGCCGCGCTGCCGCGGAAACCGTCCGAAAAGCCGCTGTAGTCGACCCGCTCGACCCGCCCGTCATTGCCGATGGAACACAGAAAACCCGACCCGTCGAACAGCGATCCGGTGACGGACCAGCCGCGCGCGGTGCGGCTGACATTGTCGACCTCGTTCACGCGCACGTCGCGCTCGATTTCGGAAAGGCACATATCGACCGCGTTTTCGAGCCCCGAAGCGCCCGCCCGGCGAACCGCGCCGCGGCGGTCGTCGGCCCGGCGAGTGTCCCAGCGGCGGTCATCGACGCGCCTGTCGTCATAGCGCCTGTCGTCATAACGATCATCGTAGCGCACGCGGTCGCGCTCGACGATCACCACGTCGCGCTCGCGTTCGCGCCGGTTGTTGCTCGCGGCGCTGGCGATGGCGGCGATCCCGCCGATGATGACCGCGCCCGCCAGCACGTCGCCCGCGCTGATCCCGCGCCGGCCTCTCCAGCCGCGCCCCCGCCAGCCGCGACAGCCCCAGCGCCGCCAGCAGCGCCGCCAGTCGGCGGTGTCGGCCTGCGGGTCGTAGCGGCTGGAATTGAAATCGGGGAGCAACGCGCTGCCGCTCGCCGCGGGGCGGACGAGATTGGCCGGAAGCTCGGCCGCAGTAACCGGAGCGGCGGTCAGCGAAAGGGCGGCGGTGAATGTGGCGATTGCGGCCGTGCGAGTGGGGAACGCCATCAAAGGTCCTCCTTGCAAACGAACATTGCGCAAGAAGAGCGGCCACCAATCGCTCATCCGTCAGTCGCCTTCCGCCTAACCCCGCACGGCTTAGCCGCACGTGAACGGCAGGAGGCGCGCATATCAAAGCACGCGTGCGGTGCGGCGGCAAGGTCCAGTTCTTACAAAGACCCCGCGCAAGGGCGTGCTAATCCGGCGCCCATGACCCGCCTCGTCCTGCTTGCGTGTGCCGCGCCCGCTCTCGCCCTGAGCCCCGTCGCCGCTTCTGCGGTAGAAGAGGTCGAAACCGTCGGTGCGGCGGCCGAGCGGTTGGGCTGCGAAACCGTCGAATACGGCGCGGCGACATCGCCCGATATGCCCGCCTGGAGCGATGACGCGGCCTTTTACGGCAAGGCGCTCGCGTCCGCCGACGACCCTTCCGTGGTGGTGTGCGAGGTCGAACGGCATCCCGACCGCGTGCGCGGCAAGCTGCGTGTCGGAGAACGCATCACCCGCGCAGGCCAGACGGTCACGATATGGCATGGGCGCATGGGCGGCAGGCGCATGGTGCTCGAAGTCGAAGGCGGCGACCTGAAGACGCCGCAAGTGCTGGCCGAATGCTCCTCGAAACGCTCCTACGTGGCGCAGGGCGACGTCGTCGAGTGCGACCAGTTCCTCGATTTTCGCAAGGTCTTCTACATTCGCTCGACCCTGCTGCCGAACGGGGCGACGGCCTCGGTGCTGCGCTTCGTCGACAATGCAGCCTTCACCGATCCGGTCGATCCCGGAGGCCCCGCCACGGTATCCTCGTCGATCGGAAGCGTCGCCCTGGTGAGCGAGGGCAGGCGGTTCGGCAAAGCCTTCGCGATGGAAGGCCCCGCCGAGGAAACGAGCGCGCTGTTGGGCCGGTGGATCGCCGGCCAGGGCGCGCCCGTGACACTGACCTATCGGCTGACCGACGGGTCCGAGCGCAAAATCGAGGGGGAGTTCACCGCGATCGCGCCGACCTGGAACCTCACCTACGCGATGGCCCGCCTGCTCGCTGGCGATTGAGCGCCTGCCTGAGGCGAAAGCGCCCTCCCGGCCTTAGGGCCGGAAGGGCGCGCGGTGGTTCGTATCGCAGGGTCGATTGCGCCTCAGCGCAGGCCCCTCACGCCGTCGAAATCGATCCGCGGGCGGCCGCGACCGTCGATCCGGCAGGTGAAGCGGCCGCGGTCGAAATTGCGGCGGAAGCGGAAATTCTCCTCGACCACGATGCGGCCCCTGACCTTGAAGCCGTAACGCTTGCGGTCGACGTCGCGGATCTCGGTCACGTCGGCGAAGCGCCACCCGCCGAAGCGGCGCGCCTGGCGCTCGGCGGCACGCACGCAGCGATCGACCGCGAAGCGCGGATCGCCGAAGCGCCCGCCCCTCCAGCCGCGCCGGTCGCCGCGCCACCCGCGCCGGTCGCCGCGCCAGTTGCGGTCGCGCCAGCGCCGGTCGCGCCAGTCGTCGTCCCCGTCGAAAGCCCCGGCAAGCGCGGCGATCCCGCCGATGACGAGCGCGCCGGCGATGATCTCGCCCGCGCCGATGCCGCCATCGCGGTCGCGGCGGTCGTCGGCCATTGCAGGGCTCGCGGCGCCGAAGGCCAGCGCGCCGGCCGCAACCGTGCCGAGCGCGGACCGGGCGAGTGTCTTGAAAGTGCTCGTCATGGGTCATGTCCTCGCTTTGACCGGGACGGGCGTGTCCCGGCTTCGCAAGAGGCAATGTGTAGGAAAGGGGGTGAGACGAGCCTGAATCCGGCGTGCAGGAAGCGTTCAGCTAAAGGAGGTAAAGCCTGAACAGGCTTATCGAAATCCGATGCCCTACCGCGCGGCTTTGATCAACTTACTCCCCTTCGAGAGCATCCAGCACGTCGCGCGTGAAAGCGGCGATGTCGAAGCGGGTTCCTACGCGGTCCTCGCCCCGGCGCACGATGACGACCTGCCGTGAAGGGACGACGACGACATATTGCCCCCGGTTGCCGCGCGCGGCGAAGGCGTCGTCGGGAATGCCTTCGAAAGCGTTCCCTTCGGGCCGGCGGAAAGTCCACCAGCCCGCACCGTAGCCCCACGCGGTCCCTTCGGGCTGGGGGCCTGCGGGATCGGAGACGTAGTCGCGCCAGCCTTCGGGAAGCAGGCGCTCGCCGTCCGGGCCGATACCGTCGTTGAGATAGAGCTGGCCGAGCGCCGCAAGGTCGCTCGCGGTCGACCAGACCTGCGAGGAGAGGACGTAATTGCCGCGGATATCGGTCTCGGCGACGGTGTCGTCCATGCCGAGCTTGGCGAAGAATTCGTCCGGGGAATAATAGGTCAGCCAGCGCTCGATCGCCTTCACCGCCATCAGCGTGTCGTTGTTGGCGTAGCGATAGACCGTGCCGGGCTTGTGGACGATCGGCCAGTTGGCGGCGCGCTCGTCCACCGTGGTCCCGCCCCAGTAGAGCGGGTCGGTGCGGTTGCCCGGCGTGTCGGAATAGCGGCCCGTCGCCATGCGCAGGGCGTGGTCGATGGTGATGGCGTTCCTCGGATCGCCCTCGGCCCCGGCGCGCCAGTAGTCGAGGCCGACGGGGTCGCTCACTTCGTATTCGCCCGAAAGGACTGCTGCACCGACAAGGGTGGCGGCGATGCTCTTGGCGACCGACCAGGTGCGCTGCGGAGTGTTCTCGTCGAAGCCGGGCGCGTAACGGGCGGAGTCCTCGATCATGGTGCCGTCTGCGCCGACCTGTCGAACAAGCACCGCAGTGGTCCGACCCTCGCCATATCGCTCTGCAAAGGCGTCGGTAAGGACAGAGCCGAGCGGGCCTTGCAGCATCGCCCCGCCCTCGCCGCCATCGACCACCTCAAGTTCGACGATGCGTCCCTCGGCACCCGCAGAATCGCGCTCGGGTTCGGACAGAGGCGCCTCCGGATTGCTCACGTCCTCCGGCGCACCGATGGGAAGGACCGAGCAGCCGGTTTCCTGCCCGTAATAGGCCGCGATCCGGCCCGGCATATCGTCGGCCCACTCGACTTGCACATGGGCGATCTGGCCCGTCGGGCGGCGCACAATCTCGTACGGCAGGTCGCGGATGATTGGGTCGAGCGCAGGGTAGATGCCCGACAGCTCCCATTCGTGCACGCTTTCGGGGCTGCGCGTGGTCCCGTTGCGCTCGGCAATGGCCATCGCGCTGCACAGCATCAGCGCCTTGTACCCGGCTGCAAGCGCCCGGTCGTAGCGCACGTCGAGGCGGTCCTGCGGGGACTGGGCGAGGGCCGGGGTATGCGCGGCGAACACCGCAGCGGCGGCGGCGAGGAGGAGCGTTCTCATGGCCAGCGACACTAGGGCGACAGCGCCAAAAGGAAAGGGGCCGGCGGATCGCTCCGTCGGCCCCTGTCGGTTGCCTGTCGAGAGACGCTCAGGCGTCCTCGTATTCGTCCATCTCGCTCATGTCGGGGCCCGAATCCTGACCCTTCGCGTCCTCGTCGCGGTCGACGAATTCGATCACCGCCAGCTGGGCGCTATCGCTGGCGCGATAACCGGCCTTGATGATGCGGACATAGCCGCCTTCGCGGTCCGAATAGCGCTCGGCCAGCACGTCGAAGAGCTTCTTGAGCTGGGTTTCGTCCTGCAGTCGGCCCATCGCAAGGCGGCGGTTCGAAAGGCCGCCACGCTTGGCGAGCGTGACCAGCTTTTCGACGTAGGGGCGCAGTTCCTTCGCCTTGGGCAGGGTCGTGACGATCTGCTCGTGCTTGATGAGGGCAGCCGCCATGTTGCGGAACAGGGCCTTGCGGTGGCCGGTCTTGCGACCGAGCTTGCGCTGCGAAATACCGTGACGCATCGTTTGTCTTCCTTCGTTCGTAGGGAGCCCGTGTCAGGTAGCTCCATCCCGGTTGCCGTCAGGGCCGCAACCTTCGCCCTTGAAAGGGCTCCGGGCATCGAACCCGGAGCGTCCGTTCCTCAGCCCAGAAGCTCCTGTTCGAGCTTCTTGGCCATTTCCTCGATGTTCTCCGGCGGCCAGCCGGGGATGTCCATGCCGAGGCGCAGGCCCATCGAGGAAAGGACTTCCTTGATCTCGTTGAGCGACTTGCGGCCGAAGTTCGGCGTGCGGAGCATCTCGGCCTCGGTCTTCTGGACGAGGTCGCCGATGTAGATGATGTTGTCGTTCTTGAGGCAGTTGGCGCTGCGGACCGACAGTTCGAGCTCGTCCACCTTCTTGAGAAGGTAGCGGTTGAGCTGGTTCGCGTCGTCTTCCTGCGGCTGCGCGGCATGGCCGATCATCGCCGACTGCGGCTGCGGGATGCCGTCCTCGAAGTGGACGAACAGCGTCAGCTGGTCCTGCAGGATCCGCGCGGCATAGGCGACCGCGTCTTCCGGCGTGACCGTGCCGTCGGTTTCGACCGTGAGCGAGAGCTTGTCATAATCGAGCTCCTGCCCGACGCGGGCATTCTCGACCTTGTAGCTCACCTGACGCACCGGCGAATACAGCGAGTCGACCGGGATCAGCCCGATCGGCGCATCGGCCGGACGGTTCTGGACGGCCGGGGCATAGCCCTTGCCCACGTCCGCGGTCAGTTCCATGTTGAGCGTCGCGCCTTCGTCGAGGTGGCACAGGACGAGGTCCTTGTTCATCACCTCGATGTCGCCGGTGACGGCGATGTCGCCGGCCTTGACCGTGGCGGGGCCGGTCATCGAAAGCTGCAGGCGCTTGGGCCCTTCGCCTTCCATCTTGAGCGCGATCTGCTTCACGTTGAGCACGATGTCGGTCACGTCCTCGCGCACGCCGGCGAGCGAGGAGAATTCATGCAGCACGTTCTCGATCTTGATCGAGGTGATCGCCGCGCCCTGGAGGCTGGAGAGGAGCACCCGGCGCAGGGCATTGCCGAGGGTGAGGCCGAAGCCGCGCTCGAGCGGTTCGGCGACGAAGGTGGTCTTGCGCTGCTTGTCGCCGCCTTCCTTGATTTCGAGAGCGTTGGGTTTCTTGAGTTCCTGCCAGTTCTTCGTGTTGACGGACATGGATTTCCCCTAATTCGCCTTTCAGCGGTTCAAATACGGGACGGGCCGAGGCGCGGTGAGCGGATGCGGCGGACACCCCGTGCGGTGTCCCGGCGGCCGCGGCCGGCCGCCGGACGGGATGCGATCAGACGCGGCGACGCTTGGACGGGCGAACGCCGTTGTGCGGGATGGGCGTCACGTCGCGGATCGAGGTGATGTTGAAGCCAACCGCGGCAAGGCCGCGCAGCGCGCTTTCGCGGCCCGAGCCAGGGCCTTTGACCTCGACTTCGAGCGTGCGCACGCCGTGTTCAGCGGCCTTCTTGCCCGCGTCGTCGGCTGCGACTTGGGCGGCATAGGGAGTCGACTTGCGGCTGCCCTTGAAGCCCATCATGCCGGCGCTGGACCAGCTGATCGCATTGCCCTGCGCATCGGTGATGGTGATCATGGTGTTGTTGAAGCTGGCGTTGATGTGCGCGACGCCCGAAGAAATGTTCTTCTTGTCGCGGCGCCTCACTCGGCCGGGTTCGCGTGCCATTATGCGTGTTCCTCTTGAATTCGGATGAAGGGAAAAGCGTGAAGCTCAGGGAGCCGCGCTTACTTCTTCTTCCCGGCGATGGGCTTCGCCTTACCCTTGCGGGTGCGGGCGTTGGTATGGGTGCGCTGGCCGCGGACGGGCAGCTGGTTGCGGTGGCGCAGGCCCCGGTAGGAGCGCAGGTCCATCAGCCGCTTGATGTTCATCGCGGTCTGGCGACGAAGATCACCCTCGACGGTGTATTCCGAATCGATCGTCTCGCGGATACGCAGCACTTCCTCGTCGGTGAGGTCCTGCACGCGCGCGCTGTGCGGGATGCCCAGCTTGTCCGCGATCTGCACGGCCGTCGTGCGGCCGATTCCGTGAATATAGGTGAGCGCGATAATCACGCGCTTGTTGGTGGGGATGTTTACCCCGGCAATACGAGCCACTTAATTCTCCATGCTCCACAGGGGTTTGCCGGACATCGGCCGGTGCCCCTATCTCATCGCTACAACCATCGAAACGCGCGCGCCCTAGGCCTTTCTCCGTCTGCCGGGCCTTTTGCCCGGCGGTTCAACGGCAAAAAGTCCGGTCGGTGCGCGCGCATGGCGGCGACCTGCCGGACGGGGTTCGAGCGTGTCGAATGAAGCGCGCGCATAGGCCGATTCGCGCGGTGCGTCAACCGCCGCGCGCAAAAGCCACGGACCTGCCCGAAGGAGACGGCCCGTGTTCACCATCATCGTTGGTTACACCGCTTCGCAGGCCCAGTCAAAGGGACGGCTCGGACCTATCGCGGGCTTTTGTCCCCGCTCTCGTCCTCAACAAGGTCGCCGAAGGCTTCCTCCACGCTCGGCCCGCGCTCTGCGGGCGTTTGCTCAATCACCGCTTCGGCTTCGATCTCGGGCTCGGGCTCGGGATCGGGATCGGGCTCCGGCTCGGGTTCGGACTCCGGCTCGGGTTCGGACTCCGGCAGATCCACCTGGCCCAGCAGCCCGGCAAGGCCGGCGAGCTGCTCGCTCATCACCCCGTCGACCGCGCGCGCGATCACCGGCGTCTCGAAGCGCATGAAGCCGCCGACATTATATTCCCACACGATCCGCGTGCCTTCCTCGACCTCGCTGATCGCGATGGTGAGCACGCCCGTCACCGGCTCGGGCTGGAGTGGGCCGAGCGCACCGCGCATCACCAGCGCGCGTTCGGGATAAGCCTGGATCACGCGCATATGCTCTACGCTGCCCTCGAGCGTGAAGCGGCCCGGCTCGTCGACTTCGGGGATGCTCTCGCAAAAGCATCCGCCCGCCTGCGGCGTCAGCCTCAGATTGGCCGCTTCGCCCGACCACGTGTGCGCCGAATTCCACCAGCGCGCCGGGCTGATAAGCGCGAGCCAGACTTCCTTGGGAGTGGCAGAAACGACCGCCTCGTCGCGGGTGACGAAGCTGTTTTCGCCTTGCCGCACGACCTCGGCCGACGCGGGAAACGCCAGCGCGGCGACGCTCGCCGCTGCGATTGCGCGAATGGTGAAACGGGTCATCGGCCTATCCTCCCTCATGCCGCGGCTCTACGAAATCGCAGCGGCCCGGAAAAGAGCGGTCAGGCCAGAACCTTGTCGATCGCGGCGGCGACATCCTCGATCCCCGCCATGCCGTCGATCCGCGTGACGATCCCGCGCGCCTCGTAGCCGGGCAGGATCGGCGCGGTCTTGGCGCGGTATTCGGCCATGCGGTTGCGTACGGTTTCCTCGTTGTCGTCGGGGCGGCGCTTGAATTCGGTCGAGCCGCACGAATCGCACACGCCCGGCGTCTTCGGAGGGTTGGCGGTGTCATGATAGAGCGTGCCGCAATTGGCGCAGGAAAAACGCCCGGTAATGCGTTCGACCAGCGCGTCCTCGTTGACCTCGAGCTCGATCACCCGGTCGAGCGCACGGCCGTGTTTCGCGAGGATTTCGTCGAGCTGTTCGGCCTGCGCCGCAGTGCGCGGATAGCCATCGAAGATCGCGCCCTGCCCCTCGCCCATGTCGGCGAGCTTGGCATCGATCATGGCCGAGACGATGTCGTCCGACACGAGCCCGCCCGAATCCATGATGTCGGCGACGGTGCGGCCGAGCTCGGTGTCGGCCTTGCGCGTTTCGCGCAGCATATCGCCGGTCGAAAGCTGGACCATGCCGTGGCGTTCGACGAGCCCTTTTGACTGCGTGCCCTTGCCCGCACCGGGAGGCCCCAGAAGAATGATGTTCACGAAAGCTCCCCCGTTTGTCGCGCCGAGCCCGGATGGACCTGCGGCGCTCCTCTCATAAGCGGACGGTCACAGACAGTAGTCAAGCGGCAATGCCTCAGCGCATCCGGCCTTTCAACTTCGCCTTCTTGATAAGGTCGCCGTACTGGTGGGCGATCAGGTGCGACTGGATCTGGCTGATCGTATCGACCGTCACGTTGACGACGATGAGCAGGCTGGTCCCACCGAGGAACAGCGGCACGCCGGTCTGGCGGATGACCCATTCGGGCAGCATACACACCAGCGCAAGATAGAGCGCGCCGACCACGGTGATCCGGGTGAGGACATATTCGAGATAGTCCGAAGTCCGCTTGCCCGGCCGGATGCCGGGGATGAAGCCGCCCGCCTTCTTGAGATTCTCCGCCTGCTCCTCCGGGTTGAAGACGACCGCGGTGTAGAAGAAGCAGAAGAAGATGATCCCCGCCCCGTAGAGCGCCATGTAGATCGGCGCGCCGGGTTGCAGATACTGGTTCAGAGTCACGATCACGTTGCCGAAGCCGCTTTCGGTGTCGACCGAATTGCCCGCGAACTGCGAGATGGTCAGCGGAAGGAGCAGCAGCGAGCTCGCGAAGATCGGCGGGATGACGCCCGCGGTGTTGAGCTTGAGCGGGAGGTGCGAACGGTCCGCCTGCATCACGCCCTGCTGGGTCGCGCGCTTGGGATACTGGATCAGGAGCCGCCGCTGCGCCCGCTCGACAAAGGAGATGAGCAGGATGAGCGCGATCACCATGATCACGAAGACGACGATGATCGTCGCCGAAATCGAGCCGGTGCGCCCGCCTTCGAACAGGTTGGCGGCAAAGGTCGGGAACTGCGCGACGATGCCCGCCATGATGATGAGCGACACGCCGTTGCCGATGCCGCGACTGGTGATCTGCTCGCCCAGCCAGAGAAGGAACATCGTACCGCCGACAAGGCTGATGACCGCGCCGATGCGGAACATATAGCCCGGCTGCACGACCGCGCCGATCCCCTGCTGCGACGCGAAACCTTCGAGGCCGACCGCGAGGAAATAGCCCTGGATCGCGCACAGGAAGACCGTGCCGTAGCGCGTATACTGGTTGAGCTTCTGCCGCCCGCTCGCGCCTTCCTTTTTCAGCGCGGCGAGCGTCGGGTGCAGGGCCGAGGCCATCTGCACCACGATCGAGGCTGTGATGTAGGGCATGACGCCGAGCGCGATGAGACTCATGCGCTCGAGGCTGCCGCCCGAGAAGGTGTTGAACAGGTCGAGCACCCCGCCCCGCCCCATCTCGGCAAGATTGCGCAGCGCCGACGGGTTGACGCCCGGCAGGGGCACGAAGCTCAGGAAACGGAACACGATAAGCGCACCGATCGTGAACCAGATGCGCTGGCGCAGCTCGGTCGCCTTGGCGAAATTGCCGAAGTTGAGAGTGCTGGCGAGATTGTCGGCGCGTGATGCCATGTCGTCGTTTCGATCCTAGCCTTCGGCCGCTCGGCGATTGGCGCGAGCGACCCGGATATGGGCGGCCTGCCGACTCTCAGCACCGGAGACTTGCCGGGCCGGGCGGGGCACGCAGAAGCGTAAATAGGGAGCGGGGGGCCGCTTGTCGAACCCCCCGCCCGTATTTTGTCGCATTATTCGCCGGTGTCGCCCGACTTGGCTGCCTTGGCGGCCTTCAACTCGGCATTGGTCGGGGCGGTCACCTCGACGCTGCCACCGGCCTTTTCCACAGCCGCCACGGCGCCCTTGGTCGCACCGGTTACGACGAACTTGGCCTTGGCCGAAAGCTCACCCTTGCCGAGCAGGCGCACGCCGTCCTTGCCGCCGCGCGCCAGACCGCAGGCACGCAGCGCCTCTTCGGTGATGTCGCTCTTCGCATCGAGCTTGCCGGCGTCGATCATCTTCTGGACCATGCCGATGTTCACTTCGGCGTAGTCCTTGCCGAAGGGATTGTTGAACCCGCGCTTGGGCAGGCGCATATGGAGCGGCATCTGGCCGCCCTCGAAGCCCTTGATCGCGACGCCCGAGCGGCTCTTCTGGCCCTTCTGGCCGCGCGCAGCGGTCTTGCCCTTGCCCGAGCCGATGCCCCGGCCCTTGCGGATGCGACCCTTGCGGGCGCCTTCGTTGTCGCGGATGTCGTTGAGTTTCATGATTGCACTCGCTTTCGCTTTTCTTCGCGCTTCAAAATAGGACGAGCCCCCGCCCCAGGCGAGGGCCCGCCAACGGTTCCGTGCCGCTTAGTCGACGATCTCGACGAGATGCGGGATCTTGGCGACCATGCCCCGGATTTCCGGGGTATCCTCGCGCTCGACGACCTTATGCATCTTGCCCAGACCGAGCCCGATCAGCACCTTGCGCTGGCTTTCGGGGCGGCGGATGGGCGAGCCCACCTGCTTGATCTTGATCTTTGCCATTGCCTGTTACTCCACAATCGCCGCGGCCTCGGCTTCCGCCTCGGCCTCGCTCGCACCGCCGCGACCGAGCAGGTCGGCGACCTTCTTGCCGCGACGCTGGGCGACCGACTTGGGCGAGCTCTGGTTGGTGAGCGCATCGAAAGTGGCGCGGATCATGTTATAGGGATTCGAGGTTCCGACCGACTTCGTCACGACATCGGAAACGCCGAGGCTCTCGAACACGGCGCGCATCGGGCCGCCTGCGATAATGCCGGTGCCGGGAGGCGCGGTGCGCACGGTGACCTTGCCCGCGCCGAAGTGACCCTTGCCGTCATGATGCAGCGTGCGGCCTTCCTTGAGCGGCACGCGGATCATCTTCTTGCGCGCGGCGGCGGTCGCCTTGGTGATGGCTTCCGGCACTTCGCGGGCCTTGCCGTGGCCGAAGCCGACGCGGCCCTGGCCGTCGCCGACCACCACGAGAGCTGCGAAACCGAAGCGCTTGCCGCCCTTCACCGTCTTGGAGACGCGGTTGATGTGGACGAGCTTCTCGATGATGCCATCGTCCTCTTCCTCGCGCCGGCCGCCACGGCCGCCGTCACGACCGCGCCCGCGGCCACGACCGCGATCGCCGCCATCCCGGCCGCCACGACCGCCGCGCCCGCGACGGGGCTCTTCGGTCGGCTGGGCGGTGGGCTCCTGCGAGGCAGACTGGTTGTCGGCCGCTTCGGACGGAGTTTCCGCCTTGGCTTCGGCAGCCGGAGCCGGGCTCGCGGCGTTTTCCGTCGCTTCGGTGTTTTCGGTGTTTTCGTTGTTCTCGGCCATCATCAGAACTCCAGCCCGCCTTCGCGGGCGGCATCGGCCAGCGCCTTGACGCGGCCATGGTAGAGGAACCCGCCGCGATCGAACACGACAGTGGTCACGCCCGCCTTCTTGGCGGCTGCGGCGATGTCCTTGCCGACCTTGCTCGCGGCTTCGACATTCGCGCCGCTGCCCTTCACGCCGAGCGTCGAGGCGGCGGCGAGGGTCTTGCCCTCGGCGTCGTCGATGATCTGCGCATAGATATGCTTGCCGGTGCGATGGACCGACAGGCGCGGCTTGTCGCCCGAGCGCTTGCGAAGCGCGCTGCGCACCCGCATACGGCGGCGTTCGAAAAGGGAAAGCTTTGCCATCTTACTTCTTCTTCCCTTCCTTGCGGAAGATGTACTCGCCGCGATACTTGATGCCCTTGCCCTTGTAGGGCTCCGGCTTGCGGAACTCGCGGATTTCAGCAGCGAACTGGCCGACGGCCTGCTTGTCGATGCCGGAGATCTCGACCGTGGTCTGGTCGGGAGTCTTCACCTCGAGCCCTTCGGGCACGTCGAGGTCGACATCGTGGCTGAAGCCGAGCTGCAGCTTGAGCTTCTTGCCCTGGGCCTGAGCACGGAAGCCGACGCCCGAAATCTCGAGGGTCTTGGTGAAACCCTCGGTCACGCCCTCGACGAGATTCGAGACGAGCGTGCGCTGCATACCCCAGTAGGACCGCGCCTTCTGGCTGTCGTTGGCCGGGTTGACCGAAATCGCCCCGTCCTCGAGCTTGTACTCGACGAGGTCGGACAGGCCCATCGAAAGGGTGCCCTTGGGCCCCTTCACGCTGAGCAGGCCGTTTTCGATATTGGCGGTGACGCCCGAAGGGATCGTCACCGGCTTCTTGCCGATGCGGCTCATCAGAACACCTCCGCCAGCACTTCGCCGCCGACATTGTTCGCGCGGGCCTCGGCGTCCGAGAGCACGCCGCGCGGGGTCGAGACGATGGTGATGCCAAGGCCGTTGCGCACAGTCGGGAGCTCCTTGCAGCCCGAATAGATGCGGCGGCCGGGCTTCGAGACGCGCGCGACGTGCTTGATCGCCGGCTCGCCTTCGAAATACTTGAGTTCGATCCGCAGCGCCTTGTGCTTGCCGCTCTCGTCCTCGGAATAGCCACGGATGTAGCCTTCGCGGGTGAGCACTTCGAGCACGTTCGCGCGCAGCTTGGACGCGGGCGACAGGACGGAGTCCTTCTTCGCCTGCTGGCCGTTGCGGATGCGGGTGAGCATGTCACCCAGGGGATCGGTCATAGCCATCTGTCAGGTCCTCACCAGCTCGACTTGGTCAGGCCCGGGATCATGCCCCGGTTGCCAAGCTGACGCAGTTCGATGCGGTTGATGCCGAACTTGCGGTAATAGCCGCGCGGGCGGCCGGTGGTGGCGCAGCGGTTGCGCACCCGGGTCGGGTTCGCGTTGCGCGGGATCTCGGCCATCTTGAGACGCGCCATGAGACGCTCGGTCTCATCGAGGCTCTCGTCGTTCGCGATCGCCTTCAGCTTCTCGTACTTGGCCGCGTATTTCTTCACGAGCTTCTTGCGACGCTCGTTCTTGTTGATCGAACTCAGTTTCGCCATGGACTTAAGCTCTCTTCTTTCGTGTCTCTGTCAGGAACCGGCTCACGCCGCTTCCTTCTGTTCGCTCTTGGCCTCGCCCTGGAAGGGGAAGCCGAACAGGCGCAGCAGCTCGCGCGCCTCTTCGTCGGTCTTGGCGGTGGTGGTCACGATGATGTCCATCCCCCGCACCTTCTCGATCTTGTCGTAGCTGATCTCGGGGAACACGATCTGTTCCTTGAGACCCATCGCGTAATTGCCGCGCCCGTCGAACGAACGCGCGTTGAGCCCGCGGAAGTCGCGGATGCGCGGCATGGCCACGGTCACCAGACGATCGAGGAATTCGTACATACGTTCGCGGCGCAGGGTGACCTTGCAGCCGATCGGCATGCCTTCGCGCAGCTTGAACTGGGCGATCGACTTCTTGGCCTTGGTGATGACCGGCTTTTGCCCTGCGATCAGAGCCATTTCCTCGGCGGCGGTCTGAACCTTCTTCTTGTCCTGGCTCGCCTCGCCCACGCCCATGTTGAGCGTGATCTTCTCGAGCTTGGGGACTTCGAGCCGGTTCTTGTAACCGAACTTCTCGGTCATCGCCTTGACGATTTCCTCGTCGTACTTCTTGCGCAGGCGCGGCGTGTAATCAGCCATCGATGGTCTCCCCACTCTTCACGGCGACGCGCACCTTCTTGCCGTCCTTCTCCTCGAAGCGGACGCGGGTGGGCTTGCCGTCCTTGGGATCGGCCAGCGCGACCTTCGAGATGTGCATCGGGGCCGGGAACCGGTCGATGCCACCCTGCGGATTCTGCTGGCTCGGCTTGCGGTGACGGGCGACGACATTGACGCCCTCGACGACGACCTTGCCTTCCTTGGGCAGAACCTGGGCGACCGTGCCGGTGCGGCCCTTGTCCTTGCCCGAAAGCACGACGACGCTGTCACCCTTGCGGATCTTTGCGGATGCCATGATCAAAGCACCTCCGGGGCGAGCGAAATGATCTTCATGAAGCCGCGGCCGCGCAGTTCACGCACGACGGGGCCGAAGATGCGGGTGCCGATCGGCTCCTCGCTCTTGTTGACGAGAACCGCGGCGTTGCTGTCGAAGCGGATCACGCTACCGTCGGGACGGCGCACGTCCTTCTTGGTGCGCACGATCACCGCGCGGTGAACGTCGCCCTTCTTGACCTTGGCCCGCGGCTGGGCCTCCTTGACGGAGACCACGATCACGTCGCCGACGGAGGCAAAGCGACGCTTCGACCCGCCCAGCACCTTGATGCACTGGACGCGCTTCGCGCCGCTGTTGTCCGCGACGTCGAGATTGGATTGCATCTGGATCATCGATCCGGTTCCTTCTCACTGGCTTGCCGGGACGCCCAATTCGACTGGAGCCCGGCAGTTCCGTTTACGTCTGTTTCTCAGTTGCCCGCGGCTTCGACGTCGAGATCCGCCTCGATCGCCTGGGTGCCGCCGGAGACGACCTGGTCCTTGACGCGCCAGGTCTTCGTCTTCGACATCGGGCGGCATTCCTCGATCCGCACGACGTCGCCGACGCTGTATTCGTTGTTCTCGTCGTGAGCGTGATAGTTCTTCGAACGACGGATGATCTTCCCGTAGAGCGGGTGCTTCACCTTGCGTTCGACCTTCACGGTCACGGTCTTGTCGGTCTTGTCGGAGGTGACAGTCCCGATCAGGATACGTTTCGGCATTGTCTGCTCCTTAAGCCTTTGCGTCCGCGCTCTTGGCGCGCTCGCTCTGCAGCGTCTTGATCTTGGCGATGGTGCGACGCACCTCGCGGATCCGCGCCGGGTTCTCGAGCTGGTTCGTCGCCGCCTGGAAGCGCAGGTTGAACTGCTCGCGCTTGAGCTCGGTCAGCTCGGCGATGAGCTGGTCGTCGGTCTTGGCGCGCAGGTCTTCGATGGTGGTCGTGTTGGCGGCCATTATTCGCCTCCCAGGTGCGAGGTGTCGCCAAAGCGGCCGACGACCTTGGTCTTGATCGGAAGCTTCATCGCGGCGCGCTCGAAAGCCGATGCGGCGAGCGGCCCGGGCACACCGTCGAGCTCGAACAGGATCCGGCCCGGCTTCACGCGCGCGGCCCAGTATTCGACCGAGCCCTTGCCCTTGCCCTGACGGACTTCGGCGGGCTTCTTGGATACCGGCACGTCGGGGAAGACGCGGATCCAGAGGCGGCCCTGACGCTTGATGTGGCGGGTGATCGCACGGCGCGCGGCCTCGATCTGGCGAGCAGTGATCCGCTCGGGCTCCAGAGCCTTGAGGCCATAGGAGCCGAAGTTCAGGGTGGTGCCACCCTTGGCCTCGCCCTTGATCTTGCCCTTGAAAGCCTTGCGATACTTGGTTTTCTTCGGTTGCAGCATTGTCTCTTACCTATCTGGTCGCCCGTGCGCCTCAGCGCGCCGGACGAACCCCCGAAGTCTGCGATTCCATCATCAGACGGTCCTGCGCGGTCGGATCGTGGCCGAGGATCTCGCCCTTGAAGATCCACACCTTGATCCCGATGATCCCGTAGGCGGTGAGCGCCTCGGTCTCGGCATAGTCGATGTTGGCGCGCAGCGTGTGAAGCGGCACACGGCCTTCGCGATACTGCTCGACGCGGGCGATTTCCGCGCCGCCCAGACGGCCGCCGCACACGATGCGAATGCCTTCCGCGCCGAGACGCATGGCCGACTGCATCGCTCGCTTCATAGCCCGGCGGAACGCCACGCGGCGGACCAGCTGGTCGGCGATGCCCTGAGCGACGAGCTTGGCGTCGATTTCCGGCTTGCGGATTTCAACGATGTTCAGCTTCACTTCGCTTTCGGTCATGCCGGCGAGCTTGGCGCGCAGCTTCTCGATGTCGGCGCCCTTCTTGCCGATGATGACGCCCGGACGCGCGGCATAGATCGACACGCGGCACAGCTTGGCCGGACGCTCGATCACCACCTTCGAGATCGCTGCCTGCGGCAGGCTCTCGAGGATGTACTTGCGCATCTCGATGTCTTCCTTGAGCAGCCCCGCATAGTCACGCCCTTCGGCGTACCAGCGGCTGTCCCAGGTGCGGTTGATCTGCAGGCGCAGACCGATCGGATTACTCTTCTGGCCCATGGTTTACGCCTCTTCCTGTTCGCGCACGACGATGCGAAGCCGGCTGAAGGGCTTCAGGATCCGGGTCGACTTGCCGCGGCCGCGCGTGTGGAACCGCTTCATGGTGATCGACTTGCCGACCGAAGCTTCCGCCACGACCAGCGCGTCGACGTCGAGATTGTGGTTGTTCTCCGCGTTGGCGATCGCCGAGGCGAGCACCTTCTTCGCGTCCTTCGCCATCCCCTTCTTGGAGAATTCGAGGATGTTGAGAGCCTCTTCGGCCTTCTTGCCGCGGATCAGTTCAGCGACGAGGTTCAGCTTCTGCGCCGAACCACGGATCGTGGTGCCGACGGCCAGCGCTTCGTTTTCGCCGACGCGGCGGGGTGCCTTTGCCTTGCCCATTATCGCTTGCCCTTCTTGTCGGCGGCGTGGCCCGGGAACGTGCGCGTGGGCGCGAATTCACCGAGCTTGTGACCGACCATCTCTTCGGAAACCGAGACGGGGATGAACTTGTGCCCGTTATAGACGTTGAACGTCAGCCCGACGAACTGAGGCAGGATGGTGGAGCGACGCGACCAGGTCTTGATCGGCTTGCCGCCACCGGCATCCTGAGCTGCCTCGGCCTTCTTGAGCAGGCTGAGTTCGACGAACGGACCTTTCCAGACGGAACGTGCCATCGTGCCTTACCTCTTCTTCTTCGCGTGACGCGAACGGATGATCATCTTGTCCGTCTGCTTGTTGTTGCGCGTGCGCGCGCCCTTGGTCGGCTTGCCCCAGGGAGTGACCGGGTGACGGCCACCGCTGGTGCGGCCTTCACCACCACCGTGCGGGTGGTCCACCGGGTTCTTGGCGACGCCGCGGGTCAGCGGGCGACGGCCCTTCCAGCGGCTGCGACCGGCCTTGCCGAAATTCTGGTTCTGATTGTCGGGGTTCGAAACCGCTCCGACCGTCCCCATGCAATCGGCGCGCAGGTAACGCTGTTCGCCCGAGTTGAGGCGCACGATGACCATGCCGCGGTCGCGACCGACGAGCTGGACGTAGGCGCCCGCCGAACGGGCGATCTGGCCGCCCTTGCCCGGCTTCATCTCGACATTGTGGCAGATCGTACCGACCGGCATCTGGCCGAGCAGCATGGCGTTGCCCGGCTTGGTGTCGGTCTTCTCGCCCGCGACGACCGTGTCGCCCACGGCGAGACGCTGCGGCGCGAGGATGTAGGCCTGCTCACCGTCCTCGTACTTGACGAGCGCGATGAAGGCGGTCCGGTTCGGGTCGTATTCGATCCGCTCGACCGTCGCGGGAACGTCCCACTTGCGGCGCTTGAAATCGACGATGCGATAGCGCTGCTTGTTGCCGCCGCCGATGCCGCGGCTGGTGACGTGGCCCTTGTTGTTGCGGCCCCCGGTCTTGCGCTTGCCCTCGGTGAGCGACTTGACCGGCTTGCCCTTCCAGAGCTGCGTCTTGTCGATCAGGATGAGGCCGCGGCGCGCCGGGCTTGTCGGTTTGTAGTTCTTGAGTGCCATTTCTTTGGTCCGCCTCAGATACCGCTGGTGATGTCGATCATCTCGCCTTCGGCGAGGGTGACGACAGCCTTCTTGAAGTCCGAACGCTTGTAGGGCTTGCCCCGCCAGCGCTTCGACTTGCCCTTGGTGACGATGGTGTTCACCGCGACGACCTTCTTGTCGTAGACCGCCTCGACCGCCTCCTTGATCTGCGGCTTGGTCGCATCGTTCGCCACGCGGAAGACGACCGCGTTGTTCTCAGAAGCCAGGGTCGACTTCTCGGTGATGTGCGGCGCCAGGATCACGTCGTAGTGACGCGCATCGATCTCGCTCTTCTTAGCCATTGAAGCGCGCCTCCAGCTTGGCGACAGCGTCCTTGGTCAGGACGAGCGTGTCGTGGTTGAGGATGTCGTAGACATTGGCACCCATCGCCGGGAGCACGTTGACGCCCGGGATGTTGCCGGCAGCCTTCTTGAAGCCGTCGTTCACGGCATCGCCGTCGATCACCAGCACCTTGCCATTGAGGCCCGCCTTGGCGAAATGCCCCTTGAGAACCTTCGTCTTGGCTTCGGCCAGTTCGAGGCTGTCGACGACGACGAGGCCGTCCTTCGCCTTGGTCGAAAGCGCCATCTTGAGGCCGAGCGCGCGGATCTTCTTGTTGAGCGACTGCTCGAAGTCACGCTTGCGCGCGCCGTGCGCCTTGCCGCCGCCGATGAAGATCGGAGCCTTGCGGTCGCCGTGGCGAGCGCCGCCCGAACCCTTCTGGCGGACGAACTTCTTGCCGGTGCGCGCCACGTCCGCACGCTCACGCGTCGGGCGGGCGGTGCCGCGGCGGTTCTCCAGCTGCCAGGTCACGACCCGGTGCAGGATGTCGGCACGCGGGGTCACGCCGAAGACGTCATCGTTGAGTTCGATGTCGCCGGACGCTTTCCCGTCGATTTTCTGGACCTTCACCTTCATGGCTCAGTCTTCCTTGCTTTCGTCGCCGGCCGGAGCGTTGGCTTCGGGCGCGGGAGTGTCGACAGCCGCCTCGACCGCGGTCTCGTCGACCTGCGCCTCGGCAGCGGGTTCATCGTTCTGCGGGGCGGCGGTCTCGAGGATCGCACCGGGGAACGGGGCGCCTTCGGGAAGCGGCAGCTTGATCGCATCGCGGACCAGCAGCCAGCCGTTCTTCGCGCCGGGGACCGAACCCTTGACGAAAAGAAGGCCGCGCTCGGCATCGGTGCGGACGATCTCGAGGTTCATCTGGGTGCGCTGGCGGTCGCCCATGTGGCCCGCCATCTTCTTGCCCTTGAAAACCTTGCCCGGATCCTGGTTCTGACCGGTCGAACCGTGCGAGCGGTGCGAGATCGACACGCCGTGGCTGGCACGAAGGCCACCGAAGCCCCAGCGCTTCATCGCGCCCGCAAAGCCCTTGCCCTGCGTGTGGCCGGTGATGTCGACCTTCTGGCCGGCGACGAAGTGGTCCGCGCTGATCTGCGCGCCGACCGGCACGAGGCCGTCTTCGCCTTCGACCCGGAATTCCGCGGTCCGCTTCTTGAGGCCCACGCCCGCTTTCGCGAAATGCTCGCGCTGCGGCTTGGCCACGTTCTTCTGCTTCGCTTCGCCCGCGCCGAGCTGGACGGCGAAATAGCCGTCGCGGTCAGCGGTGCGGTGCGAGACGACCTGACAGTCTTCCAGCGCGAGAACGGTGACCGGCACGTGCCGACCGTCCTCCTGGAAGAGGCGGGTCATCCCGACTTTCTTTGCGATCACGCCGGTGCGCATCGTCATAGACTCCTAAACAGAGGCACAAGGGGACCATCCCCAGGTGCTTGCCAGCCCGATTTTTCGATGCATCGCCCCGTCCGGGCTGATTTGCGCGCGACGACCACATGGGCCGCTGCGAGCGAGACGGAGGACGCAGCCCGGCTCAAGCCGGCGGTATCCCAATGTCTTGCCGATCCCTGAAGGAGCGGCGGGGCCGTTGGAGCCCCTGAAACCTTCCGGCCCGTTTAGCGTCCGGCCGGACGGACGGGAGACAAACGGCTTACGCCAGCTTGATCTCGACGTTCACACCCGCAGCAAGGTCGAGCTTCATAAGAGCATCGACCGTCTGGGCGTTGGGCTGCACGATGTCGAGCAGCCGCTTGTAGGTGCGCACCTCGAACTGCTCGCGCGACTTCTTGTCGATGTGCGGGCCGCGGTTCACGGTGAACTTCTCGATACGCGTCGGCAGGGGAATGGGACCACGAATAAGAGCACCCGTGCGCCGAGCGGTCTCGGCAATCTCGCCAGTGGCCTGGTCGAGAACGCGGTGGTCGAACGCCTTGAGGCGAATGCGGATATTCTGTGCTTCCATGTCCTACTACCGATGCGAAAGAGCCAGGGAGCGCTTCCCGAAAGGGTCACACCCCAAAAATAAAAGGCCCGCCCCGCTTGAGCCCGGTTTCCCGGAACGGGCGGCCTTGTTGAATTTCGTTGCAGCCGAAACGAATCCGGCAGCGATGGCGCGCGTATACGGAGACGAAGGTTGGAGCGCAAGCCCCCTTCTGTCACCGAATTTACGCGAAGCCGCGATTGGTCTCCCCCGCTCGCCCGGACGCGCGCGAAAGGAGCTTCCATAAATTGGGGCCCGGCTCCCCCTGAAGGAAACCGGGCCCCATTTTCTCGCGTCACCCCTTGCGGGGCAAACGGCTTACTTGGTGATCTTCGAGACCACGCCCGAGCCGACCGTGCGGCCGCCTTCGCGGATCGCGAAGCGCAGACCTTCGTCCATGGCGATCGGGGCAATGAGCTTGACGCCGATCGTGACGTTGTCGCCCGGCATGACCATCTCGGTGCCTTCGGGAAGGATCACTTCGCCGGTCACGTCGGTGGTGCGGAAGTAGAACTGCGGGCGGTAGTTGGCGAAGAACGGCGTGTGACGGCCGCCTTCGTCCTTCGACAGCACGTAGACTTCGGCGCTGAATTCGGTGTGCGGGGTGACCGAACCGGGCTTGGCGAGGACCTGGCCACGCTCCACCTCGTCACGGCCGACGCCGCGGATCAGCGCACCGATGTTGTCGCCGGCTTCGCCCGAGTCGAGCAGCTTGCGGAACATCTCGACGCCGGTGACCGTCGTCTTGGTGGTGTCCTTGATGCCGACGATCTCGACTTCGTCGCCGACCTTCACGATGCCGGTTTCGACACGGCCGGTGACGACGGTGCCGCGACCCGAGATCGAGAACACGTCCTCGATCGGCATCAGGAAGTCCTTGTCGACCGGACGGTCGGGCTGCGGGATATGCTCGTCGACGGCATTCATCAGCTCGATGATCGAGTTCTTGCCGATCTCGTCGTCGCGACCTTCGAGGGCGGCGAGAGCCGAGCCCTTGATGATCGGAATGTTGTCGCCGTCGAAGTCGTAGTTCGAGAGCAGTTCGCGCACTTCGAGCTCGACGAGTTCGAGGATTTCCTCGTCATCGACCTGGTCGACCTTGTTGAGGTAGACGACCAGCGCCGGCACGCCGACCTGACGGGCGAGCAGGATGTGCTCGCGGGTCTGCGGCATGGGGCCGTCGGCGGCGTTCACGACGAGGATCGCACCGTCCATCTGCGCCGCGCCGGTGATCATGTTCTTGACATAGTCGGCGTGGCCCGGGCAGTCGACGTGGGCGTAGTGACGCTTTTCGGTCTCGTATTCGACGTGCGCGGTCGAAATGGTGATGCCGCGCTCGCGCTCTTCGGGAGCCTTGTCGATGTTGGCGAAATCGACGGCCGCGCCGCCATAGACTTCCGCCATGACCTTGGTGATCGCCGCGGTCAGCGTGGTCTTGCCGTGGTCGACGTGACCGATCGTGCCGATGTTGCAGTGCGGCTTGTTCCGCTCAAATTTTTCCTTCGCCATTTCTCGTTTGTACCTTCTCTTGAGATGATTTCTTAGCGGGAGAAAGGGCGGGCCCGCTCGAAACAGGCGCCGCCCCTAGCCTTGCTTTGCCGCTTAGGCAAGCTTCTCCTTGACCTCCTGCGCGACGTTCGCCGGGACTTCGTCGTAATGCGAGAACTGCATCGTGTACTGCGCGCGGCCCTGGGTGAACGAGCGCAGTTCGTTGACGTAGCCGAACATGTTGGCGAGGGGCACGTGCGCCTCGACGACCTGGGCGTTGCCCCGGCTGTCGGTGCCCTGGATCTGGCCGCGGCGGCTGTTGAGGTCACCGATCACGTCGCCGAGGTAATCCTCGGGCGTCACGACCTCGACCTTCATGATCGGCTCGAGCAGCTTGATCCCGGCCTTCTGAGCCGCTTCGCGCATCGCACCGCGACCGGTGATCTCGAACGCGACGGTCGAGGAGTCGACGTCGTGATACTTGCCGTCCACGAGGCGGATCGTGAAGTCGATGATCGGGAAGCCGACAAGGTGGCCGCTTTCGGCCTGCTCGCGCATGCCCTTCTCCACGGACGGGATGTATTCGCGCGGGATGTTGCCGCCCTTGATCTCGTCCTCGAAGATGATGCCCTGGCCGCGTTCACCCGGGGTGACGACGACCTTGGCTTCGCCGAACTGGCCCGAACCACCCGACTGCTTCTTGTGGGTGTAGGTGATCTCGACTTCCTTCGCGAGTGATTCGCGATAGGCCACCTGCGGCGCGCCGACATTGGCCTCGACCTTGAATTCGCGCTTCATGCGGTCGACCAGAATGTCGAGGTGAAGCTCGCCCATGCCCTTGATGATGGTCTGGCCGGATTCGTGATCGGTCGAGACGCGGAAGGACGGGTCCTCGGCCGCGAGACGATTGAGCGCGACGCCCATCTTCTCCTGGTCGGCCTTGGTCTTGGGTTCGACCGAAAGCTCGATCACCGGATCGGGGAATTCCATCCGTTCGAGGATGATCGGAGCCGACGATGCGCACAGCGTATCGCCGGTGGTCGTTTCCTTGAGGCCCGCGATGGCGACGATGTCGCCGGCGAAGGCTTCCTCGATGTCCTCGCGGTTGTTCGAGTGCATGAGCAGCATTCGCCCGATCTTTTCCTTCTTGTCCTTGACCGAGTTGAGCACGCTGCCCTTCGACAGCTTGCCCGAATAGATCCGGGTGAAGGTGAGCGAGCCGACGAAGGGGTCGTTCATGATCTTGAACGCGAGCGCGGCGAAGGGCTCGTCGTCCGAGGACGGGCGGGTCGCCTTCTCCTCGCTGTCGGGCAGGACGCCTTCGATCGGGGGAACGTCGATCGGCGAAGGCATATAGTCGATCACCGCGTCGAGCAGGGGCTGGACGCCCTTGTTCTTGAACGCCGAGCCGCACAGGACGGGGACGAAGGCGCGCGCCATCGTGCCCTTGCGGATGAGCCGCTTGAGCGTGGCCACGTCGGGTTCGTTGCCCTCGAGGTACTCCATCATGACATCGTCGTCCTGTTCGACGGCGGTCTCGATGAGCTTCTCGCGGTATTCGGCGGCCTTGTCCTTCAGGTCGTCGGGAATGTCGACATAGTTGAACTTCGCGCCGAGACCTTCGGACTCCCACACGATCCCGCGATTGTTGACGAGGTCGACGACGCCCTGGAGGTCGCTCTCCGCACCGATCGGCAGGTAGAGCACCAGCGGGGTCGCGCCGAGGCGATCGATGATCGACTGGACGCAGTAGTAGAAGTCGGCCCCGGTGCGGTCGAGCTTGTTGATGAAGCACATCCGCGGAACCTTGTACTTGTCCGCCTGGCGCCACACGGTTTCAGACTGCGGTTCCACACCGGCGACACCGTCGAATACTGCGACGGCACCGTCGAGCACGCGCAGCGAGCGCTCGACTTCGATCGTGAAGTCGACGTGGCCGGGGGTGTCGATGATGTTGATGCGGTGCTCTTCGCCCTGGCCGTCATCGGCGCGCCAGAAGGTCGTGGTCGCGGCCGAGGTGATGGTGATGCCGCGTTCCTGCTCCTGCTCCATCCAGTCCATGGTCGCGGCGCCGTCGTGGACCTCGCCGATCTTGTAGGACTTGCCGGTGTAATAAAGGATCCGCTCGGTCGTGGTGGTCTTGCCGGCGTCGATATGCGCCATGATACCGATATTGCGGTAGCGTTCGATCGGATGGCTGCGTGCCATGGTGGTTTCCTCGGTTTTGGTGGAGCGCCCGGCCTGTTTCCTACAGCCCGTGCCGGACCCGCCTCGGTCCAAGCGCGCCCCATATAGGGATTAATGTGACGGCGATAAGACGGGCGCGGCCTTTATCGACAGCCCCCGTCCCAGCGCCCGCACGGCTCGCCTACCAGCGGTAATGCGAGAACGCGCGGTTCGCGTCGGCCATGCGGTGCGTGTCCTCGCGCTTCTTGACCGCATTGCCGCGATTGTTCGCCGCATCGAGCAGCTCGCCCGAAAGCCGCGCGGCCATCGTCGTTTCCGGACGCCCGCGCGCGGCCGAGATTAGCCAGCGGATCGCGAGCGCCTGGGCACGCTCGGGACGCACCTCGACCGGCACCTGGTAGGTCGCACCGCCGACGCGGCGGCTGCGCACCTCGACCTGCGGCTTCACGTTGTTGAGCGCTTCGTGGAAAAGCTGCACCGGATCGGCCTTGGCCTTGGCCTCGACCGTATCGAGCGCGCCATAGACGATCTTCTCGGCAACGGCCTTCTTCCCGTCGAGCATGAGGTTGTTCATGAACTTCGAGAGCACCTGATCCTTGAACTTCGGATCGGGCAGGATTTCCCGCTTCTCGGGACGACG